>NZ_CP028923.1:1180000-1488181 GCF_005166025.1 Mangrovivirga cuniculi
AGAAACCCGTCCACCGCAAAGCTAAGGATTCCATGGCAATGCTAATCAGCCATGGGTTAGTCAGGACCTAAGGCGAACCCGAGAGGGGTAGTCGATGGCAAATCGGTTAATATTCCGATACCTGCGTATAGAGTGATGGGGAGACGGAGTAGTGACAGGTCCGCGTGCTGACGGAATAGCACGTTAAAGCATGTAGGTAATGTTGGTGTAGGCAAATCCGCACCGATAGCTGAATGTGATAGTACTGCAATCCTTCGGGAGCGCAGATAGTGACCGTAATCAGACTTCCAAGAAAAACCTCTAAGCATATGTATACGCAGCCTGTACCGTAAACCGACACAGGTAGCTGAGGAGAGTATCCTAAGGTGCTCGAGTGATTCGTGGCTAAGGAACTAGGCAAAATGACCCTGTAACTTCGGGAGAAGGGGTGCTTCCTCACCTTCGGGTGAGAAGCCGCAGTGAAGAGGCCCAGGCGACTGTTTAACAAAAACACATGGCTCTGCGACACCGAAAGGTTAAGTATAGGGCCTGACACCTGCCCGGTGCCGGAAGGTTAAGGGGGGACGTTAGCTTCGGCGAAGCGTTGAACTGAAGCCCCGGTAAACGGCGGCCGTAACTATAACGGTCCTAAGGTAGCGAAATTCCTTGTCGGGTAAGTTCCGACCTGCACGAATGGTGTAACGATCTGGGCACTGTCTCGGCCACGAGCTCGGTGAAATTGTAGTAACGGTGAAGATGCCGTTTACCCGCAGTGGGACGGAAAGACCCCATGAACCTTTACTATAGCTTCACATTGGTATTGTGTAAACGATGTGTAGGATAGCCGGGAGGCTTTGAAGCTGCGTCGCCAGGCGTGGTGGAGCCGTTGTTGAAATACCGGCCTTTGTTTACGTGATATCTAACCCGTTAGACGGGGACAGTGTGTGGTGGGTAGTTTGACTGGGGTGGTCGCCTCCAAAAAAGTATCGGAGGCTTCCAAAGGTACCCTCAGCACGGTTGGTAATCGTGCGTAGAGCGCAATAGCATAAGGGTGCTTGACTGTGAGACCTACAAGTCGATCAGGAACGAAAGTTGGGTATAGTGATCCGGTGGTTCCGCATGGAAGGGCCATCGCTCAAAGGATAAAAGGTACTCTGGGGATAACAGGCTGATCTCCCCCAAGAGCTCACATCGACGGGGAGGTTTGGCACCTCGATGTCGGCTCGTCACATCCTGGGGCTGGAGAAGGTCCCAAGGGTTGGGCTGTTCGCCCATTAAAGTGGCACGCGAGCTGGGTTCAGAACGTCGTGAGACAGTTCGGTCCCTATCTACTGTGGGCGTTAGAAGCTTGAGAGGACCTGACCTTAGTACGAGAGGACCGGGTTGGACGAACCTCTGGTGTATCGGTTGTGGCGCCAGCTGCAGTGCCGAGTAGCTATGTTCGGAAGAGATAAGCGCTGAAAGCATCTAAGCGCGAAACTCCCCTCAAGATGAGGCTTCTTTTAAAGGACGTCAGAGACGATGACGTTGATAGGCTGCAGGTGTAAAGTTAGAGATAGCATAGCCGAGCAGTACTAATTACCTGTAACTTTCCAGGGATCTCCTAAGGATCCAGTCTTAATGTACTTATGATTATTTTAAATCTGAAGTTTACTTGTGTGTTTGATATGTCAAAAGATATTGGTGTCAGTAAAAGAACTGACCAAGAGTTTATGGTGACTATAGCGAGGGGGATCACCTTTCCCCATTTCGAACAAAGAAGTTAAGCCCCTCAGCGCTGATGGTACTGCAGTTAAATGTGGGAGAGTAGGTCATCGCCATTTTATTATTTAGAACCCTGACAACTAAAGTAGTCAGGGTTTTTTTATTATAGTTCAAAGAAAGACCAGACCCTGACATTTATCGTCATGGGTCATCGCCATTTTATTATTAAGGAGCCTTGTCTAAACAGATGAGGCTCTTTTTTTGCTCTATCCTACCAAGACGACTGATCTCCACTCTCGCTCTCACACCCACTCTCCAATCTACGCCCTCCGTTCTCCTACCTTCCTTCTTTTTTATCTATTGATAAATTATAATATGATTCTTTATGCAAGCTAATTAAACAGATGATCCCTGAAAATCATGATGGATAGGAAACACATATGTTTTGAGCAAACATATTACTGTTTCATTAAGGTTAGAAGGGATATGTTAAATGTGGAAGGAGCTGGTCAATCAATATACGTTATTGACTTCTATGGCTTTAAGGTTAAATTTTAAGCTTACATTTTCTCGTACTTTAACCATGCCAAAAAATCGGTCAGGAGTATCGAGCTCGAAATCATTAAGTGAGATAGTATTAGATCCCTCGCAATTATATTGATTACTTTCTTTGGCAAGTTCAATAGGGAAGTTATACTCCTTATTTTGTCCGGCTATATTTAATGTTATTTCTGCGGTGAGATCATCAGAGGTGTTATTTGCTTTGATGAAATTAATTCTGACTTTTAAATAGGGATATTTATCAGAATCTAATGTTTCGTGAAAATCTTTAGTGAGTTGTTTGATTCCACAATTAAATGATTGGACTGGAACCTGAATATTGGCATTATTAAATCTGGCGATTGACTGATCTTTATAAACGTAAACTTTAAGTGTATCGCTTAAATTATCTGCAGATGTAGAACAGGTGAATGAGTTTATGTTCGTCTTACAATGAACTTTAAAATCCGCCTGATCAATAATAAAGTAGTGTATGTCGGGCTTTTCTGAATTCGTGGAGATCAATCCGATTACTAAAAGTAATATTATTGAATTCAAAAACGACATACACTACTTATTGGTTTATTTATACTTTATGATGATATCTTAGAAACTGATACCTGCTTCAAGAACGACTCCGTCGAAACTTGCATCCTGGTATTTAGTGCCATTCCAGCCATCACCACTGTAATCCTGAGTAACATACTCGAATTTAACAATTACGTTTTTAGTCATGAACCAACCAGCACCAAGATTTAATCTTGAGATATCTCTGGTATCTAAACCATCTGCTTGTTCACCACTTACCAGGTTATATCGACCTCCAACGTAAAAGTTTTCAGTGTTTCCAAATCTGTAGATTACTTCACCAGCATACTGGTTATATGATCCATCATTTTGTCCATCACTTATGTTTTCGTAGATACCGAAGAACTCTAAACCACCTACTTTAACAAATGGGTTGATTTGGAAAGAAGTATTCTCTCTGAATCTTGGACCGAATCTTGGTTCGAAATCGCTACCGCCATCTAAACTTTGTAATACTCCGTAATATCTACCACCTGCACGGTCACCATTGTATAAGTAAGTTCCTGTAGAAGTACCTCCGTTTGTATACCATGATCCTGTTAATCGGAATCGTACTCCGTCAGTGGCATAATTATCGTAACCTACCTTGCCGTAGAAAGACGCAGCATTATCAGTATTGTCATTTACAATAACATTTTGATTTAATTTACCATTTGATACACCAAGCATACCGATGAAATTACCTGGTAATAAGTAAAACTCGAAATAAGCTTCAGTGGTAAATGAATCCATGATATAGTTACCAACGAATGGATTGTAAATTACTCTGGCATTATCTGATCTTCTGAAATGGGCATCACCATAGTTGATTTCATCTAAACCAATCTTAAATCTAGCCATTTCCATGAAGTTTTCAAGAAATCCTTCCTGGACGAAGTTTAGGTTATCTACTTGCAAGTGTCCACCTTTAATCCATGATTCTACGTGGTGTCTTGAAGAAAGATAAGTTCTCAAGTGCATTTGTAGACCATCATATAATTGAACGTCAAAGTTTAAGTTTGCTGTAGGAAGGTTGAAGTTTGTTCCCATGTCAGCTAAAACAAGATCATCAGGATCTCCTGATCCATAAACATTTTCCTGGCTTAAACTTTGAAATTGCATAGCAAAATCACCTCCGATCACAACTCTTATTCCTTCAATATCAGTTGTGTCAACTTTTGGATCTTCAAATACATTTAAGCCTCTTTTATCATTATATCGGTAATTAGGAAGCTCTCTTTCAAACTGAGCAAACGCTGAACTGACTGTTATGAACATCAGTCCTACTAATAACGAAATTTTAATTAGTGGTTTCATAATTGAAATATGATTTAGTAAAGTCTATTTTATATAATTAACATTGAATTCTATTTTCACTTCATCCCCGGTTTTAATAGTACCAAAGACTGCTGTTGGTGGATCGATATCAAAAGATGTCATTTTCATAGAATAACTACCTTTAATATTTACTTTGGATCCTGATGCGTCAGCTGTAACGGTCATTTTAACATTTCTTGCATTCCCTGCGATAGTTAATACTCCAGAAGCTTCAATCTTGCACTTACCTCCACTTAAAGGAGTAATTTTATTCACCTCTTTAAGTTTAAAAGTTATTTTGTCGTGGTTCTTTGCCTCCAGTGCGTCATAAGTGTTATTATCCATTCCCGACTTTCCACTTTTTAAGCTTTTCACTACCACTTCAAAAGTCAGGTTGTTTATATCTTTTACTATCCCTTCTGAAACATCAAAATTTGCCGATCCCTGCAATGTATTGGCTTCGATTTCCCAATCATGCAATGAAGAGGTGCCAAAAATTGAAAGTGTTGAACTTTTGCTGTCCACCTTATATTGTGCCATTAACTCTGTGTTAAAAGCAGTCAACAATAAGAGCGAGAGTACTATTGCTGTTATTTTGCTGGTATACCTCATATCTATTGACTTTAATTAAATATTTGTTCTGTTCTTTTTATTTGACTGCATTTTAACAGGTATTTGGTGGATTAAAAGTGACAAATATTTGAGATGGATATGATATTCGTCATATATACTCTTTACTTATTCAAATCTTATTTTAGATAATGTAGTTAAGGCGCTTACTGTCAGTGTTTTTATTTAAGTTATTGTTTGTGATTTTTACTATATTTATTGTTATATCATAACAGGAAAACTATTGATTAATAAGAGTAATTGAAATGTTAGATTCATTTAGCAATCTTGGGCAAGTTCATTTGTTTTTTGCATTACTGGCACTAATAACAGGTACTCTCATTCTGATAATGAAAAAAGCGACTTCCAATCATAAGCGAATAGGTTATCTGTATGTATTTTCTATGATTGGAGTTAATCTTACTGCTTTTTTTATATACAGATTATTTGATGGATTTGGGATATTTCATGTTGCTGCGATTATTTCGGGAATCACTATTATATTAGGAATGATTCCTTTTATGTATAGAAAGCCAAATCTGTATATACACTTCTCTTTTATGTATTGGTCTGTAGTTGGTCTCTATGCTGCTCTAGCTTCAGAAATACTTACACGAATTCCTGAAAGTCCATTTTTTTGGGTTGTTGGTTTAGTTTCAGGAATCATATTTTTTATAGGAGGAATTAATTTTAGATTTAAAAAGAAAATCTGGGCTAAGAGGTTTGTTTCTTCTAAAAATCAGATTTGAATAATATTATTGCTATTATTTTAGTCTAAATTGCTCGTTAGTATCATTAAAGAGATTACATGTTTTTGCATGAAGAAAAAATATTTGATAATGGTTTAAAGATTAAAATCTTTAATGGGCGGGAGAAATTCAAAGGTTGCCTACTTGTTGCTCCAGCTAATGCTGTACCAATGATTTTTTATCAACCATTAGCAGAATGGATAGCAAAAAATCATAATATTAAAGTAGTTATAATGGATTACCTGGGTGTGGGTGAATCAACTCCTATTCATCCTAAAAAGATATCCCGAAGTGCTTCGGCATGGGCTAAAAAAGATATTAAAAATGTCATCGATTTTATTAGTAATGACCTGAAAGTTGAGACCATTAATTATCTTGGACATAGTATTGGAGGGCAATTAGTTGGACTGATACCTAATATTAATAAAATTGATAAAATCATTTTAATTGCTTCTCAAAGTGCTTATTTCGGGTTTTGGAACGGCTTTTCAAAACTTAAGATGATTGCCAACTGGTATGTTCTAATTCCTTCAATCGTTAAATTATATGGTTATTTACCCGGGAAGTTTTCATCAATGGAGGATCTCCCTGCGAATGCTGCGTTGGAATGGGCAAGATGGTCCAGGTCTAAGAATTATTTCATCGATCATGAGAAGGAAGTTTTTTTTAAAGAAATTACAAGTCCGATTGTTTCGATAAGCTTTTCAGATGATAATTATGCCCCATTAGACTCTGTAGAATGGCTTGCTGAAAAGTTTGAAAATACTGTGGTGGAAAGGATCCATTACCAACCGGTTGATCTTAAAAAAGATAAGATTGGCCACTTCGGATTATTTAAAAAGAAAAATTCAGATCTATGGCCAATTATTTCAGAACACCTAAAGCTGACCTAATTTTCGTCATCCTTATTAAGTAACTTATTCTCTAGTTTTTTTGCATAATCCATTAGAAAAGGAACTGAAAAAGAAACGATAAATTGCCATCTGTTCCAACTCAAATTACCGGTATCCTCAGTATCTACGATTGGGCCTGAGTCATTTCCATCAGGAATATTCACAGGTCTTGAAAAATCAGTTTTCCCTCCGGTGTGAGTAGCTCCCAAAGTAAAATCAGCGCCTTTAAAAGAGAGTAAGACCCCGGCAGCTGAATGAAAAAAATCAGCATTAACTGAGGAATTTGAAGCTATAGGTCGCTGATTCATAAATCCGATACCATCTTTAGGAGCAGTGTTAAAATCAGTACTAAAACTACCATATACAGTAACCTTATCATTGATAAACCATTCCGCACCGATTCCAACATTCAGAATGCTTTTGTATTCATCTACTAGCCTGAAAGATATCGTGGAATCGGATTTACTTTGCATTTGATGTGGGGTTACACTAAAGATCTGATATTGACTTACTCTATGGAAATATTCAGCGCTGAAATGTAGCTTTCTTTTTTTATCTGATTTATAAGTGGCTCCTATACCTATAGAAAGTGGTGATTTGATTTTGAGATCAAGATCCCTTTGGTAGCTATTAGCATATATGTCTTCAAAATCTGAAGACGGAGGTGTCGAAAAATAAAATTGATAGGTATATGATGCATCACCGAAAACATGAGCCCGGGGGGTCGTCAGGGTTAGTCCATAATCCCACTTTTTCTTAGAATATGCAACTGCCAGTTTAGTGATTAATCCATAGCTTTCAATGTTGTAATTTCTTTTGTAATCATAAATACTGACATCGCCTGCGTTGGAAAGTGCCCTGAGGGAATAATTTGTACCTTTGGCAGTCGTACTATTGGATACAAACAAAGATACTCCTACGCTGAGATTGTCGTTGATCAAGTAAGCTGCACTGCCACCAAACCATTCATCTTTTGATTTATTATTAATAGTAACTTCACCTTCAAAAAGTTCGTCGCCAGGCTCATCTGGAAATATATCAGCCGTAACTTCTTCTCTGTAAGTGAAGCCCAGATCATTATTGTATCGTAACAATACAGCATATGCAAAAAACAGTTTTGGCCAGTTTTTAATTTTATAGCTACCTGCGGCAAGGCTGGGAGCCCCTCCAAAAGAACTTTTGTTTAAGTCAGCTCTTTTACCTACGGCATCTTCAATTTTATATGAATTTAACTCGAAAACATCGGCACTAAGTATAAAAGCAGGATTCTCCGTTAATGCTAGTCTGGCTGGATTATAATAAACTGCACCCAGATCTGATACTCCTCCAATAACAGACCCACTTAACAACATGGATTCACTTCCATAATTCCGTGTCCAGAAATGAGAAGTCTGAGCGTTAAGGTTAAATTGAAATAATATGATTAAGGATAAAATTATCGGGTATTTCATCAACGGTTATTTTTCTTGAACCGGCAAATAAGACCTTATTTAAAATAATTTACAAATTATTAACGATTAGCATTCACATTTTTTGACATTCTTTAGTACCGAACTAATTATATCAGGAATTATATTTGATTAAACAATTTACCTGCCACTTTCATGTTTGCATATCAATTAAAAATAGTATTTCGAAAACTCCTTAGAAATAAACTGTATTCAGTTATAAATATAACAGGATTATCAATCGGATTTGGAATATCTTTCCTGGTTGGACTTTTTGTTTATAGTGAATTAAACTATGATTCTTTTCATAAGAAAAGTGATAGCATAGAAAGGCTGACAATGCATATAAACAGGCCGGGATATGATATGCACTGGGCCAGGGTTAATAATGATATTGTTAACAGGTTTAAGAATGAATTTGGTGAGATAGAACACCTGGTTAGATTTCAGGATTACCATCCAAGAACTATACAGGTTAGAAACAGCTCATATTCTTTAGAACATGCTTATTCGGTTGATGAAGAGGTGTTTGAAGTTTTTAATTTTGATCTTGTTCAGGGGGATAAATCTGCCTTATCCAAACCAAACACGGTTGTTTTGACTCAAGAAACAGCTAATAAATTTTTCGGTGATAATGATCCTGTCGGAAAAGAGATCACTGTAATCCAGGCAGATGGAGATACAAAAATAAGGTACACAGTGACCGGTATTATTAAGGATCTGCCAGGAAATACCCACCTGCCAGTTAATCTACTAACTTCGATAAACAGGGAGGAAGAAAGGACCGGTTGGGCATATGTTTATTTATTGTTAAAAGAAGGCTCAGATAAAGAAATACTCGAAAGAAAAATCGCTTCATTTATCAATCAATATGGGGATGAGAATCTGGATGATGTAGTATTCCCTCTACAGAATATTGGTGATATTCATCTTAACTCCAGATTGGCCAGAGAGATAACCCCGAATGGTGATATAACTTATGTCTATTTATTTGTTGTTATTGGCCTGGTGATTTTGATTATGTCAGTAGTTAATTTTGTCAATCTTAATACTGCTCAATCAATTAAATCTCTTAAAGAGGTTGGGATAAGAAAATTTCTGGGTTCAAGCAAAAAAGATCTGAAGCTATATTTTTTACTTGAATCAGTAATTATAGTGTCAGTTTCTGCTTTAGCATCTATTTTAATCCTTGCTTTTTCCCTGCCATTTTTCAAAGACCTGGTAGTTTTAGAATTTTCGGTTTTCCTACTGATACTATTTTTAATAGTGTTCATTCCTCTGATTTCGTTAGCAGGCGGATATTTACCTGCTAAATTTTTATCCTCTCAAAAAATTTCTGATGCCGTTAAGAATAATTTGGCCGGGTTTAATAATAACTCAAAATGGAGCCCAAAAAACTTTCTCTTAGCTTTCCAGGTCATTTTATGTATAGTTACCATTTCTATAGCGGTAATAACAAATTCCCAATTCAAATACGTAGTCAATAAAAATCTTGGTATTGAAAAAGAACAGGTGGTTGCTCTTACCGGTATTCCCGGAGCTGTAAAGTGGAGAATGAATAAGTATCGAAACGATCTTAATGCATTGCCCGGAGTCAAAGGCGTTACAACTGCTATGGAAGTTCCTTCACGTGAGATCAGAGATTCAGGTCCGGTATATGCAGAAGGCAAAATAGCTGAGGATAACAATGATGTTTCAATGGATATTCAGGTGGTGGATAAATCATTTATTGATGTAATGGGCCTTGATCTACTTGCCGGAAGAAACTTTACTCAATATAAAAGCAATGATATTTCTTCTGAAATAGATGCAGATGTTTATGGGTATTTGCAGCGTGCTCCCAGAGAGTATCTGATCAATGAAACAGCTATGAAAATGATTGGCTGGGAAGATCCAAATGAAGCGATAGGAAGAATGTTCAGTTGGAGTATCGGTGAGATTAAGCTTCAAAAAGGGCCAATAGTTGGAGTGGTTAAAGATTTTCACCAGGAAACTTTGAAGAATAAGGTCGATCCCCTGGTGATGATAAACGAACCGGTATGGATTAATAATATCCTTGTTAAAATAGATGGTAGCAATACCGAACAAACATTATCGGGTATAATCGATGCATGGGATGAAAATTATCCCGGTCTTCCGATAAAGTATAGCTTCCTTGATGATTTGTATAACGATCTCTATAATGCTGAGCAAGATCAATTAAAATTGATCTATATATTTTCTGCCCTGGCAATACTTATAGCCTTTATTGGTATGTTTGGTGTTATATCGTATTCTTTACGATCAAGAGAGAAAGAATTGGCTGTGAGAAAAGTTCATGGAGCAAGTATTAAATCATTAGGGATGTTGTTAAGTAAGGACTTTTTACTGATCACACTTCCATTATTACCCCTGGCATTTTGGTTAACTTATTCTGGAATGGAAAAGTGGCTTCAAAACTTTGTTTACAGAATAGATCTTGATATTTGGATTTTTCTGATAGGTCCAGCATTTATTTTAGCTGTGATTGCAATAAATATTTTCATTCAGCTAATTAAAGCCGGGGCGGAAAACCCTGCTGTTATTTTGAGGTCGGAATAATTTAAAATTCTCAAGGTTTTATCCCACTAACTAAATAAAGCAATACTCCACCGGATGAATGAAATTCACCGTGTTGAAGGGCATATGACTGTCGGGCATCTGCAAAGCTGTATTTGATATGATAGCTTTTATAGAAATCAAGATATTTTGTACCCATCGCTTCAAAATAGGTTAGGTCAGATAATCCTTCCTGCTGCTGCATACCAGCATCATCCCATTGATCCAACGCTGCTCGTTGTTCTTGCTTTTTATAAGGAGGATATAATGGGATGGCTTTGTCTGATTGATAAACATGGATGTTTTGTAATCCCATTCTGTTAATTACGCCGGGTAGCAGGTCTCCGAAACTACTATCTCCACGACCTAATTTCTTTTTGCCTTCTTCGACGATCATGGCATATTTAACATGATCGAGGCGAGCTTCAAGGCTATCCTGCCTGCTAAGTGAGGTCTGGATCAATGCCTGGATGCCATTATTTGGTTCGACGCATAATAGCAGGCCTCCCGGTTTTAATACCCGGATCATTTCTTTTAATGCTCGCTCAGGATCCGGAACATGAATTAACAAGGTCTGGCAAGTTACCATATCAAATGACCCTGATTCAAAAGGCAGCTCTGAAACGTCAGATTGAATAACTTCAAATGAATCAACATTATCAAAGCTCTCTTTAAAGTTTGTAATAGTAGACTGCGTATACTTACTTTCTTTGTCCACACCTGTTAATTTAAGAGGGGAACCAAGGTAGGGAATGAGCTTTTTGCTCCAGTGACCATGACCAAACCCAACATCAAGCACTTTATGCATCTGATTTAGATTAAGCCTGTTGGCAATAAGTTCAAGGAAATCTTCGTTCCACCAGTAATCCCGATAATTTCCAAAATATGCTTCTGAATGGCCACCTTTATTTTGATTCATACGTAAAATTAAATTATATAGATGATTACTTCATCCGCACTTTTAAGAATTATTTGATCTTAGAGTACATCAGTTCTTTCAATCCAATAAAATAAACCTACCTTTGTCTTATGAGTTTACCGATATCACCAAATTCTTTTATTGAATTAGATCCGGAACAAAGCGTTTTCCTGGCAGAACTTTCTATGGCTGAGGTAGATTTTATTATAGTCGGAGGTACAGCGATGAAGATTTATGGAATCGAAGCTTCTTCGGATGATCTGGATATTTTATTTAAGCCTGAGGAAAGCAATGTAAAAAAGCTCATAAAAATAGTACATGACATGGGGTACATTGAAGCGGCATTTCACCTTATGCGGTATCATAAACCGCTGTATCTCGAATTGGGTTATGGCCAATCCAAGATTGACCTTTTAAATGAAACGCCAGGACTTGATTTTCACGAAGCGTATTATGATGCCTGCCAGGTATTATTAAACAATGTCCATGTTTCTGTTTTGAGTGTTGATGACCTTTTATGTAATAAGTCTATGCTTCAGCTTGGTCATCACCAGCGAGACATCAATTATATTCTTGCTACAATGTCAAATCAATATCGAAACTGATAATTATAATTCGATATTTCGCTTCTCATTTGATGATTTAAACGCCGTCTCGATTATTTTTATGGTGTTATACCCATCAAAGGCAGTTACTTCAGGATCTTTTTTATTATTTATCGCATGAGCAATGTTTGAGTAATATCCACGGTAATCTCCCGGTATAGCGATGATTTTTTGCTTTGATCCATCCGGATTTATAATAAGCGGTGATTTCTCGTATGATTCTTTTCCCCATAAATCGGGCAAATCCTGCGGCTTGGTACCATCTTTCAAAAGATTTTCCTGTGGGTCAAGTCCGAATTTCAGATAAGCTCCCTTTGATCCCTGAATTAAAATTTTAGGACCAGCATAAGAAGCCAGCATTCCGGCTTTTAAAATCACCTTCAGTCTCGGATAGTATAATACGATCAAAAAGGAATCTTCAATAATTGCTTCGGGACGTTCTTTTCTTATATCTGCGTATAACTCAGTAGGCATCCCAAAAAGATTAAGTGCCTGATCTATCAAGTGGGGTCCCAGATCATAGAGTATTCCTGCGCCGGGAACTGCTTTTTCTCTCCAGTCATCTTTTAGATAGTCTCGAAAACGATTAAAAGTGATCTCTGCCTCATGGATAGTTCCCAGTCTTTTTTCTGATATGACCTTTTTTAAAGTAAGAAAGTCAGTATCCCATCGTCGATTGTGGTAGACGGATAATAATAATTTCCTTTCTTTAGAAATTTCAATCAACTCTGAAGCCTGGGTAGAAGTAACTGTCATCGGCTTGTCAATAACAACGTTCTTTCCAGCCTCAAGGGCTTTTTGGGCAAGCTTGAAATGAGTGTCGTTTGGAGACGGTAACACGACCAGATCAATGTCACTATTTAACAGGTCTTCGTAAGAATTAAATACAGAAGCATGAGGGTAGTTTTCTTTTATGAATTCCCTGGTATCCTCACTACTTGTGTTTATTGCTGAGAGAATAGTTTCACCACAGGAATTAATTATTGGTGCATGGAAAACTCTTCCTGACCTGCCGAAACCTGAGATACCAACCTTTATTTTATTTTCACCTTTACTCATATTTTCTTTACTTCAATAGATAAAAATTTAGCTAATACTCTGAGATTTTGTAAAAGTGAATTTTCTTCTGAGTCTTTTAATAATAGAAAATTATCTTTCTCAGTATGTAGGTAAGCCTTGAAATTATTTTTGGGTTTAATTATGCCTTTCCCTTCATCTCTTTGGGTATTTACATAATAGATATGATCTGCAATTTTGTATTTTCGGGGCTTTCCAATTCTGATAAATAAAACTGAGGTATATCGTTTAACTGTCTTATTTTTCCTGTTTATTTCAACTCCCTCAAACGATAAAATAGCAATTAAGGCCGCAATTGCGTTTAAAATACCTATAAATGGTTGTGAGTTGATATAATATACTCCAACGATGATCAGCACGATTCCAAACAATCTGAACGGAAGTGCAAACATCTTTGGTCCTTTAATATCAATAATATCTCCTTTCATAGATTAAAGATACGATTTCCTGGTACTTATTAAATCTAGTTGCTAATGAATATGAGTTCTGAAGGTGATAATGTATATTTATTAAAAGGCAAAAACGAAATATGGAAGGACTAAACGGAAATTTGTATACAGATTTATATCAATTATCGATGGGTCAGGCCTATTTTGAAAAGAATCGTCATGAAAACATTGCCTCATTTGACTATTTTTTCCGGAAAATTCCATTTAATGGCGGGTACGTAATTACAGTCGGACTGGAAGATGTAATAGAAGCTCTTGAGAACTTCAGGTTCACAAAAGAGGAAATTGAGTACTTGGAAAGCATAGGGTTTAAACCAGATTACCTCAAGTATCTCAAAAAGCTGAAATTTACAGGAGATGTATACGCTGTTCCGGAAGGCGGAGTAGTTTTTCCACAGGAACCGGTTGTCCGTGTGGTTGCACCAATGATCGAGGCTCAGCTGGTCGAAACAATGCTTCTAAATTTAATGAATTATCAGTCCCTGATAGCAACCAAAGCAGCACGGATCAGGCATGTGGCAAATGGTAGGCCGCTTGCAGAATTTGGTATGCGGAGGGCTCATGGATGGGGGGCAATGCAAGCATCCAGAGCTGCTGTAATTGGAGGCTTTGATTCTACGTCAAATGTCCTGGCAGGCAAGTATTATGGTATCCCTGTAACCGGAACTATGGCGCATTCATATATTCAAAGCCATGATGAAGAACTTACCGCATTTAGAAATTTTGCTGAAGCGAGGCCGGAAAAGTGTGTTTTGCTTGTAGATACATATGATACTTTACGCTCGGGACTTCCCAATGCAATTAAAGTTGCTAAAGAGATGCGGAGTAGGGGGCAGGAACTTAATGGTATCAGGCTTGATAGTGGTGACCTGGCATATTTATCAAGGGAAGCAAGAAAGATGCTTAATGAAAATGATCTGGAGGATGTTAAAATTGTGGCTTCTAATCAACTCGATGAAGGAGTTATAAAAAGTTTACAGGAGCAAAATTCAGCGATAGACATATACGGGGTAGGTACTAACCTTGTGGTAGGTAAACCAGACAGTGCTTTAGATGGCGTTTATAAATTAGCCTATGCTGATAATAAGCCAAGACTGAAAATTTCTGAGAATATCAAAAAACTAACCCTTCCCGGAATGAAAAGAGTCCATAGATTTACAAACAATGAGGGACAGTTTGTAGCAGATGTTATTGCGACTTTGGACGAAAAAATTCCTGAAAAAATGATTCACCCTTATGAATTAGATAAAGAAATGTCGCTGAAAGGATTTGAAGGAAAGGAATTACTTAACCAGGTAATGAAAAATGGCGAAAGAACATTTGATAAAAGATCACTCGACGAATTGAAGGATGCAGTTCAATCTAATTTGTCCAGTCTTCCGGATGAGCATAAACGATTTAATAATCCACATATATATAAAGTTGGAATCAGCCAGAATTTATTAAAACTAAGGCAAGACCTTAAAAACCAAAAGACATCTAAGCTATGAAAACATTATTAATTGTTGATGTTCAATATGACTTTCTTCCGGGAGGAGCTTTGGAGGTTCACGATGGAGATAAGATAATAGATGGGATTAATGATATTCAAGATAAATTTGACCTGATAGTTGCTACTCAAGATTGGCATCCTGATGGTCATTTTAGTTTTGTCAGTAGTCATAAAGGAAAAGAACCATTTGATAAGATTACTTTAGATAATGATGAAGAGCAGGTTCTTTGGCCAGACCATTGTGTGCAGGGATCTAAAGGGGCAGAAATTTCAAGAGACCTGAATACAAATAAGGTTCAGGCCATAATTAGAAAAGGAACCAACCCTAAGATTGATTCTTATAGTGGGTTTTACGATAATTTTAAAGAGATAAACACAGGCTTAACAGGATACCTTGAAGACAGGGAAGTATTTGATTTGTATATATGCGGGCTTGCAGGCGATTTTTGCGTTTATTTCACTGCGATGGATGCAATAGATGAAGGGTTTAATACTTTTTATATCGAAGATCTTACCAGGCCGATTGATGAAAGTGGTTTTGAGGAAGCAAAGAGTGAAATGAAAAAATCAGGAATAAAAATTATAAAATCAAAAAATCTTGACTAACAAAAGCAACCATCTGATTTCCTTTTGCATCTGAATAATATTAAGATCTATCACAAAACTAATTTGAATATGAAGCCAAGATTATTATTATCATTATTTTTTCTATCCTTTTTAATTTTAGAGATAAGAGCCCAGGATGAAGAAGTTGAAGAGATTTATCGAAAAAGAATCGATAAGACATACCACAAGGTAGGTGGTGAATTAATATTCCAGTTTGCGGACGTAGAAAGATTCGGAGTAGACCTGGGAAGTCCGGTAAGGTTTAGTGCTGTTTTTCACGTCAACCACGAATGGCATGTTGACTTTAATAATAATTTCGGAATGTATATCGGAGGTTCATTACGGAATATCGGTATGATAACAAGAGATGAGCCTGCATACACTGAATCAGATAATAAAATAAAGAGAAGGGCCTACACAATAGGCTTTCCCCTGGCTTTTAAACTTGGGAATTTTGACGAACGTATATTCTTTTTTGGTGGAGGAGAAATTGAAATCCCCTTTGCATATAAAGAAAAGTTATTTATTGATGGGGATAAAGAAGCGAAGAATACAGAATGGTTTACAGGTAAAGTCAACCCTTTTCTACCGAGTGTATTTGCCGGGTTTCAGTTTCCAAAAGGGACAAGCGTAAAATTTAAATATTATCTGAATGATTTCCTTGATGATAGTTATTCAGGCAGGTCTTTCGGACAAGACGATAATTTTTCATCATTCGGGAAGTCGCAGATATTTTATATTTCAGTTTCTCATATGATCAGAACAAGGAAGATTATCAGAGAGATTAGCGAGTTGTAGTATTGAAATATTCATGATTTTATTAAAGTGCGACCAATTTATTTTGGTTGCACTTTTTTGTTGTGGAAATGTAAACCAAATAATATTTTTTAATTATTCAGAATAAGTTGTCTGGTTCTGGTAAAGAAAATTCCATTTATTATTAGTAATTTTACATCTCAAATCCAGTTCCGCCGATTCAAGGCGGTTTTTTTTAACCACTTTAAATAAATCTTAATGAGTAAACCTACAATTCAAAGAACCAAAGCACAAGAATCAAGACAAGCCATCGAACGACTTTATATCGTAATGAGGCATTTGTTTTATCGGGGGTATTATAAGCCTTTAGGGGCATCAGGCCAGGCTTTGCTGAATTCTTTGAGAGTATTGAGTCCGGAAATCTACGGCAGTATGAATGAGACAGAAAAAGTGGAGCTCGATGGACTTGTATATGTTATTGACAGGTTACCAAAAGGAATTGAGGAATGCAGATTTGTTAAGTTGACTTCAGAAGAGGGGTATGAACATAGTACTTTTGAAGTTATAATTCCCTCTAAAAGACGAAGAAATTGTTATCGGGTAGATCGTGAAACGATGTGTATCGAGGTTACCAGGGGGCGTTCTGAGATCTATGATATTCTGACTCACTTAACCTTTATGTATAACGAAGCATTGAAGATCAAGAATAATGCAACTAATGAAAAAGGGTTAAAAAGGAGAGAATGGGAAAAACTGGAAGATATAGTATTAAGGAAAGGTGGCAAGCTCAATAAAGATGATAGGGAGGTCGCATTTACCTACCTGTCAACCTTGTTAGGACGAACCTATGAGGAAACAGAAAATGCCTTTCTAAGACTTGAATCCAACAGAGCTGAGAATAACGGCCTATACCAGGTTGTTTACTGGCTGGGTAAACTGGCAATTTTATCTGAAGAGGATGGAGTTTCCAGGGAGGTTAGTTTTACTTCTACTCTGAGAGAACGAATTGGCCATCACATTTACGGAGAGCAATGGGCTGATAGAATCAAATCAGTTTTAGCTAAGAAGGATCTTTTAGATCGCCCTATTCATATTATCAGTGCCAATTTGCACTCGGTGGTTAATAGCATTTATGCAAAGGCAGCAATATCTGAATTTAAAAAGGATGAAGTTTCTTTTGATGATATGATCGTAAAGATCGCCAAAGATGATAGTGGAGCCCTACAAAATAGCATCTACTCTTATGCCAACAAAAACGGGTTAACATTCATAGAAAGCAGAAGTGGTACTAATCTATCGGTTCAGATAATTGATACCAGTAAACTTCCATTGACCAATGTCCATGAAGAACTGGGGCTTGATGCTAAATACATTAAACAGGAGAAACCAGTAATTTTCGTAATGGATTATGCCTTTGGTGAGCAGGCTTTTGAGACAATGGATGAATTATTGAAGCCATATTACCGTGATGAAGAGGAGATAAAAATGAACATTGCCTCAATATCTATCATGGGTAAAGCAGGAATTCTGGAAGGAGATAAAGGTGATATAATGACACCCAGTGCACATATATTTGAAGGAACTACTGATAATTACCCTTTCAGGAATGATCTAACGGCAGAAGATTTCAAAGATGAGAAAGCAGATGCTTATGAAGGTCCTATGGTAACAGTATTAGGAACCAGCCTTCAAAACAAAGATATTTTACAATACTTCAAAGAAAGCTCGTGGAAGAGTATCGGTCTCGAGATGGAGGGAGCGCATTATCAGAAAGCCATTCAGCTTGCTTCTAAAATACGTGGCTTTATCAAGGAAGATGTGATAGTCAGGTATGCATATTACGCTTCTGATAACCCATTATTGACTGGTAAGACACTTGCTTCAGGCAGTCTGGGAATGGCAGGAGTAAGACCAACATACCTAATTACTAAGAAAATTCTTCAGAAGGTATTCAAACCGGCTTCTAATCAAAATAAAAATAAAGAAAAAATGGTGACGGCTTAATTAGTCGTCATCATCTTTTTTTAGTGATTTGATGAACTTAGCCCAATTAAATGGGTTAAGAAGTGGGTTAGACCAGGATCCATATCGCTGATGCATACGTTCGTACTGAATGTTTTGCATGTATCGATAATTAAGGGTTCCGTCATAAGGAGTATTGCGTAGCATTTGCTCCATGGCTTTATCGCCATATAAGTCCCTGTAGTCTATCGCATTTCTTTCTTCAGGTAAGTTAAGAGCTAATACAGCTTCTTTAAATAATTCTTCGGTTGGTAATGGAAAAACTGTTACCTCTGGTAACTGAGTAACGTCTTCGTTCATTTGAATTCTTACAGTATAATTCTCCTCCACATTTGCAGGAATAACTATTCTCTTTTTTTCGAAACCAATAGCACTGACTACAATAGTATCACCGGCAAGCGTGGGCATAGAGAAAAAGCCAATGTAATTGGTTGTGGTCCCTCTTCCGGTGCCGGGAACATATAAGTGAACTCCGGGGATACCGATAGAATCAGTGTCTATAATAATACCTGAGAATTGAATTACATTTCTGTCCTGTGCTTTAATTTCCTGTTCAGAGCCGAAAATTAATGCAAGGGAAAGTAATGTTGTTAATATAAATGCGTTGGAAAAATTCAATACTTTATTTACCATTGGTTATCTTGCAAGATAGTAATCTTAACGCACTTCTCTTATTATGTGTTTATAATATTGTGTTAAAATTCGATAAATCATGAGGCTCAAGAATTTTAGTCTGACTTTCGGAGTTCAGGTGTTTAAATCTCTTTCGGATGACGCCAGGGTAAGGATTTTAAATCTTATGCTTAATTATGGCGAATTGTGTATTACAGATATTGAGCTTATTTTATCATTTACTCAAACAAAAACGTCCAGACATTTGTCTTATCTTAAGAATGCCGGACTTGTGGGAACAAAAAGATATGACAAGTACGTTTTCTATTATATAAAAGACGAAGTTCTCGATATTCTTCAGCAGGTATTTTCATACCTGGAGAAAGATGTTCAGTTAACAGAAGATAAGGATACCTTCGTGGTGTTGTACAAAAACAGAGAGTTGGTGTTGAATAAATTAAAAGGTATACAACTTTATCCCGATTTATGAAGAAATCATATAAGCATTTATTTTTTGACCTGGATCATACCCTTTGGGATTTTCAGGTAAACAGTCATGTGACTTTAAAAGAGCTATTCTTCGAGTTTGGTTTATGTGATCTGGGTGATTTTATGGTTGATGAATTTATCTCGGTTTTTGAGGAGGTTAATTTTGAGTTATGGGATTTGTACAATAAAAATCTTGTTGACAAAGAAACTATCCGGGATGTCAGGTTTAAAAGGTCTCTTAGTCGATTGGGAGTGGAAGAAAATGCAATTCCGGAAATGCTGGGGAAAGAATATTTGTTGAGGTGCCCGACCAAACCTGCTGTAATAAAGTATACCTTTGAAATACTCGATTATCTGAATGAAAAATATAATCTCCACATAATAACTAACGGTTTCAAAGAAACTCAGGCGACGAAATTAAAACATAGTGGCTTGAATGAATACTTTCGATCGGTAGTAACTTCAGAATGCACGGGATATAAAAAGCCCCATTTAGAAATTTTCAGATTTGCTCTGGAAAATGTTGAAGCAGTACCTGAAGAAAGCTTAATGATCGGAGATAACCTGGAAGCAGATGTCAAAGGAGCAATGCAGTATAATGTTGATGCTGTGTATTTTAACCCCGAAAAAGTCCGCCACAATTCTGAAGTAAGTTATGAGATAAGCTGTTTGAGCCAGCTTAAAAATATATTGTAGTTCCAACAGGCATGATTAATTAGTTATCAATTGGTGTTAAATTTTGCAATGGTTAACTTTGCGGACAAATTTAAATTAATTGTAACATGCCAAAAGGAATATACGACATACCCTACCCAACTAACGAACCGGTAAAAAGCTATGCACCGGGATCTCCTGAACGTGCTGAATTAAAAGCAGCGTTAAAGGAAATGAAATCTCAGGAAATTGATGTGCCAATGTATATTGGCGGAGAAGAAGTGAGGACTGGAAACAAAATCCCTATGAATCCTCCTTATGAGCATTCTCATGTCCTTGGACATTTTCATGAAGGCGATTCTTCCCACGTGGAGCGAGCAATAGAAGCTTCTTTAAATGCCAGAGAGCAATGGGCAAGTCTGTCATGGGAACAAAGAGCATCAATTTTTCTGAAAGCGGCAGATCTTCTAGCTGGTCCATACAGGGCTAAGATCAATGCGGCGACTATGCTGGGACAATCTAAAAGTGCATTCCAGGCAGAGATTGACGCAGCATGTGAATTTATTGATTTCTTAAGGTTCAATGTTTATTTTATGCAGCAGATCTATGCTGATCAGCCTGACTCAATGCCAGGTGTTTGGAATAGAATGGAATACAGGCCTCTTGAGGGGTTTATTTTCGCAATTACACCTTTTAACTTTACAGCTATTGCGGGTAACCTTCCTTCTGCACCTGCTATGATGGGTAATGTGGCTATCTGGAAACCTGCTTATACTCAGGTTTATTCTGCTAACGTTATCATGGAAGTATTCAAAGAAGCAGGATTACCTGATGGTGTAATCAATTTGATCATGGTAGATGGTCCTGAAGCAGGAGATGTGATTTTCAACCACCACGATTTTGCAGGTCTTCACTTTACAGGCTCAACAGGCGTATTCAGACAGCTTTGGAAAACTATCGGTCAGAATATCGATAAATATAAAACGTATCCTCGAATTGTTGGAGAAACAGGTGGTAAGGATTTCATCGTTGCCCATCCTTCAGCAAACGCAAAAGAAGTATCCACTGCTATAGTAAGAGGAGGATTTGAATTCCAGGGTCAGAAATGTTCTGCAGCCAGCCGTGTGTATCTTCCAAAGAGCATGTGGAATGAGGTGAAAGGATATATCGAAGAAGACTTCAAGGATATTCAAATGGGTAGCCCTGAAGACTTTGAGAATTTCTTTAATGCAGTGATCGATAAAAGAGCATTCGATAAGATCAGTAAATACATTGACGATGCAAAAGCTTCAGATCTTGTAGAGGTAGTAGTTGGCGGTGAATACGATGATTCTAAAGGATACTTTATTCAGCCAACTGTATTATTAACTCAGGATCCGATGTACACTACAATGGTCGAAGAAATATTCGGGCCTGTCGTAACAGTTTATCTTTATAATGATGAAAACTTTGAAGATACGCTGACATTGGTCGATGAGACTTCTCCTTATGCATTAACAGGAGCAATTTTCTCTAAAGACAGGTATGCAGCTGACCTTGCGACTAAAAAGCTTGTTAACGCTGCAGGTAACTTCTATATCAATGATAAGCCTACAGGAGCAGTAGTTGGGCAGCAACCATTTGGTGGTGCCAGAGCTTCAGGTACAAATGATAAAGCAGGATCAATGCTTAACTTATTGAGATGGATAAGTCCGAGAACAATCAAGGAAACCCAGGTTCCGCCTACAAATTATAGATATCCATTTATGGATAAAGAATAAGTTTCTGATAATCCGAGGGTTGTAAAAAACCTTCGGATTTTTCTTAAATTTTTTTGTTTGAAGTGTTGCAAAAAAGATAGAAGCCGACTAATATTGCATTCCCATTTGAGGGGAAAACAAATTAAAAAGATTCCTCAGTAGCTCAGCTGGTTAGAGCACCTGACTGTTAATCAGGGGGTCGTTGGTTCGAGCCCAACCTGAGGAGCAAAATCCAAAAGTCTTTCATAGCAATATGAAAGACTTTTTTTATTCTGTTTTTTTACTCCAAAGAAGCTTTTAACCTTTCTTATTGCCTCTTAACATTAAATGCTAGTCTAATTATTTTTTTTTAAGATAAAATCAATATCTTATATAATTATTTAAGGTTAGTGTTCATTTCGGAATAAATAGCAATACAGTAAATGCTTTTTAATGAATGAATTTCATATCATAAATTAATGTTAGTATGAAATCAACTCGTATAGTTCCTTTTGTCTTATTTCTGGGATTTTCATTGTTCTCCTGGCAGGCAAACTCTCAAGTGTTAATATCATTGTTGTTAGGAGATAAGCTAAATACAGAAAAGCTGGAGTTTGGATTGGTTGCTGGAATAAACAGATCTTATCTTTCTAATGTCGAAGGAGCTGAAGGCCTGAATAATTTTAACCTGGGATTTTATTTTCATATCAAAATGCTGGAATCGTCATATCTGAGTACCGGAGTACTTGTTAAATCGAATGTTGGTGCTCAGGGAATGTCTACCTATTTAACAGGCGATGATAATTTAGATGAAGTTTTTGAAAACGGGGAATTAACAAAAAAAATCCGCTATTTCTATGTTCCTGTGTTATGGCAGCAGCGTTTTAAAAACAGATGGTTATTAGAAGGAGGTTTTCAGGCTGGATTAAGACATAGAGCTGAAGATGTTTTTGAGGTTGATACTGGAGGAGGTGATGCTAGTTATGAAATAGATGCGCGGGACCAATATACAAGATTTGATATCGGATTATTGTTTGGCGTAGGTTATAAGTTAAAGCCTATCCCCAAGAGTATGAGTGTAGGTATAAATTATTATCAGGGCTTTACGGATATTATGAAGATGGGGTCAAACAAAGTAAGAAATTCATCTTTGAATTTTTACTTTAAAGTCCCTATAGGTACTGGTAAGGATGCGGCTGGTGATTGATCATATAATTCTAGGTAAGGTTGAAAAATTGAAAGGGTGACTGCATATGTTCGTATTATTCGATTCACAAAAGTTAAAATAGTATCGATACTATTTTTTCTATTGACTCATAACTTTGCTTTTGCTCAGCAAACTGAGAATGAACCATTAAGAGTACCTAGTGAAGATGATATTGTTATAACAGCAGAAAGGTATGTTCCCAGGCCTACCTTCTTAGAATTGTCGTATGAGTCATTTCAGTCGTTTTTTGTTACTGCTAAATATCGTGATGTAAATGAATCTGCGCAGGTCGAACAGAACTTGGTAAGAAAGATCAAATTCAGATTTCCCATTATACTTAAAGATAGATTGAATTTAATTGGTGGGTTTGGGTACCGTCATGAACAATTTAAATTCGAAAAACAGTCAGATCCTGATTTTCCCTTATTTGTTCGATTTGAAGACAAGCCTCTGAAGCAAATAGCCTTTAAGCTGTATTTTAAAAAAGACCTGCAGAAGGATCATTTTCTATATATTTATCTCCAGAGTTCGCTCAATAGTGATGTACCTACATTTGATGATTTAAGTGATCAATTAAAATTATCGCTGACCACTATATATGGTAAAAACATTAGTCCTCATAAATCTATAGGGTATGGAATATCTTTTGGATATGATTTTGGGCGCCCCGCCATTTATCCAGTGTTTATTTTAAATAATAATTTCAATCTGAATTGGGGTTATGAATTGTTATTGCCTAAAAAAGCTCAGATCAGGTATTCGCCTAATAATTCCAATCATTTTTATACAGGTGTTGAAGTTCAGGGAGCTAGTTATCATTTGCGAAATGAAGTGCTTCAGGATTTCTCAAAATTAGAATTCAGGAGGTCATCTATTCGTGCTTTGTTTACTTATGAGAGAGAGGTGTATGATTGGATTTGGGTCGGTTTGAAGATCGGTTATCGTTATCCAATTAACATATACATAAGTGAACCCAGAAAGAGGAGGAGAGATGCTTTGATCTTATTAGATGCTAATGGTGCGCCCTATCTTCGGTTTTCAATTTTCCTGGTTCCACCGAAGGTATTGATTGATAAGGCGAAATCCAGCTTTTGATTTTGAGATCAGTAGTAAAAAAATATTAGCTATGACTTTAAGTAGAATGGAATGTGGAGGATAAAAAAAGCTCCGAAACCGGAGCTTTAATTTTTTTATAATCCTCTAAACATTCTTCCTGCCTGATCCCAGGGGATTCTGGAAAGGATAAGAATAAGAGCAATTAAGTTGTAAATTAACATAGCTTTGTATTTGCTCTTGTCTGTTGTACCTTTTTTAATCTTTATTCTTCCAATTTGAGCTACTACAACAGCAATAATCATAATTGAGATATGCTCAACAGCCCAATACCTCAAGGAGGCTTCTTTCATTACATTGGCTCCGGAGCTAAATGCATCCAGTCCGAGTGGGCTGTAAATAAAATAAAGAATCAGTCCAATAAGAAGCTGTAAGTGCATTGAGCCAATAAATGCAGCACTTAGACCATTTTGAGCCTTTCCAAATGGTTTGCCCGACATGCCTGTTAAACCCATAATAATTGTTACCAGGGCCAGGATCAATATAATCCATCTTAGCCAGCTATGAGTAAATAATAAAAATTCGTACATATTCTGTGTGTTTATTTTTCAAGGGTAAAAATATAATATAAACTATCGCGTACCAATTTGTAGATGATCTTTATATAAAACAACAGAATTTGATAATTTGAAATTTGCTAATATGACATAATGACTTGTTTATTATTTTTTTTACCATTAAAAAGCGTCATAATGACATGCTTTTTGAACGATTTTAGAGTTGGCACATTTTTGAATGATATGATTTTGAAATTGATTTTAAACATAAAATATTATAGATATGGCATTATTAACATATAAACCGAACGTAGAAAATTCACTGGATAGTGTTTTCAGAAAATTATTCGATGACCTTTCAGAGGGTGTGGTTGATTCAAAACCGAACTCATTTTCTCCGAGAACAGATATTTTCGAAACTGAAAAAGAATTTATAATGGAGCTTGCTGTTCCCGGAATGGAAAAGAAGGATTTCAAAATTGACCTGGATGATGATTTGCTTTTAATCTCAGGAGAGCGAAAAAGAGAAGAGAAAGAAGGAGTTAAATACTATAGAAATGAGCAGCTTTTTGGGGTTTTTGAGAAGTCATTTAAAGTGACGGAGTTGATAGACAAAGAAAATATTAAGGCATCCTATGAAGCGGGAATTTTAAGAATAGCACTTCCTAAAATCGAAAAGAAGGAAACCAAAAAAGTGATTGATATTAAATAAAGTTGATTGGTGAATGGTTTGAAGGGATGCGTCGTGTATCCCTTTTTTTTTGATTTTTTAAACTGCTGGGTTAAAGATTGTTAAAGGTAAACACTTTGCCAAATTAGTGCGTTAGATTAATATGTAAACTAAGAAATAGGCTATGAACAGATACAATTATTTTATTGGATTATTTGTTGCCGCATTTTTCGGAGGAATTGTGGCAATGGGAGGATTTTATTTTATAGGTGGTCAGGAGACGAAAGTAATTGAAGCCAGCCCTAACGAGACGGTCAGGTTTTCAAATTTTGTTCCTGACGAGGATTATATAGTTCCTGAAGGGTTAAATTTTATTCATGCTGCAGAAAAAACAACTCCTGCGGTAGTGCATATTAGGTCAAAGGTTATTCAACAACCTACGAGTGGAAGTTCGCAGAATCCTCTGTTTGATTTTTTTCAGCCAAGAGGAGGGCAACGCATGCCAATGGCTGCCTCCGGTTCAGGAGTAATCGTTTCTTCAGATGGCTATATAGTAACTAACAATCATGTTATTGATAATGCTGATGAAGTGAGTGTTACACTTTCTGACAACAGGCAGTATACTGCTGAGGTAATCGGCACAGACCCTAATACAGATTTGGCTCTTATAAAGATCGAATCAGAAACGAATTTACCATTTCTTAAACTCGCTGATTCCGATGATGTAAAAGTCGGTGAATGGGTTTTAGCAGTGGGTAATCCGTTTGAATTAAATAGTACGGTTACAGCAGGAATTGTGAGTGCTAAAGCGAGGAATATTAATATAATGAGAACTCGCTATGGAATTGAGACTTTTATTCAGACTGATGCAGCAGTAAATCCGGGTAACAGTGGTGGAGCTTTAGTGGATCTGAATGGAGACTTAATAGGAATCAATACTGCTATTGCATCTAATACAGGTAGCTATCAGGGGTATAGTTTTGCAGTGCCATCATCTCTTGTTAAAAAGGTTATGGAAGATTTAAGGGAGTATGGAGTGGTACAAAGACCTTTATTAGGTGTGGAGATCGTATCTAATAATGCTCAGATTGCTGAACAGGAAGATCTTGAGGTTGTAGATGGTGTTTATATTGCAAATGTATCAGCCGGAGGTGCTGCAGAAGAAGCAGGAATTAAGCCCGGTGATGTTGTGATAGAGATTGACGGTGAGAAGATCAATAATTCAGCTGAACTACAGGAAATGGTTGCACTTCACAGACCTGGCGATGTGATCGAAGTAAAAGTTAACCGTGATGGTAAAAATAAAAGTTTTGAAGCTAAGCTTAAAAACCAGAATATGGGTTATGAGGTTGTTGAGCTGGAAGAAAGGGGTGAAGCCGGAGGAGCTACAGTGGTCGTTCCATCTGCGGATGTAATGGAAAAACTGGGTATCGATAATGGGGTGATGTTGAAAGACATCTCCGGTACACGCTGGGAGCAATTAGGTATTGACGAAGGGTTTATTTTGACTAAAATCAATAATCGTCAAATCAGTAATCCTGATGAGCTGAGTCAGATACTCAGGCAGTCAGATGGTAAAAGAGTAAAAATAGAAGGAGTTTATCCTGACGGTCGTGAACTGGTTTACGGGTTCACATGGTAGTAATAATCGAATAAAAAATTGAGAGCGGTGAAATTAATTCACCGCTCTTTTTTTTACAATATGTTTCAGAGCAAAAGTTAATTATTATCTTTAAAGCCTCAATAATAAACACAACCAAAATTCGAAAGCAATGAGTATTAAAAAGTCATTTGGAATCGAGGAAGCCCTTAATTTATTTGGAATTAAAGATAAGAATCCAGGAACACTTGTCGGTGAAAAATCAATCACAGGCACAGGAGAATATATCGAAAGCTCATCCCCTGTTGACGGTGGATCTTTAGGTAGCGTTGATGTAACATCTAAAGAAGCTTATGATCAGGTCATCGAAGAAACATCTAAAGCATTTAAGGAATGGAGGATGATGCCAGCTCCAAAAAGAGGAGAGATCATCAGGCAGATCGGTGAGGCTTTAAGAGAGTATAAAGAACCTTTAGGAAAGCTTGTTTCTTATGAAATGGGTAAATCTCTGCAGGAAGGATATGGTGAAGTACAGGAAATGATCGATATCTGTGATTTTGCGGTAGGCTTAAGCCGTCAGCTTTATGGGTTAACCATGCATTCGGAAAGACCCGGGCACAGAATGTATGAGCAGTATCATCCGCTAGGAGTTGTAGGAATTATTTCAGCTTTTAATTTTCCTGTAGCGGTATGGAGCTGGAACTCGATGCTCGCATGGGTATGTGGAGACGTTTGTATCTGGAAACCTTCTGAAAAAACACCAATTACTGCATTAGCTTGCCAGAAGATTACCACAGAGGTATTGAAAAAGAATAATGTACCAACAGCCATCTCATGTGTCATCAATGGTGATTATAAAGTTGGAGAAATGATGACTTCAGACAAGCGTGTGCCATTGATATCAGCTACAGGAAGTATCCGAATGGGAAAAATCGTAGCTCAGGCAGTAGGGGCCAGATTAGGGAAAACCTTATTAGAGCTCGGTGGTAATAATGCTATAATAATTTCTAAGGACGCAGATCTTGATATAGCAATCAGAGGAGCATTATTTGGTGCTGTCGGAACTGCCGGTCAGAGATGTACAAGTACCCGACGCCTTATAATTCATGAAGATGTATATGATGAGGTTAAAGAAAGACTTGTAAATGCTTACGGAAAACTTAAGATCGGTAATCCACTTGATCAGTCAAACCAGGTAGGACCATTGATCGATACTCATGCGGTGGATCAGTACACAAAATCTATCGAAGCAGTAAAAGCTGAAGGTGGAACAACTGTAATTGATGGTGAAGTATTAAAAGGTGAAGAATACGAAACCGGTACTTATGTAAAGCCAGCAATTTTTGAGGTTGAAAATCATTTCGAAATCGTTCAGCATGAAACATTTGCTCCGATACTTTATATGATGAAATACAGTGATCTTGAAGATGCTATCGAGATGCAAAATGCAGTTCCTCAGGGGCTTTCTTCTGCTATTATGTCGACGAATATCAGGGAAACAGAGATGTTCCTTTCTCATGCGGGTTCTGATTGTGGTATTGCCAATGTTAACATCGGAACATCAGGTGCTGAGATTGGTGGTGCCTTTGGCGGTGAAAAAGAAACCGGTGGAGGACGTGAATCGGGTAGTGATGCCTGGAAGGTATACATGAGGAGACAAACGAATACCATTAATTACTCTACTCAGTTGCCATTGGCACAGGGGATCGAGTTTGATATCTAGGTATAGATCGTAAAAACATTTTGATACTAATAAGTCTCTACATATATTGTGTCACAATAAGACATATTTGAACATCATATTTTGAGGTTCACCTTAAATGTTTTATTTTGGTACCAATACAAATTATAACAGGATTTAAGATATATAATAGATGGCAGATAATAAATACTTTTCGGTAATGCTCATTGATGACAATGAGATAGACAATCTGATCAATCAGAAGATGATTGAAGCCGCAAATATTACTGAGCATATTTATGTGCACACTGGCGCTAAAAGTGCGATTGAATTTCTGAGAAATATTGAAAAACTCGGTGATAATATCGGAAAGGTTTTGCCGGAAGTGATATTCTTAGATATAGATATGCCTTTAATGGATGGCTTTCAGTTCCTTGATGAGTTTGAAAAGCTTTCTGAAGATACAAAAGGGCAGTGTAAGATTGTGATGTTGACATCTTCTATAAACCCTCAGGATGTAAACAAATCACAGAAGTACAGTTATGTGAAGAAGTACATTAATAAACCTCTTTCACAGGAAAATCTGGAAACCTTATCTATTTAGTACTGTTATTATTATTGAATATACTGTTTTAGCAAATAAAAAAAGCCGGGTTTGACCCGGCTTTTATATTTTTATACTTTCTAATTTTTACAAGTGAATTACCTCGTCATATGCTGCAGCTGCTGCTTCCATAACTGCTTCAGACATTGTAGGGTGAGGGTGAACTGTTTTGATCAATTCATGCCCCGTTGTTTCGAGCTTTCTTACAGCAACTATTTCAGCGATCATTTCAGTCACATTATTTCCGATCATGTGTCCGCCTAGTAATTCGCCATATTTAGCATCAAAAATTAGTTTAACAAATCCATCTGAAGCACCGGCGGCTTTTGCTTTTCCTGATGCAGAGAAAGGAAATTTACCAACTTTGATATCATAGCCTGCTTCTTTAGCCTGCTTTTCAGTATATCCTACTGATGCAACTTCCGGTGAGCAATAGGTACAACCCGGTACGTTCTTATAATCAAGAGGCTCAGGATTCTCTCCGGCGATCTTTTCGACGCAAATAATTCCTTCAGCAGAAGCAACGTGAGCCAGAGCCGGTCCGTGAACAATATCACCAATTGCATAATAACCAGGCATGTTAGTCTGGTAATACTTATCGACAACAATTTTTCCTTTATCAGTAGAGATGCCAACATCTTCAAGGCCAATTCCTTCTATGTTTGTAGCTACTCCAACCGCTGATAACACTACGTCTGCCTCTATCTGTTCTTCACCTTTTTTGGTTTTAACAGTTACTTTGCATTTTTTGCCTTTAGTATCAACCTTAGTTACTTCTGAGCTGGTCATGATCTTCATGCCTGCTTTTTTATAAGTTCTTTCCAGTTGCTTACTAACTTCTTCATCTTCTAATGGAACAATTCTGTCAAGGTATTCAACGACAGTTACTTCTGTGCCAATAGACTTGTAGAAATATGCAAACTCAACTCCGATAGCCCCTGAACCTACCACAACCATAGATTTAGGCTGCTTGTCAAGAGTCATAGCTTTTCTATATTCAATAACTTTTTTGCCGTCGATAGGAAGGTTAGGAAGCTCTCTGGCTCTTCCACCAGTAGCGATAATGATATGCTTAGCCTGGTATTTAGTAGCTTTTCCTTCTTCATCCGTTACTTCGACTACCTTGTTTGGTTGTACTTTACCAAAACCGTTTATTACGTCGATTTTATTCTTCTTAAATAAGAACTGGATACCTTTACTCATGCCGTCAGCAACACTTCGACTTCTTTTAACCATTCCGTCGAAATCAGGTTTAGCATCCTTTATCGTAATTCCATAGTCTTCAGCGTGGCTGATATATTCAAATACATTAGCACTTTTTAATAGTGCTTTGGTAGGAATACATCCCCAGTTTAGGCAAATTCCGCCTAGAGATTCCTTTTCTACAACTCCTACTTTCATACCAAGCTGACTGGCACGAATAGCAGCAACATAACCACCGGGACCTGATCCCACAACTATTAAATCATATTTTGCTGACATTATACTATATTTTTAATTTGGTGTGTTTGAATCATTTATGAATGTTGCAAATTTACGTTATTTGCTTAGATATGCAATGAATTAAGATGCTACAGAGCTATTTATCATCTGGCAGGCAGATTTAATTGATAAATATTCATAGATTTGCCTCACACAACCTTGTTAACTTATATTATCAGGCAATAACAGAATAGTCTGTGAGCTTTTCAAATTAAATATTTTATACGATGAAATTATTAGATGGCAAAGTAGCCTTGATAACTGGAGCTTCTAAAGGAATCGGAAGGGCAATTGCAACAGCTTATGCCGAAGCTGGTGCTGATATCGCCTTTACATATTTATCCAGTGTCGAAAAAGGCCAGGCTCTTGAAAAAGAATTAGAGGCGTTTGATATAAAAGCTAAAGGATTTAAATCTGATGCTTCTGATTTTTCTGCAGCTGAAAAACTGATCGCCGATGTGGTTTCAGAATTCGGACAGCTAGATATCCTTATCAATAATGCAGGCATTACCCGGGATAATCTTTTAATGAGGATGACCGAACAAATGTGGGATGATGTCATTAATGTCAATCTGAAGTCTTGCTTTAATACCGTTAAGGCAGCTACAAGGACATTTATGAAACAAAAAAGTGGATCAATCATTAATATGTCATCTGTAGTAGGTGTAAAAGGTAATGCCGGGCAATCAAATTATTCCGCTTCAAAAGCAGGAATTATTGGTTTTACAAAATCAGTTGCTTTAGAATTAGGATCAAGAAATATCAGGGCGAATGTTGTGGCTCCTGGTTTTATTGAAACTGAAATGACTGAGGTATTGGACGAAAAAACTGTTCAGGGCTGGAGAGATGCCATTCCATTAAAAAGAGGAGGAACTCCAACTGACGTAGCAAATTTATGTGTCTTCCTTGGGTCTGATATGTCTTCTTACATTACCGGTCAGGTAGTGCAGGTAGATGGTGGAATGTTAACCTGATGGGATTAATGAAATAAAAAATCAAGGGGGGTATTTTACCCCCTTTTTTTATGCTTCAGGAGTATTTATTTTGTAGATTTAGAAATTAACATCTCCATTGTATGATATCAGATATATCAACTCAATACAGTTTTTTATGGTTGTTGCCAATAGCAATCCTTGCTGCGGCTTTGGCTTATTTTTTATACTCCAAGAAAGCACCATGGGGAAAGAAGCTTAATGTTTTACTCAGTATTTTCAGAGCAGTACTGATCTTTATCCTGCTAGGACTTTTACTTGATCCGGTGATTAAGCAATTAATAAATGAAGATGAAATGCCATTGGTAATTATTGGAATAGATAATTCTCAAAGCATTGGTGAAAGCCTGGATTCTACAAATATTATTGACCTAAAAAATAAAATAGATGAGCTGAAAGACCATTATGAAGGAGAAGAGGTAGAGGTTATTATCACCGATATTACCGGAAATACTTATGAAAATACTCAAAACATAGAGTTGGGTCTCAACTATACAAATCTAAATCAATATTTTGACTTTATATTAAACAGGTACACCAATAGAAATTTATCTCATGTAATCATTGTTTCAGATGGTATAATTAACAGAGGAGTAGATATTCGCTACAGGAATTATCCATTTGAAGTTTCAGCGGTAGGTGTTGGTGATACAACCACATATAAAGACATTTCCATAACCGAAGTTTTAACAAATTCAATTGCATACCAGGGAAACAGGTTTCCTGTAAATATTAAGTTGCTCGCTGAAAAAGCTACTAATGAAACTATCAAAGTTCAATTATTAAAAGGAAATAAAACTGTTTCTGATACTACGTTAAAAATAAACTCGATCGTTCAGTCCTTTGATTTTACATTTTTACCCGAAGCCAAAACACAGGGATTGAATGAATATGAATTAGTTGTTTCCTCACTTGAGAATGAAAGAAACGTAATTAACAACAAGGAAAAAATATTTATAGAGGTACTGGAAGGTAAAAAACAGGTATTAATTTATGCCAATGCGCCACATCCTGATATTGGTGCAATTAGGTCTGCTATTGAGTCCAGAGATGGTTACAAAGTGAATTTGTTTATCAGGTCGATCAGTACGCGTGATACGATCATGTCTACCAGTCTTAAGCCTGATCTTGTCATTACTCATGGATTTCCTTCATCTGCAAGTGAAATGAGTATTTTTAGAAATCTGGAGCAAAAATTTGGTGCGCCTGTTTTCATAACCGGTATTGAAAGAAGGGAAATAGTATATGTTTCTAATATTTACAGGGGCCTGAATATCGATCAGATAGGATCTCAAATTGATTATGTGACTCCTGTACTAAATAATTCTTTTAATTTATTTTCCTTACCGGAGAGCACCCCCTCAGTATTATCTGAAGCTCCCCCGGTTCTTACTCCATTTGGTGAGTATTCTGTTACTAAAAGTGGGACTGTTATATTAGAACAACAAGTTAATGGAATTAATACTGGAAGGCCATTGTTGGTGTTAGATCAGGTAGAAGGAAAGAAAAAAGCACTATTATTCGGCACTAAATGGTGGGCTGTGAGATTGGTTGAACATAAAGAAACAGGGAGAAATGAAGTGTTCGATGAAATTATAAATCAAACGGTACGATGGTTAACAGCCGACTCTGATAAAAAGAAGTTTAAAGTTTATCCACAGGATAGAGAGATCCTTGAACAGGAAAGCCTGAATATGATGGCCGAATTTTATAATGATATATATGAACCTATTTATGGAAACCCTGTGGACTTGAGGATATTTTCCGGAGATTCACTGGTTCAGGAATATGAATTTAATAATAGTCGATCGCCCTATAAAATTTCAGGTTTGAATGCTGGGGTTTATCGTTACACTGCAAGGGCAGAGCTGGAAGGCGAGAAAGTGACAGACAAGGGACAGTTTGTTGTTAAACCATTTAGCCTTGAGAAAAATAACCTTAAAGCCAATTGGACGGATCTTAAATATTTTGCAAATAAGCAGTCAGGGGCTTTTTATTCTCTGGATCAGTTAGATGAAATTCATAATGATATTCCTATCGATAAAACAGTAAAGATTCATTCTAAAATTAATTACAGGTCATTGGTCGAATGGAGATGGTTATTGGCTATTCTTTTAGTTTGGGTATCTGTTGAATGGTTCTTAAGAAAATACTTCGGGGATATTAAAAAAAAGCCCGGTTTATAAGCCGGGCCATCTTGGTCAAATTTTATTCTTAATAATTACTCTTCGTCCTTTTTAGCAGATTTTTTAGATCTTTTCACCTTCAGTGTAAGATGATCTGCATCTTTCTTATGATCTGCAAGGATAACGTCACCCTCTGAGATATCCCTTTAAGGATCTCTTCTGCTACATTATCTTCCAGGTATCGCTGTATTGCTCGGTTGAGCGGTCTTGCTCCATATTGTGGGTCATACCCTTTTTCAGACAAGAAATCTTTGGCAGCGTCCGTAAGTTCGACATCATAGCCAAGATCCTTAATTCTGCTGAATAGTTTTTCAAGAGAAATGTCGATGATTTTATGGATATGTTCTCTTTCAAGAGAGTTAAACACAATCACATCATCAAGACGGTTAAGGAACTCAGGACTGAATGCTTTCTTGAGTGCACTTTGAATAGTGGACTTCATTATTTCATCCATGCTTTCCTGCTTTTTCTGGGTACTGAAACCTATACCGGCACCGAAGTCCTTAAGGTCTCTAACTCCAATATTAGAGGTCATGATAATGATAGTATTTCTGAAGTCAACTCTTCGGCCGAGTCCGTCTGTAAGAATCCCGTCGTCAAGGACCTGAAGCAGTAAGTTAAATACATCCGGATGAGCTTTTTCAATCTCATCAAGAAGTACAACGCTATACGGTTTGCGTCTTACCTTTTCAGTTAACTGACCACCTTCTTCATAACCGACATAACCCGGAGGCGCTCCGACAAGTCTGGAAACAGAGAATTTTTCCATGTATTCAGACATGTCAATTCTGATCAGACTATCCTTCTTGTCAAATAAATAAGAAGAAAGAACCTTAGCTAACTCAGTTTTACCTACACCAGTTGGTCCTAAGAATATGAACGAACCAATAGGTTTTTTGGGATCTTTCAATCCCACTCGGGTTCTCTGAATTGCTTTTGTCAACTTAGCGATAGCTTCATCCTGACCAATCACATTCTTCTGAAGCTCTTCTTTCATGCCAAGAAGCTTAACACTTTCAGTTTCTGCGATTCTTTTAGTAGGAATTCCCGTCATCATAGCGATCACGTCTGCAACAGCAGATTCATCGACGGTGTAACGCTTAGTTTTTGTTTCTTCTTCCCACTTCTTTTTCTCGAAGTCTAGTTGTTCAAGTAGTTTTTTCTCTTTATCTCTGAGTTGCGCAGCCTCTTCATATTTCTGGCTTTTAACAACTTTATTTTTTTCGTCTTTAATATCTTCTATGGCCTTTTCAAGGTTGAGAATCTCATCAGGAACATGAATGTTATTGATGTGAACCCTGGCTCCAGCCTCATCAAGGATATCTATTGCTTTATCAGGAAGATACCTGTCGCTGATATATCGGTCTGATAATTTTACACAGGCTTCAATAGCTTCAGGAGTATAATTTACATTATGGTGATTTTCATATTTATCCTTGATGTTATTGAGGATTTCCATCGTCTCCTCAGGAGATGTAGCATCAACCATAACGATTTGGAATCTTCTCGCTAAAGCACCATCCTTTTCGATGTATTGACGATACTCATCTAGAGTAGTCGCACCGATACATTGTATTTCTCCTCTGGCAAGAGCAGGTTTGAACATGTTCGAAGCATCAAGTGAACCTGAAGCTCCACCGGCTCCTACGATTGTATGAAGTTCGTCAATAAAAAGAATAACATCAGGAGATTTTTCAAGCTCGCTCATCACAGCTTTCATCCTTTCTTCAAACTGCCCACGGTACTTCGTTCCCGCTACCAGAGAAGCAAGGTCTAATGTGACGACACGCTTATTGAAAAGTACTCTCGATACTTTTTTCTGAACTATACGTAAAGCTAACCCTTCTGCTATTGCTGTTTTACCGACACCAGGTTCACCAATCAATACAGGGTTATTCTTTTTTCTTCTACTAAGTATCTGGGCTACCCGTTCGATTTCTTTTTCACGTCCTACGATCGGATCGAGCTTATCGTCATCAGCAAGCTTGGTAAGGTCTCTTCCGAAATTATCCAAAACAGGAGTCCTGGACTTTTCAGTTGACTTGGAAGAACCACTGCTTCCTGAAGATGAGCCACCTCCGAATATTCTTGATGTTTCCTCATCACCATCATCTGTATCTGATGATGCACTTGGATGATTCATCTGGTATTCCAGAAGATCTTTTACCACATCGTAGGTGACATCAAATTTTTCGAGTATCTGAGTAGCGATGTTATCTTCATCTCTCAGAATACTAAGTAATAAATGTTCAGTACCTATTAATTGACTTTTAAAGATTTTTGCTTCTAAATATGTGATCTTGAGAACCTTTTCAGATTGCCTGGTCAAAGGTATATTTGCCAGATTTTTAACGTTACTTCCTGCGGTAGATCTCGTATTTTGCTCTATGGTCTCTTTTAACTCTTCAATTGAAACGCCGAGCTTCTTAAGCAGGCTTATCGCCACACCTTCACCTTCACGAATCATGCCTAGCAGGAGGTGTTCTGTCCCAATATACTCATGCCCCAATCGCAACGCTTCTTCACGGCTCATGGAGATCACCTCTTTTACTCTATTTGAAAATTTTGCTTCCATTCTAATCCGGCTGATTTTTTATGAGAATTCAAGCGGTAAATCGCTTTAATCAATCTATTTAATTCTTTTGAATTATACTAATTAACGTAATAATTATTTGTATTGTTTTTATATCTCTTTTTATTCTTACTTAATGAAGTTTATTGCATTTGGTCCTTCACAGAAAATTAAGTCTAATACACTTAAATTACACTCAAATTTGTTGCCAAAACACTGAAAGTAAGGTTTAGGTTCAAATTTTAGCGAATCTTTTAACGATTTTTTAGGATGAATCGCAGATCTGAGGTCTTTATTATGATTTTTTGAATAAAATGAAGTCTCGTTGATTTGGACAGAAAGTCCGAGTAAGTTCCGACATGTTGTCAGAATTTCAAGGTTCAGATCCCATAAAAAATTATAATTCTTAAGAAAGAAAGGTTCGATATAGTCTATATAGTGATCGTAAAAAGGGCTTTTACCATAAGATGCCTGGATGCTTCTCAAATGAATAGATTGCCACCGTTGAGAGTTTTCTATTTTAATATCTTTGGTTTTTATTTTTTTCTGGGCTCCGATCACCGGAACTGTCAGCCGGACTATATTATTGGGCCCCAGGATATGGCATCTGTTTCTATATGTTTGTTTTTCGAAATACTCATGTTTTTCCAGGGATACTTCACTGTGGGAAGATATTGCATTCCACCAGGCGATTGAAGGGAAATACTGTGTGTCTATTACTGGTACTTCATTATTAATCATGTTGTAAAAATGCGCTAAAAAAATACAAAAAAAAATGGCTATTCATTTTTGAACAGCCATTACCAATCAACTAGCACTAATCAACTAGAACCTATAAACAACCACTATAAACCATGAAATCTTTATATCATTATAGCCAGGTTCTTTAATTCACCTGAAACTAATAATCCTTTTTCTTTAAACTGTCTGAGTTCATTTCAAATCTTAGCTTACCACCAACATTTGTGAAGTTGATCTCAGAACCTTTTTTTGCGAAGCCACTTTTTTCTGTTACGATCAGGGTAGGAGAATTTCCCACGGACTGCTTGACTTGCTGTATATTATCTACCTTATCAGTGACAAAAAGTATATTACACTGTTTGGCTTGAGCCAGGCTTGTCACCTTAATAATTTTAAATCCAGGTCTTGTTTTTGCCATGTTTACCAGGGCATTATATATCGGGCCATCACCATATACTCCATATGTAAATGATCCATTATTTCCAGGCCACTGGATATATCTGGAAAACTGATATAAAAATGCAGTTTTAATTTTTTCGTTTTGCGCGACACTATCAAAATTCAGTGTTAATGCTAAAAACCCTATCGCAAATAATTTAAAAATCTTCATGTATCAGCTATGTTTTTATAGTGCAAATCTGCTGAGTATGAATTGAATAAAAAAGTTGGTCGTGCGGTGGGGTGTGTAATTTGATGTGTGAAAAGAAACCTTTTATGATTCTTTATTGACTGAAAATATGAAATAATATTTTGTATCACACTTAATTATCACTGCTTTTATTAGTGAAAATTCTGTTATTTGTCATTTAAAACGATTGCACGATCTGCTATTTCTTCTGTAGCCTGTGATACGGGTGAAATTATGTTACAGGTAAGGTTTTTTCAGACTTCGAAATATATCAAATTAGCAAATCTTCAGTTTTTCCTAATCCTTCTCGTAAAAGTACAGCTTGGTCGTCTGAACAGTCGATTACAGTCGAAGCAATGTTACCACCATATCCGCCATCAATAACAATGTCTACAAGGTTTTTGAATTTTTCATAAATCAAAGATGGATCTGTGCTGTATTCTATGATTTCGTCCTCATCTTTAATTGAAGTGGTAATGATGGGGTTGCCTAATTCGTTTACTATCTCTCTCGGAATATTATTATCCGGAACACGAATACCAACTGTTTTCTTTTTGACGTTTAGAATTTTCGGCACCTTACTGGATGCATTTAGTATAAATGTATAAGGACCGGGTAATGCCCTTTTCATTAGTTTAAAGGTGCTGTTGTCTATGTTTTTGGCATATTCACTTATGTGCGAAAGATCATAACAGATAAAAGAAAGATTTAGTTTTTTAGTCGATATTTGCTTGATACGACAAACTTTTTCAATAGCTCTGCTATTTGTTAAGTCACAACCCAGGCCATACACAGTGTCGGTAGGATATATTACCAGTCCACCTTCTGCCAGCACCTGTGCTACCTCCTTAATTTTTTTAGGATTGGGGTTGTCCGGGTGTATTTGAATGAATTTAGCTTCCATTTATTAAGGAGTTTGACCTGTGAATAAAAATGTAAAAAGAAAAATACTAATTTTGCACTAATATGAAAATACGTAAAAGATTAATTTTTGCTTTAGTAGCGGGAACAGTGATTCTTTCAACTTTTTCACTGTACACATATCAAATGCTATATACACCAAATGTTTTGGTCGAACGAGATGCTAAAATAGTGTATGTTAATGATAGTACCGATTTCACTACTTTTCTGAAAAAACTTTTTAATGATAAGGTGGTTGAAGATCCGGCTACATTTGGTTTTGTAGCCAAAGCCATACTTGATTATGATGAAAACATGAAACCCGGCAGATATTTGCTTACGCCGGATATGACTAACCTGGAAGCGATCAGGCTCTTGAGAAGCGGTGCCCAGGAACCTGTGATGATTACTTTTAATAACGTGAGGTTTAAAGAGGATCTGGCAGGGAAGATCACCAATAATATAAAATTAGATTCTGCCACTTTTCTTCAGGCATTGAATAATGATGAATTACTTGGCAAGTATGGCTTTAATGATACCACTGTTTTGGCTATGTTTATTCCAAATACATACGAAGTTTACTGGACTGTTACTTCTGAAGAGTTAATGGAAAGGATGAAAACGGAGTATGATCGATTCTGGACGGAAGAAAAATTGGCTAAAGCTGAAAAAGCCGGGCTTACACCGATTGAAGTTGCAACTCTTGCGGGGATAATACAGGAAGAGAGTAATAAGCCGGAAGAGTATTCTAAGATCGCTGGTGTTTACATAAATAGATTGAAAAGGGGGATGTTGTTACAGGCTGATCCGACACTGAAGTTTGCTGCCGGTGACTTTTCAATAAAAAGGGTGTTAAATAAACATAAAGAAATAGACTCTCCGTACAACACTTATATGTATGCGGGATTGCCCCCAGGCCCAATTAATTGTCCGGAAATTGCTTCCTTAAATGGAGTGCTAAATTATCAGGATCATAATTACTATTACTTTGTTGCCCGACCTGATTTTTCAGGGTATCACGATTTTTCAAAAACATTATCTCAGCACCTGGTAAAAGCACGCCGATATCAAAATGCTTTAAACAAAGCTAAAATTTACGAGTAATATGTACGTACATGAAACGCAGATAAGAGTAAGGTATGCCGAAACCGACCAAATGGGATATGTGTATTATGGTAATTATGCCATGTATTTTGAAGTGGGTCGGGTTGAGGCATTAAGAGCTCTGGGCTTTAGTTACAAGCAGCTGGAAGAAGAAGGGTACATGCTCCCGGTATTGGATAGCAGGTTTAAATATCTTGCTCCTGGAAAATATGATGACCATCTGAAGGTAATTGTAAAAATACCTTTGAAACCCAGTTTAAAGTTTTATTTTGAGTACGAAATTTTAAATGAACAAGATGAACTTTTAACAGAGGGAAGTACGACACTAGTATGTGTTAATAAAGAAACTGGTAAGCCATGCAGGCCACCTGCAAAGCTTATTGATCTTTTTGATGAATTCTATTAATGAGGAAAAGAGTTGAACGACGTATATTACAATCTGAAGCTTACAGGAAAACTGTAAGAAGACTTAAAGAAAGGCGTCTGAAGAAGCACGACATTTCTTTTTACTCAGTCGTGATCATATTGTTACGAAAGCTTCAGACTGATAGAATATCAGAAAAGGCGAGTAGCGTTGCTTTTAGTTTTACCCTGGCCATATTTCCTGCTATAATAGTTCTTTTCACCCTGATACCTTATATCAACACAGGTGATATTGATTTCACTCAAAATGTAATGGATTTTCTGGCTGAGAATATGCCTGAAAGTGTCTATCAATTTACAAGTACGACTATCGAAGATATTATTAGTAAGCAACGTGGAGGACTACTTAGTATTGGTTTGATAAGTTCACTCTTTTTGTCTTCTAATGGAATGATGTCGTTGATGTCTGCATTTAACAGTATCCATAGAACTATCGAAAAAAGGGGCTTTTTAAAAGCCAGGCTTATAGGTCTGGGATTAACTTTTGTCCTTGCTTTAGGGTTAATTGTTGCTACTGCACTCCTTATTGTGGCTCAATATGCGATAGAGATATTAGATCAAATGGATATTATCTTTATTTCAGATAAAACCTTTCTTCTATTTGTCGTACTAAGATATGTTATTCTGTTTGTGGTATTCTTGTTGACAATTGCTTCGATATATCATTTTGCCCCAAGCTTACACAGTCGACTAAAATTCTTTAGTCCGGGAGCGATTTTCGCTTCTATATCTCTTATGTTAGCCTCGATAGGGTTTTCATTTTATATAAATAACTTTGGAACATACAATAAATTCTATGGTTCCATTGGTGCCTTGATCGCGATCATGGTTTATTTGTATATTTTATCTATCATCTTTCTCCTTGGTTTTGAGCTAAATGCGAGTATTGACAAAGCAAAGCATGAAGATTATGGATAAAATTTTTCTTAAAATATTGGCGTAGTTTAAAACAGTATTTATATTTGCACTCCCGTTAGCAAAGAGACGGGGAAAGATCACGAAGAGGAGTGGCAGAGTGGTCGAATGCACCGGTCTTGAAAACCGGCGTGCCGCAAGGTACCGGGGGTTCGAATCCCTCCTCCTCTGCAACCAAAAGCCGAACACGAAAGTGTCCGGCTTTTTTTATTTTATATTTCCTGTGCTTGCACAAAGGGAATAAAAATGAAAAAAGTCGACTATGCGATAGCGAAGGTGGGGCTATTGATTGCTTCCCCCCGTCAGGCCCAGGAATATCAGTGTGTAAACACCCAGTAGGTCGAGCACTGGTTCAAGATTTTTCTTGGACCGATTGCTAGTTAAATTTATGATTGACAATTATTTGTATGTATTTTTCAGCAAAACTCGTTCGGCTAATCTGTCTGAACTAATATTAAACAATTAAAGGATATAATGAATACAATCCTGTGGTAATCTCAAATCAAAGACCTCAAGTTTACTTAATGAAGATGGTACAAGAAAAATCTTGCACCTTGTAGTGAATCTAACTGAATAAAAAAGGAAAGAAAAACTAGTGCCAGAATTGGTTATGGACTCCCAATGTTTTTTTATTTTTGATTTTTATTGATATATAGGAACATCAACAACTTGTACATATGGAACACTTGGTTGTGTTACAATATCAACATATAAATGTGATGACGGAGAAAGCTGTTAAATTGTAAGTTTTATGATTATTAAATTAAGAGAATTATGTTTTTAACTGAATTTCAAGTTCGAAATATTTTTATCGGTTACGTAATATTATTTGTAATTTCAGCAGCATTAATTTTATATAACAAGAATTGGACATTTAAATCTAAGCTTTTACGTCTGATAATATTATTTTTCTTACCTGTCATTGGATTTATAATAATAGCTACGGAGTTTTTAATTGATAAAATATCCTATCATTTATTAAAAATGAAAGGAATACATAGATAGTTGAACTAAATATGGAGTAAAGTGCATTAGGCTTTTTAATGATTTTAGCCATTGTACCGACATTAATCTGAAAAGCCTTGTGTTGGTATAGTAGAAGCAGCGATCCGTGCTCTTTATTCCCCGGCAACTGGTTTAGTTTGTGCTGGGGTTGCTGTTTGTAAAATCATGAAAGAATCAAATAATTGAATATTATGAAAAATCTATTGAATTATTATTTAGTCACTATTGTCCCCTTGATGGCTATTTTGGCATTATATTATTTTACTAATATCCATTTAGGGTTGTATTTGGGTGTTTTTTTTGCTTTTTCTTTTATATACTGGCCTATTATAGATAAAAAAAGGTTAAAGGCTTTAGGGATATACAAAGGAGAAGGGTATCTAAAATTCACTTTTATTACCCGATTCAAACATTATTCTAAAATCATGTTTGGAGTATAATAATATTCTAAGTGCTAGAAAGCTTTTAGCCTGCTAGTAGTTCTAGTAGGCTTTTTTTTATAGTTTCTGCTTGGCTGCCTAACTCCACTCTGTCAGGTCCAGGAATACCAGTGTTTAAACCTAGTAGGTCAAGCGCTATCTTGGACTGATAAATGCTATTCTATTTATCATCAGCAAGTTGCATTATTGTTTTAGAATAATGCTTTCGAGCAGTATAGTATATTGATATTAAATTATAAGCTTTTAGATTATTTATGTAGGTTTTTTTGATTTTACTCTCCTCAGGCGTGTTGTTTCTCCAACACAACTAATTCACCTAATCTGTCTGAACTAAGATTTACAGGATTGAAGGACTGCATTTTATTACCATCTTTGAAATACCTGGTTTTGTGGGGTGTGAAAAAGTAATTTCTATTCTATATATAAAATCTAAGCCTCCGGCCAGTGAGGAATAAGTTAGCTTAACGACAACGGCAGAAGAAAGTACCTTGAGCAAGAAAGGGCGATCCTGATTCAGGACTAGAAAGAAAATACATGTCATAAAATCTACCCGGTATGTAAAGGGGTCGGTTGGTAACCGTGGCTGTATTTGATGGCCTGGGGTCACGGCTACACTTTAAAAAAATGCTGCTAAACAATAAAATAATGCAATACCATTGGGCGTAAGGGATTACTATGGCCAATAGCCACTAAAAATGAATGAAAACACCGTTGAATTACCTTTTGGAAGCAAATTTGAAAACTTTAATGAACAATAATTAAAAAGAAGCGTAAAGCAAACAACAAGCAAACGCATACTAAAAATATCGATTTAGTCATAGTACTATTTTCAGCAACGGATTTGTCAATACTGCATTCAATTTATGACCTATCGGCCACTCGAATGCTTAGTTAATGTGAGGCGTACTTTTTTTAAGTTAAATATCTTTTTTAAACCATACATTTCGAGTACGACCATTTGACATTCTTAAGCCCGTAATATTTCCGTTTTCATTTCTTTTTTTAACAGTTCCTACAGGCCAATGACCGGAAAAAATATTATCATATAACTGTTCTAGTTTTATTAATCCATGTCTAGAATGCTCGAGGTAAATATTAGATTTGTTATCAATGGAAATTGAATACATAGTTTTTAATTCCGGACTGTAATAATTTCCAACATGCGTATTGAACTCATTTGTTTTTATCTCTAGATTCTTTTGAAGAAAGATGAAGATTCCAGGTAAATTATTATCGGTTTTAATAATTATTTGATGTGTACTATTATCAAATTTTACGATTGATTTTATAGATGGATGATTCATTATAAACGTTTGTTTGCCTATTGGTAACAAGGGCCATTCGTTTTCCGCTGAACTTGAGTATTGTAAAGTGTCATTTTTTAAATAAATCTTGCGTCCGGATTTCTCAGAATCACTCCAGTAAATACCTTCAAACTCCTGAAGTTTTTTCTTTGACAACTTGATAAATTTAGCCGGTAATTTCGCAGATGTTGTTGCGGGTTTTGTTATTGAATTATTCTTTTTAACTAATAATATATCAGAAATCTCGTTTGCTTTAGATCCAATATTACTCCTTGAATAATTAGTTAGAATTACAATATTGAGTTGTTCTTCAGGAAAGGTTCTTGCTAACGCCCTAAAACCACCAAAAGTCATATTATGCCAAATGGTATAATTCGGATAATGTTTCTTTTAAACTTTAGGGTGATCATAAAATTTGTTTCATATTAATGATTTAAAAAAGAATATCAGCACTCACCCAGTAAACTTCTCCTTTTTCAACACCAGCCCAGCCTTTTTTATCAGGATTATTATACCGTCTTGAGTACATAAAATACCTGCCATCAGAAGTCATGTAGGGGCATAATACCGCCAATTGCTGTCATATTTAAATGGAATTTCTACCGGTTTTGACCAGCCTGTGTCATCTTTAAATGTTATTTGAAATTTACCTTGCCCATTTAAAATAGCATATTGTTCATCTGGTGAGATATACGTTAGTAGTTCATTTTTATCTGACTCAAGGCTTATCAAAACAGGTTTTTTAAATTCATCCTTTCCTAAATATTGGGCACGATATGAGTTCATGCCACCTTTATCGCTCGGTCTATTTGAAAGAAAATACAAACTACCATCAGCTATGACAATAGGGTAGGTGTCAATAAATTCAGTGGAAATTCCGAAATCAACTTTTGTAGCTATTTGCCATTTACCATTAACTTTTTTACTCATATATATGTCTGGTGGAATTCTGTAAAGAATTTCTTTGGTAACATCATTTTTATAGTTCTTTGGATCAACACCCAGAAAATACATGGTCTTTCCATCTTTGGTAATGGTGGGATCACAGGCAACAAAAGTCTTGATGCTATCATCGTATAATTTAATGGGTTTAATATCTGACCATTTGCCATTAATTAACTCGGCATGATGAATGATAAAGCTATTATCTACAATTCTTGAAAAGAACATTTCAGTATAATTATAATTAAACACAACATTAAGTTCGATGTTTTCAGTATTAACTAATGAGGAAGCAAATAATTTAGGACTGGAATCAGGAGGTTCTTGATTGAAATAAGATGTCTTTTTGGTTTTGTTTAATTCTTGCTTTACTCTTTCAAAATCTATCCAATAGATATCGCCAGTTTCTTCCTCTTCGCTGACCAACCCTCTATGGAAAAATAAATACTTACCACCCGGAGAAACACTTGCCGTGAATTCACATAGTTCCGTATTGACCAGAGGACCTAGATTTTGAGCTTTGGTCCAGTTACCATTCTCATTGAAACTGATGTATAAGTCACAATTTCCTTGTCCTATTATTTCGCTTTTGCCATCAAATATAATATAGCTTTCATCCGGAGCTATGTAGGGATGAGCGATCATCTCCAGATCCGGTAAATTAATTGCCTCACCTAGCATATTTATGGTATTATATTTTCCTTTAGAATTAACTGAACGGTAAATCCCATTGTCTTTATATTCTCCATTTTCACTTACCCAGGAAGTAAAATAAAGATTTCCTTTTTCGGTAGAAGTTAGATACATGGCAATGTTTTCTAGAAAGGGGCCTTTCAACGGAATAGGATTGCTCCAACCACTCGCTGCTTTCTCACTGTACCATTGGTGCAGTCCTGTACTTTTTGATGAATCCGGCAAAGGGCGTAAACTTCCAAAATAAAGCCGATCTCCTGTTGGATTAATATGAGGTTCAAAATCCCAACCTATAGTTGGTTTAAAAAAAGCTAGTACCGGATCTGACCAACTACCATTTAGTAATTTCGAAGTATAGATTTCATTGTCTGCTCCAGGCTTTCTCCTAGTAAAAAAGAGCTCGTCCATTTCTGGGCTGAAAGTGATGGCAAATTCAAAGGCATCCGTTGAGATTATTCCGGGGGCATATATAAGTGCTGAGTCGGTCGGTGTCTGATTGCTGAATAACTCAAGGTTTGATTTGAAGGATTCTGTATTTTCATTAGTACCACAGGAATAAAGCATTGTGGAAACTATACTTACCAGAATAATAGATTTCATATTATATGAATTGGAATGAATTTACTTCTCTTAAATACGGATGATTTAATCTTTCGATTTAAAAAATGGTAGATATGAAATGACGATCCAGAGGAATGCAAGCCCAAACCCCAATATGCCGATATTGATACCTAACAATGTTTTTTCACTTCCATCCAAATATTTCATAGACCCACCATAAGAACCCTTAATCATAAATGCGACAAGAAACCCTCCCATAACGAGTAGACTTAAGACTGTACTTAGTTTGGTGTCATTCTTGCCCCATATAAGCCATAGGCAAACTATGCCAATTCCTGTATTTGTCAGTAGCTGCCATACTTCGTGAATTTTGGCATGTGGGGTCCAGTCTGGATTAAAAACATGTGTGTCATTTATTTCTAAAAAAGGTACAATAAAAGCGAAAAGGATAACACTGACAGTAATTGAGTATTTTTTCATAGTTCGAATTATTTAAGTAAAATGAAGCTTCATTCCTTCATGTGAATTAATAAACCCAAGCGATTTATAGAATTCCAGAGCCTCAATTCTATTTTTATCCGTTGTCAACTGAATCAAATGAGCGCCATTTATTTTAGCCCTTTCAATTGCCCAGTTAAACATTTTTTGACCAAACCCTTGACCTCTATAATCTTTATTTACTCTTACGGCTTCAATTTGAGCTCTAATTCCACCTTGATAGGTCAGGTATGGAATCATTGTTAATTGAAAGGTTCCTATTACTTTTTGATTATAATCGGTCATAACCATCAGTTCTTGATTGGGGTCAGAATAGATTCGCAAATAAGCAGAAAGGTAGGGGGTAAGTTCATTGATATCCTCTCTTTTATTACCAAGATCGTCATCGGCTAACATTTCGATTATAGCGTTTAGATCTTCTACTAGTGCTTTTCTTATTTTAAAGTTATTCATGGATATGTAATGGCAACAGCTAATTGTAGATGGTGATAGCTAATACTAATTATTGTTTATGCCTTTCTATTTCAATAGCCAGATCTTCCTCTTGTCCAAGCTTTAATTTTTTAGAAAGTGCTATCCTTTTCCGTAGGTTGAAATAGGGATGAATTCCTTGATTAATTTTTTTTATTGAAGTTGTTTCAAAAAACTCATCCCCATGTCATAGGTTTATCAGACTTTTTTACCAGTCATAGACTTTGAGTAATGCCCTCATTCCAGACTCCGGTTTCGGCAGTCTTTGTTGCAAATTCTTTGAAGTCAATAGCAGGTCTTCCCAATACTTTTTCTACATCATGTGATACCACCTGGTTTTCAGAGTTACCTAATACCTCTTTAAATAAGTAGCCAAAAAGCCAAACATAAGAGTCAGGCAAGCCAGCTGCTTTCATACCTTCCTTAAATTCTTCAATTGATATTGGCTGATAATGAATTGCTTTTCCGGTTGCATGGCTCATAATTTCTACTACTTCTTTAAAAGTCATTTTTCTTGGGCCTGTCACGGTTATAGTCTGACTATTATAGGTATCGTCAAGTAAGACTTTAGTGACCACATCAGCGATGTCATTCACATCGACAAAAGGTATTTCAGCATCGGGCATGGGTAATGCCACCTGACCGGCTAAAACAAACTCTTTAAAGGCTCCTTCACTAAAGTTTTGATTAAACCAGGAAGCTCTTACCAAGGTGTAGTTCAGCCCTGAGTTAGCTACTATTTCTTCACAAGCCTCAGCTTCTTTTTCTCCTTTACCAGAAAGTAATACCACTTTCTCAAGTCCCTGCTTTAATGCAGCTTCTGTTAATTTAGAGATAGCTTCTCTTGCTCCCGGCACTGCTAAGTCGGGGTAATAGACGATATATGCTCTGTCCATACCCCTCAGAGCCGGCTCAAAGGTGTTAAAATCTTCCCAGTCAAATGCCGGGCTTCCACTTCTGGAGCCAATAGTTACATTATGGCCCAGTTTAGTTAAGTTTTCAACTACGCGGCTACCGGTCTTACCAGTGCCACCGATTACTAAGATGTTGTGTTTCATTATTTTTTAATTTACTCGTACTTGATTTTCTAATGCTTTAAGCTTTTTGAGTTTACTTTTCTTAATCATATTTTTTATAAATCCAATAAACCATGGAACACCATAACCATTTTTAGACAAGTGCTCTCCGGCAAATTGATAGATTGCATTATTGCCTTTAACACCATGTCCGTCTAGCAGACGATTGTAAAAGTTGAATAAACATCCTACTAATATTGCTTCATGCAGTGCTTCTTCAGACCAGCCAGCTTCCTTTACTTTTTTTACATCTGATTCCACAAGCTTACTTGGTGTAATGGTGAGTTTTTTGAGATAATGGAATATTGGTTTTAGTTTATCACTTACAGGTGATGAATCAATATCTTCTACCAACTGCTCAATTACCGTTGGGGGCACTCCAAATTGTTCGGCTACTGCTTTATGTGAGCCGTGACAAAAAGAACACGCATTTAAACCGGATACATAGGCTGCCATAATTTCCCTCTCGGCAATACTGAAAGAAGATTTTCCTCGCATGATTTCTTGAGAGGCTTTGTCCATAGGCCCAAGCCTTGGACGATCATTAAATGTGATGTCTGTAATGTCAGAATTTGAGTCTAGATTGCTAAAGAAAGCCATGATTTTATACGTTTAAAGTGATGCTATTTTTTCTTGTACAAATAGTGCTGTCACAGCCAGTATGAATGACAGAACAGACAAAACTGTTCTAGCCAGGTGTAGTTGATTCCATTTGGTCTCATAAAACTGCTTGAACTCAGACGCCTTACCAGCACTTAATTCACTAATATTTATATTATCTAATTGATCATTTAAAGGAACATTTCCTAAACCTGTAATTGCTAAAGGGCCAACGAGGTATATTATTGACGAAGCCAGCAATAGTGAAAAAAGTGTTTTATTTACCTCGTAACTCAAAAGGGTAGAAATTCCTAACACGATTAAGCTTCCAAAGAAAATAGTAAAGAAAGCCGGATTAAGAATTGCCCTGTTTATCGATTGCATAGTCTGTAGGTACACTTCATCGGAAACCTTTTGTGTTCCTGGTATCACTGACACAGACCACGCATAAAAAAGACCTGCTGAAAGCCCTGTTAAGATTACTGCTCCAAAAAGGATGATTGATTTAAAAGATAGTTCCATAGTTAATATATGTTTTCAGTGTTAAGCCATTTTTTAAGGGTTGCGTATTCTTTTGATGTCAGTTTGATCTCATCGCCTTTTGGCATTCGTTGTTTTACAAAGACTTGTGTATATATTTTAGCTGCTTTTTTAGACATGTTTTTACCTTTAAATACCATAAAAGGATTTTGCTTTCGATGGCAGCTATTGCATTTGGTTTCGAGAATTTTCAATGACTCTTTTTTTAGCGTATCATTATTAAATGTTATCGCTGTCGGGTGAATTACTGAAGCCTCAGAATTTTGATGGTAAGCTATTAAAAGTATGACAGCAGCTTCGATTATACCCAGAAGGATAAGTTTATAAGAGTGCTTTTTCATTGCTTTCATGATTTAATCTGAAAGCAAATTTGAGCACAATTTCTACCTTTAACTTGACTGATTAAGCCAATGATTTGACTTTTTGAGCCAAATGATATGAGTTGTTAACTTTTTCGAAATTCGACAGGGGAGAGTCCACTCCATCGTTTAAACGCACGATTGAATGCACTTTGTTCTGAGAATCCTGTTTCAAAAGCAATTTCCGCAATACTTCTAGACGTGCTTTTGAGCAGATGCTTAGCAACTTCTTCTTGGGTCTTCTTAATTAGGTCTCGATAAGATACACCGGATTCTGATAATCTTCTTGTCAACGTTCGGTTGCTCATACCAATATGCTCGGCAATTTGATGAATACTGGGTATTCCACTTGGAAGAGCATCTTTTATAAGTTTTTCAACATCGTATACCAGTTTACTTCCCGAGATTTTTAAACCACTGGCTTCTTCTTCAACCCGGGCGACAAGAAAACTGTTAATGCTTGAGTCAGCCTTAGCTGTCCTAGTCTCTAAGTCTGATGTTTTATAAGTAATAGAATAATGAGGCTGGTTAAACAGTATACAGCATTGGAAGGCATCTTTATAAGAGCTGAGATCTTTAGGTGGACTGTGCTTGAAAGAAACTTCCACGGGCCTGATGGCTGTTTCGGTCATAGCTTGTAATACCACCACAGTAGCCGATAAAGTGGCTTCGTTAGATAATTCAAGTCCTCTTCGATGAGGTTCTCTTTGTAAATAAATAACTGACTTATCAGGCTTTTTATCGACTTTAAATATATAGGTATTCGAAAGAAGTTTGAAATAGCGCTCACTTCGATCAAATATTTCTCCAGCCCAGGAGCAAGTCCTCCATGACAGCCCCAAAACACCGTAATCTGCAATTTTCATCTGCTGACCTACCCTTACTGAAAAGCCAGGGCCAAGCTTTTCATCAATCATTTCATGTAGGGCAAAAAATTCATTAGCTGGAACGGCCTGGATAGAATCAAGATCAGAAATAGGAGTAGAAAGGTGCTGAAATTCATCCTCTGTCATGCCTTCAGCAAGTGCATGGTTAATTACTTTGCGATATAGGTTTACAGAGATGTATTTCAAATGAATGAAACTTCTATTAAAGCACTATTTCTAAAGATAATCAACGCTTTTATTCGGAGCAAGGTTATTCTTGAGCCAGTCAATCGAAATTTCACCCTTATTGGTGTTATGACCAACAAGCTTCACCCCAAGTACGTCATTCCGGAAGTAGCCTGTCTGCCGAGAGGCAGGCGTAACGGATATCCGGAATCTCTTAGCCTCATTGTTTCAGTTTCTCCACAATTTCAATAGACGTGCACTGAGCACTCTTTTTAAAATCTACCCAAAGTATTGGTTTGTTTACTTTCAGGTAGGGCAGTTGAGGTATCTGCAATAATATTTGTTATCATCGAATATACCTAAAACCCCAATTATCGCTCCACTATCAGGTATTCTGCATACCTCAATGCTGTCGCTATTAAATTATTTCTATTCTTTGCCTTTTCTTTAAAAAGACTTAATTGCTCAGGATTGATTTTTCTTCCTTTTACAAAAACCATATTGGGTTTTTGAAGAGTTTTTAAATCGTCAAGAGGGTTTTCTTCCAATAGAAGGAGGTTAGCTACTTTACCATTCTCTATACTTCCTAGTTCAGTCAAAAATGCATGTGTCTTCGAAGGATTTATGGTAGCTGTCTTAAGTACCTCATAATTGCTCATTCCGGCCTCTTTATAGAATTCCAGTTCTTGATGTATAGAGAAACCAGGTAAGGTAATACCAATACCCGCATCAGTTCCGCAGACAATGTTGACTCCATTTTCATATAACTTCTTTATGATAAGCAGATGAAAATCATGTTGGTCCTTAATACGTTTTGTAACAGTTGAATCTTCCTGTTTAGTGCTATTCCATCTATCAAATTGAGCTTCGCTATCTATCGCATGTATGAGTGGATTTATATAATCCAACTCCTCAGAGGTGAGGATATTTTCATTTTGAAGCATATTGTAGATGTTATAATAAACAATGAGGGTAGGGCTCAGAGTTGCATGAGGGTTCGCTACATAACCATTAATTATTTCATTAAGCTTTGCTGTATCTAATTGATAATTCAAAGGTTGTTGCACAAACTCTTCAGCATGCTCTATAGTTGTGATCAGTGAATTAAAGTGATAATCATAAGAAACTTCTGGAGTTGGGTGAGCAACAACATCCATTTTGGAAATATCAGCTTGCTTAAGAATTGCCTCGAATAATTCCTCTGTTAGTCCATAATAAGTCTTAACGAAATCATATCCTCGGTCTTTGTAGTTGATGATTTTTTCTTTTGCTTCTTCGGGTGCTACAAGATTGACGTTATCATCGCCAATGAACTGCGGGCCTGTTAGTTTAGGAGAAGAGGTAAAGAATAATGGAGCAATTAATTGACCTTCCATCACCTCTTTTTTTATTCTTAGGTGCATGGGTTGCCCCCAAAGATTGCGAACGGCTGTAACACCGTTAGCTAAATACAAACCGAGTTCATATTTATCCCAGACATGCACGTGCATGTCAGTCAAACCAGGTGAAAGAAAGCCACCTTTACCATCTATCTCAGCCAGATTTTCACGATTCAAAGTGTCGCCTATACTACTTATCAAGCCGTTTTTGATTGTAACACTGGAATTTAATATTACCGTATCGGCAGTCATTGGAATAATGTTGACATTTCTTATCATATAGTTATTCAAACCAGCCGCAGGTTGATTCTTCAACTTCAAAAAGGAAGTCTGATAAGAATCCACAATAAGAATACTAATTAAGGCGATAAGAATTAGTACTATCAACCCTCCAAGCCCAAGAAGTGCTTTCTTTAGAATTTTCATACTAAGTTTTTAGCGTTTGCATATTTGGAGATAAATTACTTATCCTAAATTCAGTTATAAAAACAGGAGAGTCTTGACTTTTAAAGCCAAAGATTTGACATGTTATGCCAATAGATTGAACAATTCTGACAAACAAAGACAGGTTAGCCTACTGTTAGATAATATCAATGATTCAAAAGATTGCGCGTATTTCGCTTTATTTAATTAGTTTAAAATCACCTTTACTAAACTCTTTGGTTAATGGTTTAATAAAAATATTTATTGTTGTAGTGGTTTAAGCGTCCGTCTCAAATTTTTATATCTCCCAGAACTTAATAGGGATTATATTCCAAACCCATAATATAATTATCCATTGTATGAGGAGCGTGAAAATTAAAATGTCGATATTCCATCCGTTCTGATTTCTCCAAGAAACTACAATACCATAAAGTAAGGAGAAAGGCAGGGCTCCTGTAATAATGGTCAATAGTAAATTACCTATTGTCAAATCCCCCATTTGGTTAAAAGAATGAATAAAGAAAAATGGAACAGGCACAAATAGTAGCAAAATAAAAAGGAAGGGTACAAAGACGGCATGATTAATAAATAACCTTTTTTGCTTAATCAGTACAAATACCCCTTTGGATAAAATAATAATCATTCCGGCAATTCCTAAAGCAAGACTGAGCCAAAGTAGAGCCAAATAAAATGGACTTACTTTTTTATAAGTGGCTAAGCCATCTGAATATATATATTCGCCATCCAACTTATAGAAAATATGAGACGCTTTAACACGATCATCCTTTCTGTACAAATTTTTTTCTACTTTAAACAAAGAGTAATTTTTTTGTTGTAAAGATTTTATTATTAATTCCTCTTTTTCTTTTCCTGATTCAATTCTAATGCTATTAAATAGCAAATCAAGATAAGCAAACAGTTCAAATCTGACCGGAGCTAATTTGTAATATCCTTCAACATTCTTCACATTTAAAGAAGTCTGTGAATTAGATAATGGTGATGGGAGTGGCTGATGAACTTTAAGGTGTTCTATGAAAATTTTGTTGAACGCTTGATAATCTGCAGTTTTATGATCCATATTAAAGCTGATAAAAAACGACTTCTTTTCTTCAGGAAATAAGTAAAGTGATGCTCGGTACCCGATTACGTTCCCTGAATGATAATATCCTATAACACCATATCTATCTCTATAACTTAAGCCGAATTGATACCCACGATCTAAACCTTGTTTATTTACCTCTGTCTGTGTTGGTTTTCCCATTGCTCTCAATAATTCTAATTCAATGAAGGGTTTACCTTCTATTTTACCATCACTCATAAGGAAACGGGCCAATAATGCCATATCATAGGTAGTTGTAGTAAACTGTCCAGCTGGCCGCAAGTACATAGGGACACATGGCTGAATTACACCCCCATCAAAATGCCCCATTGCGAGATCGGGATCATCATCCTGAGAAACAAACTGAAATGTACTGTTTTTCATTCCCAGAGGCATCAACAGGTTCTCATCAAGGTAGACTTCATAGGGTTGGCCTGTTACATGTTCGATGATTGACCCCAACAACGTATATCCCATATTCGAGTAAGAAAAACGACTCCCGGGCTTTGTTCTAATAGTTAAAACATCAGGATCTCGGCTGAACACTTCCAATAATGGGGAGTTTGTTTGAGCTTCCTCACTAAATACCTGCCAAAACCTGGCATCCTCTAAACCTGATGTATGATTTAAGAGATCTATCACTGTGACTTTCCGTGTTTTCTGCCAGGGGTTTTCGAAAGAGATAGCAGGAATTAATTGCTCAACAGGAGTTTCTAAATCTATTTTATTTTCGGTTATCAACCTGAGGATTCCTGTGGCGATAAGTGTTTTGGTTATAGAACCAATTTGTATTTTATTATTAGCTGTTAGTTTTTCACCTGTGGTAGCATTCTTTAAACCGACTGCTCCCGTGGAAATCATTCCATCGTTAATCGTTGACCAAGAAGCTCCAATCAGCTCTTCTTGTTGCAAGGTGTTTTTTAGTTGTTTTTTGAGGTCTTCATCAGATTGCGCTAATAAGGTTGATGTGGCAAAAAAATAAATAATGAGCCAAGTGAATCTCTTCATATCAGGATCACGAGTATAGTGATGTTTTGTTTCATTTTATGATAAACTGTTTGCAACAATCTTATAAATGAAAAGTAGCTGACTTATGTATTCTATTTTTTATTTACGTTTTTTAGTGGTATACTTTTTAAACCATACATTTCGAGTACGACCATTTGACATTCTTAAGCCCGTAATATTTCCGTTTTCATTTCTTTCTATTTCAACAGTTCCTACAGGCCAATGACCAGAAAAAATATCATCATATAACTGTTCTAGTTTTATTATTCCGTGCCTTGCATGTTCAAGGTAAATATTAGAGTTGTTATCAATAGAAATTGAATACATGGATTTTAATTCCGGGCTGTAATAATTTCCAACAAGCGTATTAAAATCATTTATTTTCATCTCTAAGTTCTTTTGAAGAAAAGTGAAGATTCCGGGTAAATTACTATCCGTCTTAATAATCATTTGATGTGTAATATCCTCAAATTGTACGATTGGTTTAATTGATGGGTGGTCCATTATAAACGTTTGTTTGCCTATTGGTAACAAGGGCCATTCGTTTTCCGCTGAACTTGAGTATTGTAAAGTGTCATTTTTTAAATAAACTTTGCGTCCAGTTTTCTCAGAATCACTCCAGTAAATACCTTCAAACTCCTGAAGTTTTTTCTTTGACAACTTGATAAATTTAGCCGGTAATTTGGCAGATGTTGTTGCGGGTTTTGTTATTGAATTATTCTTTTTAACTAATAATATATCAGAAATCTCGTTTGCTTTAGATCCAATATTACTCCTTGAATAATTAGTTAGAATTACAATATTGAGTTGTTCTTCAGGAAAGGTTCTTACTAACGCCCTAAAACCACCAACAGCTCCTCCATGTTGTATTACCTTTCTACCCGAGTAATCTTCAATACGAACCCCAAAACCATAGTTTGTTTCAAAACCATTTTTTAGTGGTTTCGTGAATAGCAACTTCTTAAAGGCAGATTCCCAATTATTTTGAGGCGCACTAAAATTTTGTAGCCAGATATTCAAATCTTCTATTGTAGAGTGTATATTTCCAGAACCAAAATAACCCCAATATTCTACAGCTCGCTCAAAGTCTTCTCGCAAGTAGTATGATGTAGCATTATTCGGGACAATTTCATTTATAGAGGTTTCTACATATGTGTCTTTCATTCCCAATGGTAAAAAGACATTTTGCTTCATCCATAGATCAAATTTCAACTGGCTAATATTTTCAATAATTTTAGCTAAAAGTATATATCCAGTATTGCTGTATAAAAATTCTTCGTTAGGTTTAAAGTTGAGTTCCTTTTGATTTTTTATTATTCTATAAATATCATCATTTGTTTCCAAATCCCCTCTTCTCCAACCAGCTAACCCCAATAAACCATGTAAATCTCTCAACCCACTTGTATGGTACATTAAATGACGAATGGTAATGATTTCACCAAAATCTGGTATATCTGGAATGTGTTTTCTAATATCATCATCAAAGGAAAGTTTGTTTTGCTCTTCTAATAATACAATACCCATAGCTGTGAATTGTTTTGATATGGAACCAATATTAAAAAGAGTGTTGTTTGTATTTGGGATGTTATATTCAATATTAGCTAAGCCATAGGATTTTGAAAAAATGGTTTTTCCTTCCTTTGATACTAATACAACGCCACCTGGATGATTAGATACATTCCAGGAAGTAAAAAGGCTATCAATTTTATTTAACTGTTTCTGACTTATTTGTCCAAAGCCCTGAAAGGAAATAACCAGGAAAATAATTACAACAGAGTTTTTATGGCCTTTCAGTAATCTCAATTGGCTTCTTTTTAAAAGTGCTCCTATCATGGTGTGATTATTTAATATTGTTAGTACAAAAATCATCAGAAACCTGAAGTTATTTTTGACACCTTGGGCCACTTTTTTGACACTTTAAGCCAGATTGATATTTTTAGTATGATCTTTTACCCTTGTTGGTGTTGTCACCAACAAGCTTAATGCGTGGAAGTAAGCTCGATTCAATTCGATCATCATTACTATAAACGATATGATGTTGGCGAAAACACCAACATCGGCATAAATTAAAGCAAGGTTAAAATTTCACCCCAAAATAAATATTCGGCTCAAAGAGGAAATAATTTTTCCACTTATCATCCAGCTCTTTAAAATCAGATGGTGCCTTGGTGTCAATCCAGAATTGAGAGTGGATTTGAGGCTCCAGAAAAAAGCGTTTCTTCTTCCCAAAAGAGGTGTGATACCCAAGATGAATGGAATTATATAGTTTAAAGCCATTGCCAACTTTATTCTTGTGTTCATCGAGGTAGGTTTGAAATAGTGGTAAAACTTCAATTGTTGTAAATAGCCCTTTCCATAGCATACGTTGATATGTTATCCCTAATCCAGTCTCTCGTACGTGGCCGGGGTAAAATTCACTTTCCGTTTCAATTTTGTCTAGCAAACCATCCCACCAAAGGATACCCATAGGTTGAAATAACCGCCAGGTGGCAAATTTTATTCCTACAATGTTTTTGTTGTCCAGATTACGCCTGACATGAAATTCTATATGCTGCGTATGTATTCTGTCATCCCAGGCTTTTTCAACTAATTGAGGTAAAATGATCAGCGGCAAGCTAACCCTGTATTTGTAATCAATATCGTTGTTTACATCTGTTTGGAAGTCACTCTGTGCAAAAGCACCCATAGATAGTGCAGTTAAAAGGACAATTAATAAGCTTTTCATAAGTAAAATAATTTGTTGTTAAAATTTAAGCTGCAACACACGTTTTGTAAAGTATGTAGTTTGAAACTTCAATTGACTTTTGACCAATTGATTGTGTGAAGATGGAGCTTAAAATCTGGTCATTCGCCCGGAAATGAAATTCCGGATTAGATTATGTTATTACGGACTTTTTGGCCTTGTCTCTAAAGGTGGGAGGTTCATTTTTTGTAATTATAATCAGCTATAGCTATATTTATTCAACTATTCGAAAGAAGTTGATCAATCAAAAGTCCATAGCCGTTCTTCCTTTTGAAAATCTAAGCTCTGATCCTGAGAACGAATACTTTTCAGACGGAATGACGGAGGAGATCATCAATGCCCTTAGCAAAATAGAAGGGTTAGAGGTCACGGCACGCACTTCTACCTTTGTATTTAAGAATATAAAAAAGGATATTAGGCATATAGGTAATGAGTTGGGCGTAGAGTTAGTATTAGAAGGTAGCGTAAGAAAATCTGGTAACAGGGTCAGGATTACAACCCAGCTCATCAGAACCGACAATGGATTCCACATTTGGTCCGAGAATTTTGATCGACAGTTAGATGATATCTTTTCTTTACAAGATGATGTAAGCCTGTTAATTGCAGAAAAAATCCGTGAGAATTTTGGACATCTTTCCTTTGAGGATCATCTCGTAAAATCACAAACTACAAATATTCAGTCTTATCAGGCATTTTTGAAAGGTCGATATTTTCTGAAAAAGTGGAACCTGCATGATATAGCAAAAGGAGCAGATTACTTTGAAAAAAGTACCATACTTGATCCAAATTTCGATTTACCATTTTTTGGAGCCGGACTGTCCTATAGTTTATTAGGGTCATGGGGGCAAGGGAATTGAAACATGCCTTCGCAAAAGCTGAAGTTTTTTTTAAAAGTGGTAAAGACCTGGGTAAAAAATCTGTGTATGCCTTTCATAGCCTTGCTACACATGAATTTTGGGGATTATGGGATTATAAGAATGCCAATCAATCTCTTCAAAAAGCCCTGGAGATAAACCCAATGGATACTGATGTTCATGAATGTTTAGCGGAGATACATACTTCCCTTGGTGATTTTACATCTGCATTAACATCTATTGATAGAAGCTTGCAAACTAATCCGCTTTCGCCCAATCATTATTATACGAAAGCTAATATTTTCTACCTGCAAGGCCATTATGATACAGCTCAAAAACTCCTAAATAGGTCCCTTGAAATAGATCCTAATTTTGCCCTTTCTATTCAGCTAAAGCTCGCCACTTTTATTCATAAAGCAGAAAGAGAAAATATGCGAGCCTTCCTAAGCCAACAGCACAACTTAATCTATCCGGAGCTTTATGAAATCCTTTATGATCTTTTGTATAAAGAACGAACTTACGATAGGAGCTTTATCATTCAATTCATTCAAAAGCTTCAGGCTCTACAGCCACGGCCATTGATGCCATGGGATCTGTTTTTAATGGTACAATTTGATCGTAATGAGGCTGTGAAATTATTGTGCTCAAAAGTCGAACAGAAAATGGGGCAGGTCATCAACTTTAAACATGAGAAATTTCTCGAACCTCTAAGGAAACAAACGGAGTACAACAACCTTGTAAAGAAAACATTTCCGGACAATAGCCTTACTTTTAAGCCGGAGAGACCTCAGCCTATTATAAGGCCAAAGGAGTATTTAACTGAAAGTGAAACGGAGCATTTCTTAATTGCATTAAAAAATAAAATGCAACCTCCGGAGTCTGTTTATTTAAATGCAAAGCTTACTTTGCGTAGCTTGGCCGAAATGATTGATCTTCATCCAAATAAGCTTTCCTGGCTTTTGAATGAGAAAATAGGAAAAAACTTCAATGATTACGTTAACGGATATCGATTAAAAGCTTTTCAGAAGAAGGCTACAGACCCAAATAATAGTCACTTTACACTCCTCGGCTTGGCCTATGAAAGTGGATTTAACTCAAAATCTGTTTTTAATGATTTTTTCAAAAAATCCACCGGGCTTACCCCTAAGGAATGGGTGAAAAAAAACATTTAAAACCTCCTGTTCATCCAATCAGTTTTCTAAGCTATCAAAAATTGGTGCACTTTTCTAATACCCTCGCCAGCAGAATTACCGCATCTTTAGATGATTCCAATTGATTTAACGTGCCTACTAAATAAATATCCTCATCAGGGCAGTAGTACATAGAGGTGCCGTTGCTGCCAGAATGACCAATAACTTCCAGGTTTGGAAAAGAAGGATCAAGCTCGCTAAACTTTATTTTGCGAAGACCATAGCCATAGGTCATTCCTACAGTTTCATAGGTCCATTCTTGCATTTTATTTAAGGTTTCTTCTGAAACCAATTCTGTACCAAATAAGGCAATTTGAAATCTAATCAGGTCTTTTCCAGTCGATATAATGGCCCCACCAGCCCAATCTGCACTCAGGCTTTTAAAAGTACTGATCTCATATCCACCGGCATATAATTCAGCCATCTTACCCAATGCATTTTTACCTGTCGATCTTAGGTTAAGGTAGGTGGAGTTCATAGAAAGAGGCTCAAAGATTTCTTTTGCAAAAAAATCATGAAGCGGCATTTTACTTACCTCTTCGATAATCATTCCTAATAGCACATACTCTGTATCCGTATATAAATACCCTTTCCCTGGAGCAAAGTTGGGGCGAAAATGGGCTTTAGAAAACTGTATTAATTCCGAAGGCTGCCAGAAGTGTTCCTTATCTGTCATGATCAAATCAAAAATACCTGTAGAGCCATCAATCGTCTCTCGGTTAAAGTAATCGGGCAGCCCGGAAGTATGCTGTAATAAATGTGAAAGCCTAATGGAATCTTTATAATCTACCCCATTGAGTATATGTAATCCATCCATTATTTCATCAGGTAAGTATTTTGATATGGGATCATCGAAGTGGAGCTTTCCCCGATCTACCAATATTCCCAAAGTAGTTGCGGTAAAGGTCTTACCAATGCTTGCCGTATAGAAGGGGTTTGCTTCTGACACCAGTGAACCATCACTGAAACTTCCCTTTACAGAATGCAGATCTATGCTTTTGGTAGGTGAATAGATAGAGAAAAATACATTATGGACATTGTCCTTATCAAGCTCCTCATCCAATAGTTTGTTGATCTCCGCGATCATTCCTTCCTGAGCAACAATAATGAAATTGAGCATCAAAAAGCTTAAAAATAAAGTAATCTTTTTCATAATCTAATATTTAACAGTACGAATATCATTGGTATTTATGTATAGTTCGTCCGGAATTGTAAAAGTATGACATTTCGGACTTATTGATTTGGGAATATTAGCAAATACCATAATAAAAATTTCTGAATCTATTTTTTTAAACTGCTTTAAAATACTCTTCAGGCTTGGAACCATTAATTATAGACTAATTTTACTCATTGGGAATGGTTTTCTAAATGATGGAAATTGATAAAAATATGGCACAAGGATCACTTAAAAAATGAAATATAAATAAACTTAATAATATGGAAATAAAGTAGTTGGAAGATTTTAATCTGCCAACTGTTTCCTCATCAGTGAATTGCTTAAAAAGCAAGGTAATAATTTCAAATTCATATGGAGATTTGATGCTGTAGAATCGCACAGTGATCTTAATTCAAATAGCTTTCGATCGTCATAGTATGCGTCTCTTAGAATTACTTTTCCTATTGACCTGCAATTAATGTCAAGAGGATTTTTAGTCAGAATCAATAAGTCTGCAATTATAGCCTCATTTACACTTTAATAATCATTTTTTTAACCGCAGTACATTAATAGCCTTACTGTTGCGGACTTAAACGCCTGATGATTGTTCACCCAGTCACAATCAGATCGGCCAAATCAGTGTGTAGGCTAAATCCAGGAATAATATTAGTTTCGGGAACATCTGTACCTGACATCAGTGGAACTTTATGCTTAGCAGCCCCCTATTGCCTTGTTAGCAGTACAGGTTCAATAATATATTTAATACTTCGATTTACTATAGAGGGATAATGCTTGTTCTAAAACCATTTTCTCTAAGTAGCTGACAAAAATGATTAGTTAATTAGTCATTCCAACTCTTTAAATAAAGCACTATATTTCACTTTAAGGGGTTGAAGATTTTTAGTGTAGATTCTAAAGAGGGTATTCTTTTACCTTGTGTTCTATTTTTGCCTATGAAGACGGGGTCCACCTCCACTGCAGAAGCAAGTTTCTCTTGGGTCAATCCCTTTTCTTCCTGTATTTAGCAATTACTCCCTCATTAAAAAAATTAGTAAGTTTTAAAATATGCTTTATTATTTAAGTATCTCTAAATATCATTGACTATTTTCATTTATTAATAATATTTAATCTCAATACTAATCAACTATGTTAGCTAGGATATTTCTATTGGTTTGCATAAATTAAGCCAAGGAAGATATTATGCTCTTAATGAGTATAAAAATCAATGTTTGAAAGTTGCTCAACTTTTAAGCATTTCAACGAATAAAGGGAATAAAACATTTTATTAATGAAATCATTTACTGATATCATCAGACGTCAGTTTAATTTACTACTGTCTGTTTTTACCTTTGGTGAATCTGAAAATGAAAATAATGAAGAAATCACCATATCCAATAATTGTTCCGGTAACATGGACACTGTGGGTGATGTGCAATACTTGTACCTTACAATTCAAGGTGTTTTAGATCCGGATGAGTTTGAAAAAATCATGGAGTGGGGGCTTGAAAAAATCTCAAAAGGAAATATTAATATTATAATTAATTCCAGTGATTTGAGAGCGATGCCCGGGCAGTCTATTAAATATATGGAAGAAGAATGGTTGCCAAATGCATTAAAAGAAAATATAAAGCTAATAGTCTTTATCAGGCCAAAAGACTTATTCGGGTATATATCCCTGGAGTCAATCAGTAAAAGATACCCAATAATTAATTATAAATTCGTTCCTTCTCTATTAGATGCCCAATTGGAAATATTAAAAGCTAATTAAAAAAATAAACGGACAAATTATTGCCCGTTTATCTGATTGATAGATTAGTCTTCCGTAATTATTAACAAGTCTTTATATGTGATCGAATTTTAACTTTCAAATAATTGAAAACTAATGTATAGTGGTGGTGTTCGATTACTTTTGTTAATTATTCATGAATATATTACATATATTTTTAATGTCAAAATCTGACAAATGTTTTTTTAACATTCTGGTGAAGTTGTCGAAATGTTAAAATACTAACTGATTAATAAGATTTTACTAATTAATGATTAATTAAGACTGTACAGGTGATAGAATCTAATATTTGGAGTTTTATCGTAGAAGAGGTCTTACCTTACATTATTTAGTGACGTGTTTTAATAGGAACCCAGAACCGGCATTTTAATTTATTCAATTATTTATCTAAAAATTAAAACCGTTAAGAATTTTAATACGTTCTTAAGATATACCCCGAGACAGAATAAAAAAAGGCAGTCCTTTAAAGACTGCCTTTATTCGTTTTAACACTTTTTCTGCTATAAGCTTTTGTTCTCAAGATCTAATAGAAAAGCATATTCCAGTGCCGTTTCTTTTAAGCTTTCAAATCTTCCTGAAGCCCCTCCGTGCCCCGCTTCCATATTGGTTTTGAGTAAAAGAAGGTTTTTATCTGTTTTATAATCCCGCAATTTCGCTACCCACTTGGCAGGTTCCCAATATTGTACCTGGCTATCATGTAATCCGGTTGTTACAAGCAGGTTTGGATAATCCTGCCTTTTAACCTGATCATATGGTGAATAAGAAAGCATATACTCATATGAATCTTTGTTTTTAGGATTACCCCATTCGTCAAATTCGTTTGTAGTCAACGGGATACTTTCATCCAGCATGGTTGTAACAACATCGACAAATGGTACTGCAGCAACTACTCCATTAAAGAGTTCCGGAGCCTGGTTAATGACAGTACCCATTAGTAATCCACCGGCACTTCCACCCATAGCATACAGATGTTCAGGACTAGTATATTTTTCTTCAATCAGACCTTTTGCTACATCCACAAAATCATTGAAGGTATTTTGCTTTTTAAACATTTTACCTTCTTCGTACCACTCCCTACCTTTGAGTTGGCTACCTCTTACATGTGCGATAGCAAAACAGAATCCTCTATCTAAAAGGCTTAATCTGGCACTACCAAAATAAGGATCGATTGTATTCCCATAACTACCATAACCATATAGTAGTAATGGTCCGTTACCATTCTTTTTATATCCTTTCTTGTAAACTAATGAAACTGGAATTTCAACACCGTCACGAGACTTAATTGAAATTCTCTCAGTTTCATAATTCTCTTTGGAATATTCACCTACTACCTCCTGTTGTTTTATGAGAGTTCTTTCGTTGGTCTCCACATTATAATCGAAATGAGAGAATGGTGTTGTTAGAGAGCTGTAATAAAACCTGAGTACATCAGTATCGTAAACATCATTTGAGCCGATCCCGGTGATGTATGCATTTTCATCAAATTTTATCTCGTATTCTTTTTTGGTCTTTTTATTCCTGACTTTTAGATGAGTCAGACCATTATACCTTTCTTCAAAGACCAGATGATCTTCAAAAACCTCCATGTTTTCTAATAAAACATCTTTTCTATGTGAGACCTCTGTGTTCCATTGATCAATATCTGATCCGATTTGAGAGGTAGACATCAATTTGAAGTTCAAAGCATCCTTGTTAGAGATTATCCAGAATTTATCCTGATCAGGAAAGATATTATATTCATGACCGGGAGTTCGTTTCGTGAATTGTTTGAATTCACCTTCAGGATTATTTGATTTTAGTAAATGGTAATCGCTTGTTGTCGTGCTGCTATTCCATATAATGATATATTCACCCGTTTTTTCACGGTAAACCCCTATATAAAATGACTGATCTTTTTCCTCGTAGACAAGCTCATCATTTTGTTCATTAATGTTGTGCCTGTATACTTTTTCACTTAGGAGGGTTTCGGTGTTTTTTGAGGTGTAAAAGATGTTTTCATTATCATCAGCCCAGGCATATCCCGGTGATGTGTTGGCAACAGTTACCGGGAGTAATTCTCCCGTTTCTAGATTTTTAATGTATAAAGTGTACAATCTCCTGCTTACTGTATCTGCTCCAAATGCTAATAATTTATTATTTGGACTTACTTCTAATCCCGCTACGTTAAAATATTCATGACCTTCTGCCATTTTATTGGCATCGAGGATAATTTCTTCCTCAGACTCGAGGGTTTCTTTTTTTCTGCAATAGATTGGGTATTCCTTATTTTCTTCATATCTGCTATAATACCAATACCCATTACTTTTAATAGGAGCAGACTGATCCCGTTCTTTGATCCGGCCTTTCATTTCCTCAAACAGGCTATCCTGAAGCTCGTTAGTATGAGCAAGTAAATTATCTGTATACTCATTCTCTGATTCCAGGTAGGCAATTACCTCAGGATTTTCTCTGTCGCGTAGCCAATAATAGGGGTCCACACGGGAATGTCCGTGAATAGTCAGGGTTGTGTCTTTTTTTTCTGCTTTAGGTGCACTCATTTCTTTTTCACTATTTTCTTTATTATTGCATCCTGTCGCTATTTGTAATAGGACAATAAGAAACGCTAAACTTAAACTATAGCTGATAATTTTCATGGTTGATAAAATATTATTCTGATTTTATTTGAAGATAAATCAAATATGGTATGGGAACAATAGGAGAACCTGATATTCCAACGTTATTTAGCGATTTAGACCTGGCGATTCCAACTTGCTCAACTTTTATTCCTTCAACAACTAAACCTTTCGAGCTTAAATATTCATAAATAGGTGCATAAGCACGTGATTCGTGGATCATTACTCCGATTGCCTCATAATCATCGAGAAATGGCTTTTCATCCAGATCTAAATAATGATTAGCTAATCTTTTGAGTACATCATTAAATTTTTCCGGTTTATCTATTTGAATAGTTTTCACTTTCAAATCACCACTTTCAACAGCAGTTTCCCACATTAAGCTAAATGTAGGAATTTCATTTGCCAGATTTAAGCTATCCTTTTCACTTGCATCTATTTTATATTTAGCATGATCAAATTTCTTGGTCGAATCATTTTGATGTAAGTATAGAAATGATTGACTACTTTTTCTCTTTACACTGTATAGCTCATCGCCTACCAGGGAGGCTCTTTGCACCTGACCATACATAAGTGTTTGAAAAGCAAGCAAGATAAAAGCAAGTAAGATTCTCATTGTATTGAAATTAAAAAATGAAAGGCAATTTAAAGTTTTATTTTAATTTGCACCTATTATATTTCAATGTCGAAAGATAATACTTTTTTAATATTACTTACATAGAGGTTACTTTTTTGATTATTCCAATATTTTATATAAAACCCTCATAGGGAAATAACATTCAATTAGTATGAAAACAAAAGCAATTTTTTTAGGACTTTTTCTACTTTTTAGTATATCAGCATTTGCACAGGTAAAAGTTCATGTTGGTGCTACGACCACTGGTCAGATGAATTTTGTTTTGGATAAAGGATTAAAATCTGATCCAAGATACGTTCAAACCAACGATGTGAAATTTGCCCCGATTGGTTTAGCATTCGGAGTTGATTTAACTGATAATTTCGGGTTGCAACTGGAGTCTATTTACTCTATTCAGGGAGCTTATTACCAGGTAGTGGATATATATGAAACAGTTCAGGGGTACCGTGATTTCGAAGCAAATTATATTCATCTTCCGATGCTTTTTAAATTTATGAGTGCTTCAGCTGACAGGGCAAGATTTAATTTTATGATCGGTCCGCAGCTTTCATTTTTAACATCCGGAAGCGAACGATTACAATATGATGCTTCACAATATTATATTCCTGAAGGGGTAACTCCTCCCGAAGGAGCTGAGCCAGTTCCGGGAGAGGATTATTATGATGTTCCTGCAACAGATGGTGAGATAGTTTTATTTACCACAGAAGAGGAGATCGTAAGAGAATTTAAAGAAGCTGAATTCCAAATTGCTGCAAGTATGGGATTTGACATTGATATCGCAAGAAACTTATCAATAAGTACCCAACTAAGAATGAACTATGCTATTTCTGATTTCAGAAATGAGGATTTCATTCAGTACATGCAAGATAAAAAGTATGATGAGCTTTATGAAAGAAGATCATCTCTACTTGTTGGTGTTCAGATTGGTGTGAATTATGTTTTTGGTGGAACCAGGTTCTTTACCAGATAAATAGAAAATTGAAGGAGTCTTTTTTTAAGGACGTATACGAAGTAGTGAAATTAGTGCCTCATGGGAGGGTAACTTCCTATGGGGCTATTGCTAATTACTTAGGAGCAAAATCATCCGCCCGGATGGTTGGCTGGGCGATGAACAGTTCCCACAATATACCCGATGTACCAGCTCACCGGGTAGTAAACAGAAATGGAATGCTCACAGGCAAGCATCATTTCGACACTCCTACTAAAATGGAAGAGCTTCTGACCGTCGAAGGAGTAAAAGTTTCAGATGACAAAATTATTAATTTCAAAGAGGTATTCTGGGATCCTTCTTTAGAGTTGATCTGATCTTACCTCACTTTCTATATTATTTTGCTCTGAAGACCAGTCAGTGATTAATAAAAGTCCGATAATTGTAAGGAATCCGTTTATTAAAAGCCTTTCAAATCCAATTTCATAACCATCGAAGATTTCAGGTGAATATTCTACCAGTAAATAGGTTAGTATGGGAGCTATTATAGCTATAACAGGCACTAAATATTCCTTCGACAATTGTTTCTTAATGAAAAGGCCATAGGCAAAAAGTCCTAATAGAGGCCCATATGTATAACCTGCAGCATTAAATAATTCTTTTATAACATTGTCTCTTTCTATCTCATTGAAGACCAGGATTACCACCAATAAGATTGTTGACATCCCAATATGAGTAAGGAGTTTTATCCTCTTCCTTTCCTTTTCAGGATACTGTTTTATATCGAGAAAATCGTGACAGAATGAAGTAGTAAGTGCTGTCAGCGCTGAATCCGCACTGGAATATGCAGCTGCTATTATACCAAGCATAAATAATATTCCTGCTGCTGAGCCTAAATTATTTAGTGCTAAAAGGGGATAAAGATCATCTGTATCTTTTGGAATAGGGATACCATTTTGCTCCGAATAAATAAATAGTAATGCTCCGAGACTTAGGAAGATCAGGTTTACAAAAATAAGAACAACACTAAACCAGAGCATATTTTTTTGTGCGTCTTTCAAAGATTTACAGGTCAGGTTTTTCTGCATCATGTCCTGATCCAGCCCAGTCATTGTTAATGTAATGAAGGCTCCTGCAATAAAGTTTTTAAGCCAGAAATTCGACTCATTTATATCGGTTTCAAACCATTTGCTGTATTCAGAATTGTCGACGTTGGAAACAATCTCTGATAGACCCCAACCCATTTCATTACCTATAATTATTATTGTCACCGACACGGCCAATAACATGAATAATGTCTGAAGAGTGTCTGTCCATACCACTGTTTTAATTCCACCTTTTAATGTATAAACCCAGATCAAGGCAATTGCAACAGTCACTGTTACTCCAAAAGGAACTCCCCAATGGTCAAAAACTGCTAATTGAAGAACTCCGGCGACCAAAAATAATCGAAAAGAAGCCCCGATGATTCTGGATATTAAAAAGAATCCTGCTCCTGTTTTATAACTGTAAAAACCGAACCGTTTTTCCAGGTAGGTATAAATTGAAACTAAATTGAGTTTGTAGTAAAGTGGAAGTAAAATAAAAGCAATAGCAATATATCCTGCCAGATATCCAAGCACCATCGCCATGTAGGTAAATTCACTCGAACCTACCCAGCCTGGAACTGAGATGAAAGTAACTCCTGAAAGCGAAGCTCCAATCATGCCAAATGCCACCACATACCAGGGAGATTGCCTTCCGGCAGTAAAAAAAGTTTCTGTATCAGCCTTTTTTCCGGTTAACCGGGCAATGATAAAAAGCACTAAAAAATAAAGAGTAATTATGATTGCTACAGAAGTGGCTTCCATGCTGTTCTATTTCATTTTTTAAAACTAAAATGTCATAAAGCTGTTAAATTAAAGTGAGAAAAACTATATAATTTGTAATTTCGCCATAAAATTAAATTTGAATTAACCATGAGATTTTCCCATCAGGAAGAAACGCTTGAAGAAGTATTGGAGGTGGTCACTGACCAGTCTGAACGGAATTTGATGGTGTATAACGATGACTTTAATACTTTTGAACATGTGATCAATACGTTGATCAAGGTATGTAAACATAACCCGACACAAGCTGAACAGTGTACCTATATCATCCATTATAAAGGTAAGTGTTCTGTAAAGCAGGGTACATATGAAAAGTTAAAGCCCATGAGAAATTCGATCAGAGAGGCTGGTATAGACGCTAAAATAGTTTAAGAAAAGCTATGGAATACCCTTCTAAACTGATCGAAAATGCCGTTCTGGAAATTTCCCGACTTCCGGGAATAGGTAAAAAAACCGCTTTCAGACTTGTAATGCATCTTTTAAGAACTGAAGAGTCAGCTTCAGTCAGCTTAAGTGATGCCATTATTAAATTGAGAACTGAAACGAGATACTGCAATAAATGCGGTATGGTCAGTGAAGATACTTTGTGTAAATATTGTTCATCAGCTAAACGAGATCATTCGCTTATTTGCCTGGTTGAAGATATTCCGGATGTAATTGCTATTGAAAACACAGCTCAGTTTCAGGGAGTTTACCATATTCTTGGAGGATTAATATCTCCGGTAAATGGCATTGGGCCCGATGACCTTCGTATTAAGGAATTGTTTGATAGAATTGATAGTAAAACGAATGCTGTAAAAGAGGTGATTTTGGCATTAAGTCCGACTATGGAAGGAGACACCACATCATTCTATCTTAATAAAAAGCTTTCAGAGAAAGGAATTGAAGTTTCGACAATTGCCCGGGGAGTTCCTTTAGGAGGAGAGCTGGAATATGCTGATGAATTGACCCTTGGAAGGAGTATCGTGACAAGAACAAAATACGATTAAGCCCCTTAATTTTTATTTTTTCAGATCTTTGATTAAATAATTTCCCTTCTTTATTAAAAAAAATGCAAAGTATTAGGTCTGAATCATTCATGGTTTTAATTTTGGACATCAAATATTTTAAACCTAGATCATTATGGCAATAAAATTGGCAGACCGGGTAACTTCAATGGCAGAATCAGCTACACTAGCTATGGCTGCAAAAGCCCGGGAATTTAAAGCGAGAGGAATTGACGTAATCAGTTTAAGTCTCGGCGAACCTGATTTTAAAACACCTAAGCATATACAAGATGGAGCTAAAACTGCAATTGATAGCGGTAAATATTTTGGCTATCCTCCGGTAAATGGATATGCTGACCTTCGTGAAGCAATTGCCAATAAGCTTAAAAATGAAAATAGAATTGAAACCACTCCTGAGCAGATAGTAGTTTCAAATGGTGCCAAGCAATCCCTGGCCAATTTATTTCAGGCAATTTTAAATCCAGGTGATGAGGTGATTATTTATACTCCTTACTGGGTTTCTTATGAAGCTTTGGTGAAGTTAGCGGGTGGAGAGCCGGTTTACATTACCGGAGAACTCGAAAACGAATATAAAGCATCAGCTAAGCAACTTGCAGATGCTATCACAGATAAAACTAAGGCAGTAATTTTTTCATCTCCTTGTAATCCAACGGGATCAGTGTTTACAAAAGAAGAACTGACAGAAATGGCAGATGTTCTAAAAAAACACCCTGATGTAATCGCTATTGCAGATGAAATCTATGAATTAATAAACTATACAGGTAATCATGTTAGTCTGGCCTCATTGCCGGGAATGGTTGATCAGACTGTGACTGTCAATGGATTTGCCAAAGGATTTGCTATGACAGGATGGAGGGTAGGGTATCTTTCTGCGCCTTTACATATTGCCAAGGCATGTAGCAAAATTCAGGGACAATTAACCAGTGCTAATTGTTCGATTGCTCAAAGAGCCGCTCTCACAGCAATAACAGAAGATCTTGGCCCGTCTAAGGAAATGGCAAATGAATACTTAAGACGACGAGACCTTGTGTTAGAGTTATTGAATGAATTGCCAGGCTTTAAAAATAACACTCCAAAAGGGGCATTTTACTTTTTCCCTGATGTTTCGTATTATTTCGGAAAATCTGATGGAAATACTACAATAAATACTTCGTCTGATCTTGCAATGTATATTCTTGAAGAAGCAAATGTATCGACAGTAGCAGGAGAAGCCTTTGGCCTTCCAACTTCTATCAGGTTAAGTTATGCTGCTTCTGAAAGTGAATTAAGAGAAGCAATCGAACGAATCAAAGTTGCTTTAGCTAAATTGAAATAATGGATTATTCATCAATAGACGACATTTTAAAAGCTTTTTCCAAACTAAAAGTGCTGATCATCGGTGATGTGATGATCGATGCTTATACATGGGGAAAAGTTGACAGGATTTCTCCTGAGGCTCCGGTTCCGGTAGTAAATGTTTCCAGAAGAGAAAAAAGACTTGGAGGGGCAGCAAACGTTGCGATGAATATCAGGGAACTGGGAGCAACTCCGATCCTTTGTTCAGTAATTGGAGATGACACTGAAGGAGACGAATTTTTACACTTACTCAAGGATAATGATCTTCCCGATCAGGGGATAATCAGAAGTAAAACCAGGATGACAACAACTAAGCTAAGGGTGTTGTCGGGTTCGCAGCAAATGATGAGAATAGATCATGAAACAGATACACCCCTGGTAAACCTTGAAGAGCAGAGCCTGATCGGACATATCAAAAGATTAATTGATAAAGAGGTTGATGTAGTTATTTTTGAAGATTACGATAAGGGGACAATTAACGAACACGTAATACAGGAAACTGTTGATTATGCCAAATCCAGAAATGTCCCCACAGTAGTCGATCCAAAGAAAAGAAATTTCAACTTTTATAAAAATGTAACTCTGTTTAAACCTAACCTGAAGGAACTCAGGGAAGGATTACATCTTGAGTTACATGGTAATAACCGCCCTGAAGTAGATAAAGCAGTAAAAGTACTGAGAGATAAACTTAACGCAGAATCAGTGCTTTTAACTTTGTCAGAACACGGAATCCATTATAATGCTAATGGAAGATCTATATACCTGGATGCTCATTACAGAAGAATTTCTGATGTTTCCGGTGCAGGAGATACTGTTGTGAGTATAGCTGCATTATGCCTGGCATTAGGTCTGGACCCGGATACTCTGGCAGGATTGGCTAATTTGGGGGTGGTATTGTTTGCGAATATCTTGGTGTAGTGCCGGTTGACAGGGACAGACTGAGAGAAGAGGCATTAAAAAACAACATACCTTCATAGCGTGTTTAAATCTCTGATAGACAGGATAAATACAATTCTTTTTGATAGTAAGGACGCTGTACTTAAGGCAGTCGGTGGCCTTGGTAGTGTTGCATTCATTGCCGGATTTAGCCTTCTGATTTACCTTCAGGGATTTGACTTACCGGTAAATGCTCAAAAAGCACTGGCATTCTGGCTCGAAGTTGTCTTTGGTGTTTTTATTTTCACATTCGCTGTTAAACTTCTTTATAATTCTGAAAGAAAGCAATTTTTAAGAGCCAATCTAATAGAGTTTATAATGCTGTTCCTGATACTGTTGAACGGTGTTTTTAATTTATTTACGGAAGCCAGTTTACTACAGCGTATTTATCGGTTTTTTGGAGAAGGAGAGTATTTTGAATTCTATAAAAAAGTCTTTTCTCTCTATTTATTGATAGTCCTGCTGATCGAGTTTGTCAGGATTATAGAAAGTATATCACAGATTAATGTTCGACCAGCGGCATCATTTATTATCAGTTTTCTGATGTTGATATTCATCGGATCAGGATTGTTGATGCTTCCATCGACGACTGTTGGCACTGATTCGATGTCTTTCATCGATGCACTGTTTACTGCAACTTCGGCAACATGTGTTACAGGGTTAATTGTTGTTGATACGGCTACTTATTTCTCATTTAAAGGCCACCTTGTAATCCTTGTTCTAATGCAGTTAGGTGGAATAGGCATCGTTTCATTCGCAACTTTCTTTAGTGGATTGCTAAGACATGGAGTAGGAATAAAACAGCAATCATTAATCCAGGATCATCTGAATTCTGATTCCCTGGCATCAGCAAAAGACCTTCTAAGAAGAGTTGTGAATTTTACTCTTCTCATTGAGCTCATAAGTTTTGTAATGATTTATACATCATGGGAAGATGATGCTATTTTTTCATCCGTTGGTGAAAAGGTTTTCGTCAGTTTCTTTCATGCTGTTTCTGCTTTTTGTAACGCCGGGTTTAGCTTATTTACCAATGGACTATATAATTCGACGGTTGTAAATAGCTATGCCATCCATGTGATAGTTATTTTAACTGTTATTCTTGGTGGATTAGGTTTTTCAACTTTACAAGATCTGTTTTCAATTAAAAAGCTTCGTGACCGTCTTAATAACCCGTGGAAAGATTGGGAACTGGGAACTAAAGTGGCTGTTTATATGGCTGCCACCTTATTGATATTTGGGATGGTCATGTTTTATATTCTGGAGCGAAACAATACTCTTCAGGGTATGAATTTCATGGAGAGTATGATCACCAGTTTCTTCCAGTCGGGTACTACCAGAACCGCTGGTTTTAATACAGTTGACATAGCCTCTTTAACCATGCCAACTATATTTATTTTTGTTTTCCTGATGTTTATCGGTGCGTCTTCGGGATCAGTTGGTGGAGGTATTAAGACGAGTACATTTTTTATCATCGTTCAATCGGTGATTGCAACCATAAGAGGTAATAAAAAAGTAGTGATCAATAAATTGTACATTCCTAATAGTACGATTTTCAGGGCGTTATCGACTTTTGTCTTCGCAGTTGTTCTTAATCTTATCGGCGTTTTTGTTTTATCAATTACAGAACCTGGGGCTCGATTGGAGCAAATAATGTTTGAACAGGTGAGTGCCTTTGCTACCGTTGGTTTATCGATGGGGATCACACCTGAATTATCGATGGGCGGAAAAGTGATGATAATTATTTCGATGTTCCTGGGTAGGGTAGGAACATTAACTTTTGCGCTGGCACTAAGTTTCAGAGGATGGAAAGATACTGCCAGGTATCCTAGAGCATCATTAATGGTCGGTTGATGTCCTGGTTCAGATTACCAGCCAACGGCTTTTAAAGAAGAAGCTGTTATAATAGTCACGCGTATTGCTTTGCTACGCACGCCAGGGGAGTATTTAACAGTTTGATCAAAAATTATCTTTTTGGTAAAACCACTCACACAATAAAAGATGAAAAATAAACCAATTAGAAAATTATTTTTAATAGTAATAATTTTTAGCTTATTCTCCTGCGAGAGAAGAAAGTCACTATATATCTATATTTCTAATGAAAGTTATGATCAAAAAGAGGTCCCAATCAATGTATTCATTGATGATAGTCTGTATATAGAAGATACAATTCATTTTTCCATAGTTTCGAACAATTTTGACTCATATGTATTTAAAATAGATAATGGTGATCATGAAGTTAAGGTTGTAACAGATAATCTAATTGAAATTAAAGAAATAGATTTCCCCAAGGAAAACTATTTAACAATTTTATATAGATATAAACTATTAGGACAAGAGGGAAGGGAGTTTTATAAAAACTTATATGGTAAAGACCACGGTTATGATACTGTGTTAAATCCAAAGCAAATATTAATTGGAATTGAAGAAAATCAAGACCATGTAATGTATTAATAGCTTCCTTGCTGTTTGAAGTGTTCCGCAGGACAACTTCAAACTATTAATGAAAAGCAGGGATTGTATCTCGGGCATTTAAGAAAGTTGTCTGAACTAGGATTTTTATGATTGATAGGATGATAGGATAGCAGATTTAGTTGGGGAATAAATTAAATTCGAGACATACTATTATCAATAAAACTGCCTAATAAAAAGACTCCAAATCTCAATTTTTCCGTCTTTTCGAACGTATTTACTGATGAGCGAGAGCGAAGTCAGTATGTGAGAAATCTGTTTCATGAGAAGGTAGATATATAGGATAAGGGTCTGCACTATACAAACAGATCTCTCCTTTCGTCGAGATGACGCGGTGAGTTTTGGCTGCTACCTTTAATAGACAGATCAATTCACAGCCAAAACTTCTATATATCCCTACTATTCCAAGAATACGCGTAAGTAAACTTGGGAGGTCCTTCACAGGTTCAAAATTGATCTTGAACCACTTTGTCAGAATCAAGATTTTCAGGATTCAAGGATTAACAAGATCAAAACATAAAATGAAAACCATCAGATTTTTCTGAGGCGCTTTTATTTGATATTCGGCATTTATCATGAGTTACTCCTACCTCATTATTTATGATATTGTCAAAAAACTGAACTACATACATTAAGTTTGCTTAACGACGACGGTACAAGAGAATTCTTGCACCAGGGGAGGGCTCTTAAAAGGAGAAGCTGTTATTATAGTCACGCGTATTGCTTCGCTACGCGCGACAGAGTACCGGCAGGGTATCCTGAAGCATCATTAATAGTCGGCTGATATTCTGAATCAGATTACCAGCCAACCATCAAAATTTTATTTCTGTGTATAACTTTTTACTGTTTCAATAAAGACTTTTACCTTTTCAGGATCTGTGTCCGGGTAAACTCCATGACCAAGATTAGCTATGTGTCGAAGTCCTTTGAACTGATCAAGCATCTTGATCGTTTCAGCCCTAACCTCACTAGTACTTCCGTACAATGCACAAGGATCTAAATTTCCCTGGAAAGTCATATTAGGACCTGCCATTTTTAATGCAAAATCAACCGGAGTATTCCAGTCAAGGCCTAGTGTTTCACAATTTAATTTCCCGAGTGAATGCAAAGAAAAATAAGCTCCTTTTGAGAAAACAGTAACTGGTACCTCATCGATCGAATCTACGATCTGTTTAATGTATGGCATTGCAAATTCCTCGTATTGATCAGGGCTTAATATTCCTGCCCATGAATCAAAAACCTGGACAAGATTTGCTCCGGCATTTACTTGTTCTTTTAAATATGCTTTAGTGCAATCTGTGATAGATTGTAGTAGCGCATGAGCAGTTTCAGGTTGAGTAAAAAGCATTTTCCTTGCCTTACTAAAAGTTTTTGATCCGCTACCTTCTACCATATAGGCCATAATAGTCCATGGAGCACCTGCAAAACCGATCAAAGGCACCCGATCATTTAACTCTTTCTTTGTTATTTTAATAGCTTCAATAACGTACCCCAGCTTATCAGACATATCAGATGTCGATAACTTTTTGACGTCATCCATATCAGAAATGGTCTGAGGAAAAACAGGTCCTCTTTTTTCTACCATATCGTAAGGAAGTCCCAAAGCTTCAGGGATAACTAAAATATCAGAGAAAATGATCGCAGCATCTACATCAAGGATATCAACTGGTTGAATAGTTACTTCTGCAGCTCTTTCAGGATTTTTGACGAGGTCTACAAAACCATTCATTTTTGCTCTTACTTCTCTGTATTCAGGTAAGATTCTTCCTGCCTGTCTCATTAACCAGACAGGTGTTCTTTCTACGGGCTCACCTTTGGCAGCCCTGATTAAAAGGTCGTTTTTTAAAGCCATGTGCAAATATACATAAATCCGACCCGGCTCTGCATAACATTAAATACCATAATCCGTAAAAATTTATCTAGTTTTGCATAAACATTAACCCAATAGTAATATGAAGTTTCTTTTTGACTCATTTGAATCCTGGAAGAACCATTGTCTTGAAAATGACATTTCGGTTTTCCAACCTGTGATCGATTATGAAATCGAACAGAAAGGTAAAAAAGAAGAGCATATCTGGGATGGTATGCAAAGGGCTTTGGATGTAATGAGAGATGCTGTGAATTCAGGTCTGACCAAGGATATGACCAGCCATTCAGGGATGGTTAATAATGGAGCTAAAAAAGTCTATAAGTCTGAAAAGCATGTGTTAAACAAAGGGTTCACTGATATGATCTCACGTGCTTTAGCCGCAAAAGAGGTAAATTCCTGTATGGGGAAAGTGGTGGCTGCTCCAACGGCCGGTGCCTCAGGAATTATGCCGGGAGTTCTGAATACTCTTCAGGAGGAACATGGAATCTCTGATAAAAAGATAACCGAATGCATGCTGGTATCGGCAGGGATAGGTTTGATAATTGAAAGAAATGCAGGTATAGCAGGTGCTGTTGGTGGATGCCAGGCTGAAACTGGAACAGCTGCAGCCATGGCAGCCGGGGCAATTGTACATGCTTTTGATGGGACAATTGATCAGATATTTAATTCTGTAGGTATTACCATTCAATGTATGCTCGGACTTATATGTGATCCGGTTGCAGGTTTGGTGGAAGTGCCTTGTATTGTTAGAAATGCCAGTGCTGCAGCTATTGCACATTCATCGGCTCAAATTGCCATTGCAGATATGGATGCTGTAATCCCTGTAGACGAATGCGTTATGGCAATGGGAGAAGTTGGCCAAAGCATGGAAGACAGGTATAAAGAAACAGCTCTTGGTGGCTTAGCCAATACACCTACAGGCAGATCGATCTCTAAAAGAGTATTGATACAGGATATTGAGATGCTACCGGATGAAGATAAAGATGAGGATTAAGTAAAATACTGAAGATCAGGGATTATAAATCTGAGCGCAAATGTTATTGTTGCAGACCAGAATAATGCAGAAACCAGCATTGAAGGGATGATCTTTTTAGGGGGAGCTCCTACGGCATTAATCAAAAGTGCTCCACCGATAGGGGTGAAAATAAGGGGGTTAATAATGACACTCCCCAAATTCCGTATTTTGACCAGACTTTTACAAATTGGCGACTTCTTTTAGAGAATTTTTTTCGGGTTTTCTTTTTGTTCCTCTTAGCCTTGTACTCTTTGATTTTTTCACTTAATACAGTAATGATAATTACCGTAGTCATCATTCCGAAAGCAGTTAACAATACAGTTTCTATATAAGAGAATCCCATTGAAGTTCCAGCTACGGGACCAAAAATGAATTTCACCATGCTGCTGCCAAACACTATCAAATACTTTGAAATTTCTTCTATCATTTTTTGTTTATCAGTGTAAACTCTTTGTTAAATAATAAGTGAAAAAGAATGAAAAAAACAGGAAGTTTTTTCAACTCAACTTAAGATGATCTTCATTATATATTTAACCGAAAAAAACGGGATTATGTTTTGGGTCCGAAGGATAAATCTCCTGCATCACCCAGCCCCGGGACAATATATGAATCATCATTCAAACCATCATCAATTTTTCCCAGATATAAAGAGTAACCAAAAGGCAGATTTGCATTGAGATATTTAACTCCTTCCGGGGCAGCGATCACTGAAGCGATATGTAAAGATTGCCAGGAGCCAAAGTCAGCCAGGTGTTCTACAGCTTCGACCATCGATTTTCCGGTTGCCAGCATCGGGTCAATAACAATGACATCTCTGTTTGACAAGTTTGGTAACGCTGCATATTCTCTTTTAATTTTTATTTCTTCGTCGGTTTGTTCGACTCTGTACTCACCGATAAATCCCATATCAGCATCATCAAACATATCCATGAATCCATCGAGCATGGGCAGGCCGGCTCTTAAAATGGTTATGATTACAGGGGGTTTGCTAAGTTTATGACCAACTGCCGTTCCAAGAGTAGTTTCAATTGTCTCCTCAGCATAATTAAGATTCTTAGATACTTCGTAGGCTAACAGAGCCCGACTTTTGATAAGTTTGCTCTGAAAACAGGGCGATTTTTTTGAATCTCCGGGTTTCGAAGATTACCAAAAAAACGATCAGCAATTGATCTTTTATCTGTAAGTACAAACATGTGCGTAAATAAATTGGCTTTCGAGTTTCGAGTTAACAAATTTAATCATTCCATCAAAAGGATGTACAACTATTTAAAAAAATGCATTTTTGCCTAATGTATCAGACATTAAAAGATTTATGCGAGGTATTTGCTCCGTCGGGCGACGAAAGCAGGATGAAAGATTTCTTACTTGATTATATAAGTAAAAATCAATCAGAATGGGTTGTGCAGCCGGAAATTATCGCTGGTGATGAATGGCATGATAATGTTATTCTGGTTTTTGGAGAACCGAGAACCGCTATTTTTGCTCATATAGATAGTATAGGTTTTACTGTCAGGTATGAAAATCAATTGGTACCGATTGGAGGTCCGGATGTTCAATCAGGATATTTTCTCAGAGGAGAAGATTCTAAAGGTGAAATACTCTGCCGATTAGAGATGAATAAAGAGGGGAATTTATTTTATCATTTTGGCAGGGCGATAGATCGTGGTACTAACCTGGTTTTTGAATCCAACTTCAGAGAGACAGATGAGTATGTTCAAAGCTGTTACTTGGACAATCGACTGGGTGTTTTAAATGCGCTCAAAGTAGCAGAAACTTTAGAAAATGGAATAATTGTTTTCTCAACCAGGGAAGAACATGGTGGGGGTGCGGTTCCCCAGGTAGCAAAATTCATTTATGAAAAATATGGAGTCAGGCAAGCCTTGATTTCTGATATTACCTGGGTTACTGATGGTGTACACCATGGTAAGGGAGTGGCGATATCAATGAGAGACAGAGGACTCCCCAGGCGCACCTGGCTAAATAGAATCTTAAAATATGCTACTGATTCAGGTATCGCATATCAGCTCGAGATAGAAGGTAGCGGATCAAGTGATGCAAGGGAATTGCAAGAGTCAGATTATCCTTTCGACTGGTGTTTTATAGGAGCGCCGGAAGACCATGTACACAGTCCTGAAGAAAAAGTATTTAAATTTGATTTTGAATCAATGATAAATATGTATCAATACTTAATGAAAAAATTATAAGCCATTATGAAGGTATTAGACAAGACAGCCACATTATACATGGAGAGTGAAAAGATCCAAACTAAGGTTAATGAGCTGTCTGAAGAAATAATAAATGAATATCAGGATAAGAACCCGGTTTTTCTGATAATTCTCAATGGTGCATTTATGTTTGCATCTGATTTGCTCAAAGAGACCAAAATTCCATGCGAAATCAGTTTTACCAAAGTTTCGAGCTATGAAGAAACCAAAAGTACCGGGGAAATTAAATCTTTAATAGGGATCAATGAAGACCTAACAGACCGTCACATTGTGATAGTTGAAGATATTGTCGATACTGGTAATACCATGAAATGGTTGCTAAATGAATTAAATAATTTAAATGTCAAATCAGTAAAAACGTGTGTGTTATTAATGAAACCAGATGTTTTTAAAGGTCAGTTTGAAATTGATTACCTGGGTTTTGAGATACCAAATGACTTCGTGGTTGGTTACGGAATGGATTATAATGGCCATGGAAGAAACCTGCCCGACATCTATCAATTGGATTAACCTGTAAAATAGTCTTAAACTTCAGGGATAGTTTTTATATTTGCTCTTTATTATCCCTAAATGCAAACAAAAAATATATCATGCTTAATATAGTCCTGTTTGGCCCTCCGGGTGCCGGAAAAGGTACGCAAAGTGCCAAATTGATTGAAAAATACAATTTAACACATATTTCTACCGGAGATCTATTCCGTAAACATTTGGGAGAGGGTACGGAATTAGGTAAAAAAGCAAGAACATACATGGATCAGGGAAGATTAGTGCCGGATAGCCTGGTTATCGACATGGTCCGTGAAAAAATTAAAGGAGACGGGAAGGTAAACGGAATCATATTTGATGGCTTTCCAAGAACTGTCGCTCAAGCGGAGGCATTGGATGAGTTGATGGGTGAGTTAAATACAAAGATCGATTGTATGATAGCCCTCGAAGTACCTGAAGAAGAATTGAGAAACAGGATCATGGAAAGAGGTAAGACCAGCGGCCGTACAGATGATCAGGATTCCGAAAAAGTAACTACCAGGATTCAGGTGTACGAAAAGGAGACTCTTCCGGTGGCAGGATATTATAAAAAACAAGATAAATTCTATAGCGTAAATGGTGTAGGATCAATTGATGAGATATTTGATAACATCTGTTCCGTTATAGATGAGGTGAAATAAAACGACTTAATGTCAGGAAATAACTTTATAGATTACGTGAAATTCTGCTCCCGCTCCGGTCATGGAGGTCCGGGAGCTGTTCATTTCAGGAGGGAAAAGCATGTAGCTAAAGGAGGCCCTGATGGAGGTAATGGTGGCCGGGGAGGTCATGTAATACTCAGGGGTAACAGTCAGCTATGGACTTTGCTTCATTTGAAATATCGTAAACACGTATTAGCTGAAAATGGTGAACCGGGTGGTAGCATGAGAAGTTCCGGGGCCGCAGGTAAGGATGAAATCCTCGAGGTACCATTGGGTACAATAGCTAAAGATGATGAAACTGGAGAAGTACTGTGTGAGATCACTGAAGATGGACAGGAAGTAATTCTATCCCCCGGGGGAAGAGGTGGATTGGGAAATGAGAATTTCAAAAATTCAGTCAATCAAACACCGAGATATGCCCAGCCGGGAGAACCTGGAGAAACCAGGTGGGTGATTCTCGAACTAAAACTTCTTGCGGATGTGGGATTAGTAGGATTTCCTAATGCGGGGAAATCGACATTATTAAGCTCTGTTTCGGCTGCTAAGCCGGAAATAGCAGATTATCCTTTTACGACTTTGACTCCAAATCTTGGGGTAGTTGCCTACAGGGATCATCAATCATTTGTCATGGCTGATATTCCGGGAATAATTGAAGGAGCTGCTGAAGGAAAGGGCCTTGGACTACGGTTTTTACGACACATTGAGCGAAACAGTATGTTGCTGTTTCTTATACCAGTGGATGCTGACGATCTGAATAAGGAATATGAGGTACTTGTCGATGAACTTAAAAGGTACAATCCGGAATTATTAGATAAGCAAAGGCTGATTGCAATATCCAAAGCGGATATGCTTGATGAAGAGTTGATGAATGAAATGGAAGAAACTTTGAACTATGATGTACCATATGTGTTTATTTCTTCTGTAACAGGATATGGAATCCAGCCGTTAAAAGACAAGATCTGGCAGGTGCTAAATGCAGATCGCTGACAAATTGTCACAAGATAAGTCTTTGGCAAACTAATTGAGAAAAGTAAGCAAGATTATAAATATTAAGATATGGGTAATTCGCAAAACGAAAACAAGAATCAACAAGAACAGGAAGTGAAAGAGAAAAACCAGGAAGTGGAGAACGCTGTTGAGGAAAATGTGCAAAAAAGCGAAAACGAAGAGAACGAGGAAAGTAAACAGGAATCTCCGGAAGAATTATTAAAAGCGGAAGTCGATTCCCTCAACGATAAATATATTCGATTATATAGCGAGTTTGATAATTACCGTCGAAGAACAGCTAAAGAGCGATTGGAGATGGTAAAAACTGCCGGTGAGGATATTTTAAAAGATCTTTTACCAATAATGGATGACTTTGAAAGAAGTCTTCAGGCAATAAAAGATGAAAATCCTGACGTTGTGGCCGGGGTGAAATTAATTTATGACAAACTTGCAAGGTTATTAGACGCAAAAGGTGTGAAAGTGATGGAACTGGAGCAAGGCAGCGATTTTGATGCTGACTACCAGGAAGCAGTAACGGCAATTCCTTCACCTTCACCTGAACTTAAAGGCAAAATCGTAGATGTGATTGAAAAAGGATATATGATCGACGAAAAAGTTTTACGATTTGCAAAAGTAGTTATTGGATCTTAATTATGGCGAAACGAGATTATTACGAAATATTAGGTGTAGATAGAAATGCTTCTGAAGCAGAAATCAAGAAAGCTTATCGGAAATTAGCTATTAAGTATCACCCGGATAAAAATTCCGGTGATCCTGCAGCTGAAGATAAGTTTAAAGAGGCAGCAGAGGCATACGAGGTTCTAAGCAATACTGAAAAACGTGAACGATACGATCGTTTTGGCCATGAAGGCATGAAAGGTGGCGCCGGAGGTATGAACATGGATGATATCTTCTCTCAGTTTGGAGATATTTTTGGTGGAGGCGGCAATCCTTTTGAATCATTCTTTGGAGGTGGTGGCGGAGGCCGTACAAGAAGAAGAAAAGGTTCGAACCTTCGAATAAAATTAAAGCTCAGTCTTGAAGAAATGGCTACGGGAGCTGAGAAAAAGATCAAGGTTAACAGACTTGTGGCAGCAGATGGAGCTACATTTAAAACCTGTTCTTCTTGTCAGGGTACCGGTCAGGTCAGAAAAGTAGTTAATACGATGCTGGGACAGATGGTATCCAGCAGTACATGTCCGACTTGTGGTGGTAGTGGTCAGATAGTGGATAACCTTCCTCCAGGAGCAAACAGCCAGGGTCTTGAGCCAAAAGAAGAAGTTATTTCTATAAAAATTCCGGCTGGTGTTTCTGATGGCATGCAATTGTCCATGTCAGGAAAAGGTAATGAAGCGCCAAACGGCGGACCTGCAGGTGATCTTCTGATTTTAATAGAAGAAATCGAACACGATCACCTGAAAAGAGATGGTAACAATGTAGTTTATGATCTTTATGTAAGCTTTATTGATGCAGCTTTAGGTTCAGATGTGGAAATACCAACACTGGAAGGAAAAGTAAAAATTAAAATTGCTGCCGGAACTCAAAGTGGTAAAGTTCTTAGATTAAGAGGTAAAGGTATTAAAGATCTTAACGGATATGGTACCGGCGATCAGTTGATCCATGTAAACGTATGGACTCCGAAATCACTCACTAAAGATGAAAAGCAAGTTCTCGAAGATTTGAGGTCAAGTAATAACTTCAAACCTAACCCGGGAAAGAACGAAAAAGGGTTCTTCGAGCGCATGAAAGAATACTTTTAGCAAGAGATATGCTCAACAATTTAATCGGCAATCGTATTGAAAATACGGTTGCCGATTTTTATATTAGGGGGTTGTGCAACTAAATGAATAAAGCTTACGTTACTGTTAACGATGTGGTTAAGAGTTATTTTTTATAGTGTTATAGTCTTCTCAGCTGTGTGCGAAATTACCGCACAGGATAAGAAGCATCTTGATGTTGATCCTGAACCAGGAGCCAGATATGTGCGCTTTAATCTCACTTCATTGGAGGCGATCAGTTATTTAAAGCCATCACAAAATAACAAACCACTTAATCTTTATTTTATTTCCGATGATGAGAAAAGTCTTCCTAAACTTGAATCAAAAAAAGTAGGAGATGTTCAGGATGTAAATGTGATGCTTGAAAAGCCTGCACTTTCCAATAATGGGTTGTTAGGACTGGGGCTTTTTGGTACCAATAAATACCAGGAAAAATGTAATATGTACCTTAGCAGGGATCACAACTTCGAACTGGATCTCAAGTATGGTACGGGAAATGCATTTCTCGATCTATCCGGAATACCTGTCAGGAAAATGTCAATAACCTCCGGAAGTGCTGATGTATTTGTGAACTGCAATGAAAATACTCCTAACCCTACCTTTCTTGATACCTTGAATATAAAATCCGATTTAGGAAAGATCTACATAAAAAATCTTAATGAACTTAAAGCAAGGGTAATAAAGGCTAATATTAGTTTTGGAAGTGTCGAATTAGAGCTAAATAATAAACTTTTCAGCAATACTCATATTCAGGCCAGTCTCGGCGCAGGAAGTTTAAATGTTATTTGCACCAATCCTGAAATCCCTGTAAAAGTCGTAATTCAGGATTCACCCCTTTGTAAAATTAAATTAAACGATAAGTTTATTAAGGTTTCACAAAATACCTTTGTAAATCAGGCATTTCTGGACAGAGTTTCTCCAAATCAGTTTTACATCAGGTTTGACCTGGCAGTGGCCATGGGAAATATTTCATTTCAATAATCTCTTTCTGACGAATTAATTATATACTCGGTTTCGTTTTAAGTTTTTACTTTGTATATTATTGGTTATCAACCAAATATAACGCAAATAACCATGAAAAACTTATCTAGACTCATCGTGGCCATGATGATTATGGCCATAATGAACTCCTGTAACCTTCAGGAAAACCCTGTTCAAAAAAAGGAAATTGAAATTTCAACCAAAACTGAATTAAACTCTGTAATCGAACAATCATTATTGCAAGATGATGAGTTTAAATGGGATGAGTTATCAGACAGTGAACTTTACAGTGCTATTATATCTCATGACAGCATTGCGGTAATTGGATACCAACCATCAGAGAGTTCTTTTTCGAATTGGGAAGATTTTGACATCAAAGAAAGTGAATGGACAAAATCTTTAAATAATGTGATGCAAACTCTGGAGAGGGCGCACTTATCTGATGGAATCCAGATTCCGGAAGAAGGACTTCAAACGCAGAGTCATTCTACATTGCCTTTTTTAAAGGTAAAAATTTCATCTCCATCAGCTGTTACTATGCTCAGGCAGATGGGTGAAGTCAGGTATATTGAACCTCATACTTATTATTTTTCAGAAATTGCAGATGTTGACAGTGAAGAATATCGCACGATGGGTAAACTCGGGTGTGGGAATTCTCCTGATAGTTATTTGGAGCCTGCCGATTATGTATCAGCTTCACCTGCAGTAAAAGTATCGTGGAATTATTATACAAGTAATATACCACAAGCCTGGAATTTAACCACAGGTAAAGGAATCACGATCGGAATGATCGATACCGGGCTATCGCCTGACCAGGCCGGGCTTAATTCTCAATTTAATTCCGGATGGTCATCTGGCAGGTACTTGCGTAAATACGGCACTTATGTAAGCTCCTGGTGGTGGTGGGCCAGACCGGATGGGCCTAATGATAAATGTGGCCACGGTACTCAAATGGCAGGAGTTATAGCGGGCCAAGAGGAACTGTAGGTTCTTCAGTAGGTGTCGCTTATAATTCTAATTTTGTGGGAGTAAGAGGTACTGGTGATGTCGTGATTGAGGAAGGAAGAGAAAAAGATGGAGTGACAGATGCTTTAGTACTGCTAGGAAATCGATCCGATGTTAGGATTATCAGTATGTCTATTGGTTCTCCATTATCAAGTGGCCAGGTCGCAGATGGAATCAGATATGCCTATGCAAGAGGGAAACTGATGTTCTGTGCTGCAGGAACTTCTACTTCTTTTACGAATTGGTATGGAGTGATTTTTCCGGCAAACATGAGTGAGACAGTTGCTGTAACAGGAATTACAGATGCAGGCTACCAAAGATGTAGTAATTGCCATTCAGGTAGAAAAGTTGATTTCACTATTGTAATGCAGCGAGCAGGAGATAGTGGTAGAACTAGTCTTACACTTGCACAAAGTGGGTCTGATCCTTCAAGGGTCGGCGGGTCTTCAGTAGCTACAGCCACGACTTCAGGAATTGCCGCTTTAGTTTGGAGTACAAATCCTTCTCTTAGCAGAGAACAAGTATTAAATCGATTAACTCGTTCAGCAGATTTATACCCGTCACGTAGTAGTCAGTTTGGGTGGGGAACGATTGATGCTTATAAAGCAGTTACGATACAGTAAAATTAAAAATTCACCTTCAATATAAAAAAGCTGCCCTTCCAGGTAGCTTTTTTGTAATTTAAGAGCATTATCTACCAGATGATTTTTAATGAAACCAATTGTAGAAGCAAAGCATATTACTAAAAGCTATGGTAAGAATATAGCGTTGGACGATATCACACTAGAGATTCATTCAGGGAAAATATTCGGATTACTGGGTCCTAATGGAGCCGGTAAAACTACTTTTATCAGAATTCTAACCAGCATTATTGCGCCAGATAAGGGGAAGATACTAATTAATGGGAAAGAGTTAAATTCTCATACAATAGAAAAAATAGGTTATTTGCCAGAGGAAAGAGGCCTTTATAAAAAAATGAAGGTTGGAGAGCAATTGATGTACCTGGCCGGCCTTAAAGGTATGAAGAAGAAGGAAGCTAAAGAGGCGATTATTTCCTGGATGAAAAGATTCGAGATGAAGGGTTGGTGGAATAAAACAGTTCAGGATCTATCTAAGGGGATGCAGCAAAAAGTTCAGTTCATCAGCACTGTAGTTCATGACCCGGATCTCATAATTCTTGACGAGCCCTTTTCAGGTTTTGATCCTGTAAACGCAAACCTGGTAAGAGACGAAATAATAAGACTAAAAGGAGAAGGCAAGACAATTATACTATCTACTCACCGAATGGAATCAGTGGAAGAGTTATGTGATGAAATTGCAATGATAAATAATTCCAAATTGATATTGTATGGTGAAAAAAATGAGATAAAGAACCAGCATAAACAGAATATTTGGACTATTGGTCATGCAGAAGGAAACCTGAATCTGACATCAGGAGAAGTTGTCCACACTTTTCTTGCTAATGGTGAACAAAGGACTGACGTGAAACTGAACTTTGATCATGGAGCCAATGATTTATTAAAAGAAGTTATAGATCAGAAGGAGGTTTTTAGCTTTAATGAAAAACTACCTACGATTAACGATATTTTTATTCAATCTGTAAATAAAAAAAATGAATAAGATCTTATTAGTCATCAGAAGAGAATACCTGACTCGTGTCACGAATAAAACGTTTATTCTGATGACATTTTTAACACCATTATTAATTGTTGGCGTTTATGCCCTGATAATTTTTTTATCAGTCAAAGGAGTTGAGGATCAAAAGAAAATTATAGTCCTGGATAAATCCGAAAAATTCAGAAAGGCTTTAATATCCTCAGACAACTTAGAGTTTGAGTTTTTATCTGAATCTTTATCCGGTGAGTTAGCCAAAGAGACATACCTGGACTCTAAGGCCTATGGTTTGTTATATATTCCAGATTTTAAGGGAGATGACCCTAAAGACGTTGTGTTAAGAACTAAGGGAAACCCGGGGATTGGAACGCTTACGGTTATTGAATCAATGTTAGAAGACGAAATTGAGCGTTTGAAACTTCAGAAAAAAGGACTTTCAACAGATATTTTTGATGAAATAAATTCGGATATCGATATAACGACTATCAATTTAAGTGAGGATGGAACAGAGAAAAAAACCTCAGCTCTGGTGGGTACGATTGCAGGGGAGTAAGTGCTTATATGATTTTCATATTTATAATGATTTATGGAAGTCAGGTAATGAGAGGGGTAGTGGAAGAGAAATCAGGAAAAATAGTTGAAGTGATTGTTTCTTCTGTAAAGCCTTTCCAGTTGATGACAGGTAAGATTATTGGAATTGCAGCAGTAGGATTGACTCAATTATTTATGTGGGTGGTTTTAACAATGGTGCTATTAGGAATAGCAAGTGCATTCATTGGTCAGACAGAAGTGGTGAATACGGCAATGGAAAGTCAGCAACAATTAAATGATTTAAATCAGGGAGGTGCACCTTCTGAATTTCAGGTTAATGTAATTACGGATATTATATCATCTTTGAATCTGCCTTTGATACTAGCTTGTTTTATTTTTATTTTCTGGGAGGTTTTCTATTATATGCTTCTCTTTTTGCGATGATAGGATCAGTGGTCGATTCGGAAACAGATACCCAGCAATTTATGTTTCCTGTGATCTTGCCTATAATAATAAGTATAGGAGTCGGCTTACCAGCAGTTGAAAGTCCGAATGGCACCCTTGCCACAGTATTTTCCATGATTCCTTTAACATCTCCTGTTGTAATGATGGCCAGATTGCCATTTGATATACCGGTATGGCAAATAATTGTTAGTATGTTGCTACTAATTTTGGGTATAATAGGAACTGCATGGCTGGCGGGAAGAGTATACAGAATAGGGATTTTAACCAGGGGGCTAAAGTTTCCTATAAGCTAATATTTAAATGGATGATCAAAAATTATTGATCAGCCTGCCTTTGCAAAAGCTTTGCAAGTAGTTGAAGCCTGTTGTGGGAATTGATGTTGCATTTTATTTTTTTCCATCTTAGAACAAGGTCTGTCAAGCATTAACGATATCCAGAAAGAAGCGTACTTTCTATCCTCAGGAGTACTGGAATTGTATTTGGATTTAATAGAAGTGACATGATATTCATAGGTGCAATGGAGAGATGAAGTAGCCTTTTTAAAGTGATTATTATTTAAAATAACTTCTTCAGTGTTTAATATAAAGAAGGATATAATCACCAATAGCGAAAGGGTTACAACAGAAAACTTCATGGCTATAGATTTTGTATATTATAAACGTAAATATAATGCTATTTGGTGCGTTTGTATTTTAAAATCTTATAACTTATGTTAATTTTTTAATCCGTTTGATGATGGCTAAACGTCAGAATGATGGGAATTTCTGGTTTGAGAGCAATAATTTCGTAAGGTTACTGATCTTACTGACAGCTATTGGTATAAGTATGGGAACCATTATTTATACTAATATTTTATCCAAAAGACTTAAGGAAAGAGAGCGACAATCAATCGAATTGTTCGCCAAAGCACTGGAATTTGTAAATAACACAGAAAATGCTGAAAATTTACAATTCGTATATAATGAGATAATTGGAGCTAATTCTTCAGTACCTTGTATAGTCGTTGATAGCCTGGGGAATGCAATAATGCATCGGAATCTGGATCTTCCTGAGGATATAACCCCTGAAAAGCAAAAGTCACTTATTCTGGCTGAGCTTGAGGAAATGAAAGCCGAACATTCACCAATTATTATTCAGGCTCAACTGGATAATGTAGTTTACAATACATGGCGATTATATTATAACAATTCAAATCTGTTTAACCAGTTGAAATATTATCCTTATGTCCAGCTCTCTATCTTGTTGGTTTTTGGATTCCTGGCCTATGTAGCATTCTCTTACAGTAAAAAAGCTGAGCAAAACAGGCTCTGGGTCGGTTTGGCCAAAGAAACTGCCCATCAATTAGGTACACCAATCTCATCTTTAATGGCCTGGGTAGAGTATTTTAAGGCCGTTCCCGAATTCAGAAACAGTGATTATATCAAAGAGGTTGAGAAAGATATAGAAAGGCTGGAGTTAATAACTGAACGTTTTTCAAGTATAGGAAGTACTCCTGCTTTGAAGGAAGTTAACCTGGTTGATCATGTAAAACACACGATATCATACTTACAAACAAGAATATCCCGTAAAGTATCAATCAATATAGAAACAGTTGTCGATCCGACATTGGTGAGTTTAAATCCATCTCTGTTCGCCTGGGTTATTGAAAATATTTGTAAGAATGCAGTAGATGCAATGAATGGGCAGGGAGCGATAAATTTAAAAATAATAAAGGCCAATGAAGGAAAGGTGTTTCTTGATATTTCAGATACTGGGAAAGGAATCTCTAAAAGCCATTTGAAGACAATATTTGAACCTGGTTTCACCACAAAGAAAAGAGGGTGGGGATTAGGTCTTGCACTAGTTAAAAGAATTGTTGAGAGTTATCATCAGGGAAAAATATATATAAAGCGCACAGAGTTGGATAAAGGAACTACTTTCAGAATAATTTTACCCTCTGCCAACTCCAGGATTTAAATTCAATTCGAATTTAATAATTTGTTTCTGCTGAAACTAAATCGAATACTATCATTAACAATTTGATAATTTTTTAGCTATTTTATTAAAAATCATCTAAATAATAAGAATTGACTCAATTATTGTTTGATTTAATGCCTGTAAATTGGTAAAATAGCAATATGAAAAATTCTATAGAAACAAAAAAATCGGTCTTAAAGAAGTTAATTGAAAGTGAAAATGATGTAAACACGCTTGAGAAAATCGGCAACATTTTAGGTGATGATGCTGATTCAACAGCATTAAAGGGAGGCCACAGCCGTCGTACCCTTACGCAAAGCGGGCGCCTGCTTAGCTTACGCGAAACAGACGATTATCTCAGCAGAAGACACGGACTGTAATTTTTTAAAAAGAAAATTAAACCCTGGCAGCTATAGCTTGTCAGGGTTTTTTTATGGATAATTGTAAGGTTAAAAAAGCGGATTTAGAAATTCTTTTATGCAACCGATTGAACTTCTATCATAAATTTTATCATAAGCTTTGGTTTCAGATAAATTAGTCCTACTTTTGCAGTCAAATTTTAAGGTTGCAGTTTCTTAATATTTAGAACATACAATGGCAAATATTGGTAAAGTATCCCAGGTTATTGGTCCGGTAGTGGATGTTAGCTTCGAGGGAGGAAAACTTCCTGACATATTCGATGCACTCGAAGTAACGATGCCTAACGGGCAAAAAAACATTCTAGAAGTACAGTTACACTTAGGTGAAGATCGCGTGAGAACTATCGCGATGGACGGAACAGAAGGACTTTTAAGAGGTCTTGAAGTTGTTGACACCGGTGCTAACATTTCGATGCCGATCGGAGAAGATATTAAAGGACGTCTTTTCAACGTAGTAGGAGAGGCTATCGATGGTATCAAACAACCTGAAGGTAATAATAAACTACCTATTCACAGAGATGCTCCAGAGTTTGAAAATCTTTCAACTTCCTCTGAAGTACTTTATACTGGTATTAAAGTAATTGACCTTATCGAGCCTTATTCAAAAGGTGGTAAGATCGGATTGTTCGGTGGTGCCGGTGTAGGTAAAACCGTACTTATTCAGGAGTTGATCAACAACATTGCAAAAGGACACGGTGGTCTTTCTGTATTTGCAGGTGTTGGTGAGCGTACTCGTGAAGGAAATGACCTTCTTAGAGAGATGATCGAAGCTGGTATCGTAAAATACGGTGAAGGTTTCCTTGAGTCAATGGAAGAAGGTGGCTGGGATCTTAGTAAAGTAGATCACAGCGAATTAAAAGAATCGAAAGCAACTTTCGTATTCGGTCAGATGAACGAACCTCCAGGGGCTCGTGCTCGTGTGGCACTTTCAGGTCTTACTCTTGCTGAGTATTTCCGTGATGGAGAAAATCCAGGTGAAGGTCAGGGTAGAGATATTCTTTTCTTCATTGATAATATATTCCGATTCACTCAGGCAGGTTCTGAGGTATCTGCACTTCTTGGTCGTATGCCATCTGCTGTGGGTTACCAGCCGACACTTGCTACTGAAATGGGGGCGATGCAGGAACGAATTACTTCGACAAAAAATGGTTCAATTACTTCGGTTCAGGCTGTTTATGTACCTGCCGATGACTTGACTGACCCTGCTCCGGCAACTACTTTCGCTCACCTTGATGCGACAACAGTACTTTCAAGAAAGATTTCTGAGCTTGGTATTTACCCTGCTGTGGATCCATTGGATTCAACTTCAAGAATTCTTTCACCTGATGTAGTTGGAAATGAGCATTATGATTGTGCTCAGAGAGTAAAAGAGATTCTTCAGCGTTACAAAGAACTTCAGGATATCATTGCAATTCTTGGTATGGAAGAACTTTCTGAAGAAGATAAAATGGTTGTTCACAGAGCAAGACGTGTTCAGAGATTCTTATCTCAACCATTCCACGTAGCAGAGCAGTTTACTGGTCTTAAGGGAGTGTTGGTTGATATTAAGGACACTATCAAAGGATTTAACATGATCATTGATGGTGAGCTTGATCATCTTCCTGAAATGTCATTCAACCTTGTTGGTGGTATCGAAGAAGCTATCGAGAAGGGTGAAAAAATGCTCGCTGAGACAAAATAAATTTAATAACGCAAAACAAGAATCGCTGATTCTTGTTTTCTTATACTGTGGAAGATATGTATCTAGAAATAGTAACACCTGACGAAAAGATCTTTGAAGGAGCAGTATTATCTGCTACTTTCCCGGGATCTAAAGGGTCTTTTCAAGTCTTAAATAATCACGCTCCGATAATTAGTTCATTAGACAAAGGAACTCTGTCTTATGTAACTAAGGACAATAACAATCATGAGATCACTGTTGACGGTGGTGTTGTGGAGGTTGCAAGTAATAGAGTTGTGGTTTTGGCTGAAAAAGTTATTCAGGAATAAGAATTACAATATCATTTGATAATAAAAAAGACCGATGATCATTCATCGGTCTTTTTGTTTTTTTTACCTTTCCCGGTCATTCTTCTAAACATCTTCTTTTCAAATTCCCAAAAGAATTTAAATTGACCGAATAAAAATGCATAAGCCAGTAATAATATCTGGTAGTTGATAAATGTGATTATAATTAAAAATGGGATCTTAACCCACCACGATGTTTCCGGTCCAAAACCTGCAATATCCAGCATGAATTTTTTCAGGTAAACTGCAGTGCTTCCGGTTAGAGCAAAGACAATTAATACTATCGCTACCTGCTTACCACTTTTTAAATTCCAGTGTTTCTGTAATTTTTTAAACCATTTCATTGGATAATATTTTCTATTGGGATCTCGATCTCACCCGGCTTTAACATCGCATTGATCAAACAAACACTTTCAAATTCTCCTATGTTTTCTACATTTATATCTTTTTCAGATATATAACCGTTTTCCAGTAAATACTGTCTGCGCGTACCGGCTAACAATGGAGTTTCAGGAGTGAAGTACATCCCTTTCTTTTTAAATAACAGATTTGAATAGGAGCTGTCTGTCACTTTTCCATCTATGACAATAATTATATCCTGAGCCGGCTCTTTAAGGTTATATAGTTCAGAAAGACTCTCCCGGTTTTCAAATTTAAAGGAATAATCGAAGGATGAAGATTCTATTAATTTCAAACTATCGATTTTTTTTGGTGAATATTCGATTATTGAAAAGTCTTCTGGTTTTTCATTGTAAACTATCCTCACCTTGTATCGGTTTCCATCCTGTGGTAGCTCTTTAAAGGTTAAAAAATTGTTAAGGTCAAAAGGATTTTGTCCAGGGTAAAAATGCTCAAAAGTACGATTAACCCTTTCCTGATGGTGCTTCAAAAGAGGGAAGTCATAATCTTCAAAACAGATGGATTCAATAAACCGGAACATAGATTTTATTCAAGACTTCTTCGTATTCGGTTTGGGCTTCACTTAAATGTGTAATGCCCCCGCCGCTGCGAAAATACAATTTTCCGTTTATATCTTTTTCAATAAAACGGATCAATACACAGCTATCAAAGTTTTTACCATCATAAATCCCCGCCACCCCGGTATAGTAGCCCCGGTCTGTTGATTCGGCCTTCTTTATTATTTCAAGTGTTTTCTTTTTTGGGGCGCCACTTATAGAGCCGGCAGGAAGCATTGAAAAAATTATTGAGCCTATATTTTTATACCAGTTCTCACCCAGTAGTGTGGATATTTGAGAGGACATTTGTAATAATTTCCCGCGGTGAGTGTTGAGTACATCCAGGTATTTAAATTTTGTTACTTCAACTTTTTTCCCAAGAATGCTCATGTCATTCCGTATCAAGTCAACAATGGTGACATGCTCTGCAGTTTCCTTGTGATCATTCAACAAACGTTCAGCATCTTTGTCATTCTTTAATACTCTTGTACCCTTCATTGGATACGAATGCATTTTATCTCCCTGGATCTTAATAAATGTTTCCGGTGAAAAGCTGATGAATTTATCTCGAAGCCATAGCTTGTATTTTGCTTTAGCACATTCAATAATTTCTTCCAGGGTATAATTTGAGGTGATTTCCGATCTGAAGGTCAGGTTGAGCAGATAGCTGTTGCCTTTAAATATTTCATTTTTGACGAGATCAAAAGCTTTATTAAACTCAGCAAAGCTAACGGGATTGAAGTCGAATGTTAAAGGAGTTGAACTGTGTGAAGAAAGCTGTTCAACATTTTTTACTCCATTAAAGTTAAAAGCTATTTCTTTAGGATTTATATCCTTGAGTGGTAGACAAATCGGATGATTGTGTTCGAAATCTATAAGGAAGAAAAATGGAATATGGCGGCTGCCAAAACTATTCATTTGATCAATAGTTCGATTGACAGCCTCCATGTTGCCAATTTCTAGAAGAGGCAGTTTTCTTGTCTTCTGGTATCGATTATCGATGATATTTTCCAGTTTCCGTCAATTTTTACTAGTTCGAACACATTAACACCACAATGGCTGAACTGTTCTCCGATATAGAATTTATAAGGAACCCAAGCTGAAGCTAGTGGTCCATCAATTTTTATTTCCAGGTTATCGATAACTTCGTTATACACTTCATCATGTGGAGTGCCAACTGCAACAGCGAAATCATTCAAGGATCCCGAGTGAAGGAGAACCTTGCCTTCTTTTTATAAACGGTTTTCATAGCAGGTTGCTTGATAAAGTATGTTACAAGAACTGTACTGTCGCCTGCTCTCATGGCATCAAAAACCTTATGGATAACCTCATCTACTTTTTCTTCATCGCTTTGAGCATTCGCAAAAGATAAACTGGTAAGTAATAATGCTAGTATAAATATATTTTTCATATTTAAATTGATTTTTAATGCATTATACTTATCAAGAGATTTAAAGTCTACAAAGTTTCTGTGAGCGGTTTTAGAGATTTCCAAAGATCATTGCCTGGAACCTCGGCTCTGATCTCAACATGTTCTTTTTTAACAGGATGTTGGAAACTAAGCTTGAAACCGTGAAGGGCAATGTCGGTTCCCGGGTTTTTTATTGTCGATCCATATTTTACATCTCCCTGAATCGGGCAGCCCATGCTACTCAACTGAACCCTTATCTGATGTGGTCTACCGGTCTCTGGTTTTACCTCCAATAAATATTTATCAGCGATCCTGCCCACAAACTTATAGGATAACACAGCTTTTTTAGCCCCTTTTTTAGGTTTGATATGAGCGTGAGTTTTGTTTTTTGCAGTGTCTTTTAGCAAATAGTGCTCAAGGGTGCCTTCTTGATTTTCCGGAAGCTTATTTACTATCGCCAGGTATGTTTTGTCAACCTTTCTTTCTTTAAAAACTTCGTTCATACGAGAAAGCCCCTTACTGGTCTTGGCCATTAATACCAGGCCACTTACCGGCCTGTCAAGACGGTGTATAACACCCAGGTACACAGCGCCGGGTTTGTTGTATTCAACCTTAATAAAGTCTTTGACAGCTTCTTCTAAAGTCGGGTCCTCTGTTCTGTCTGAATGGACTAACACCCCTGATGGTTTATTTACTGCAATCAGGTGATTGTCCTCATATATAATTTCAATGTGCTTTCCTTTTCTGGCCATATCTTAAAATTCAGAAGTGAAGTGTACCTTAATATCAGGGAAATTATCCTGGATCATCTGTAACCATGCTTTGGATTCTGCCATAAATACATATTTACCATCTTTGTCTACGGCAATATGTCTTCTTTTAGACTTAATGAATTCATTCATGTCCTTTTCATTTTCTGCCGATACCCAACATGCTTTATATATATTTTGAGGCTGGAATGCCACTGAAGCTCCATACTCTTCTTTAAGTCTGTGTTGAATTACTTCAAATTGTAGTGCACCAACGGTACCGACAATCTTCCTTGAACCCATTTCATATTCGAAAAGCTGGGCAACACCTTCGTCCATTAACTGCCTTAATCCTTTTTCAAGCTGCTTAGTTTTCATGGCATCCTTATTGATCACCTCTTTGAAAATCTCAGGAGAGAAGGCTGGAATTCCCTTGAAATTACTTCCATTTGATTCAAACAGAGTGTCTCCGATCTTTAAATTGCCTGTATCATAAAGTCCTACGATGTCGCCTGGGTAGGCCTCATCAATTATTTCCTTATCCTGGGCCATGAATGCAGTTACATTTGAGAATCTCATTTTTTGATTTTCCCTGACCCTGTGGTAAAATTTGTTTCTTTCGAATTTTCCGGAACAAACTCTGATAAAGGCAATTCGGTTTCTATGCTTCGGATCCATATTTGCATGTATCTTAAATACGAATCCTGTAAAGTCTTTTTCTGTTGGTATTACTTCTCTTTCCTCAGTCTCTCTCGATTTAGGCTCAGGAGCGATCTGAACAAAGCAGTTTAATAATTCATTGACACCAAAATTATTTACTGCCGAACCGAAAAATACAGGAGCTACTTCACCATTAAGATATTCATCTACACTAAACTCAGGGTAAACACCCTCGATCAATTCAATTTCCTCTCGTAATTCAGCAGCTGCATTTTCGCCGATATAATCTTCCAGCTCAGGGCTGTTTATATCTTCAAATTCGATCTGGTTATCAGTAATTTTAGCTTTTCCCGGTTCGAAAAGATTGAGTCTTTTTTCGAAAAGATTGTAAACCCCTCTGAATGATTTCCCCATCCCGATCGGCCAGGAAAGAGGACGAACTTTAATATTCAGTTTTTGCTCTATCTCATCAAGAAGTTCGAATGGGTCACGACCTTCCCGGTCAAGCTTATTAATAAATGCCAGAACGGGAGTGTTTCTCATTCGGCATACTTCCATCAGCTTCTCTGTCTGAATCTCAACACCTTTCACACAATCAATTACCATGATCACACTATCGACAGCGGTGAGTGTTCTAAAGGTATCTTCTGCGAAATCCTGGTGACCAGGAGTATCAAGAAGATTGATCTTTTTACCATTATATTCAAAACCCATAACTGAAGTAGAAACAGAGATACCTCTCTGCTTTTCAATTTCCATCCAGTCTGAACGGGCATGCATTTTTATCTTATTACTTTTTACCGCCCCCGCAGTATTAATGGCACCTCCAAAAAGAAGAAGCTTTTCAGTTAAAGTGGTTTTACCTGCATCGGGGTGAGAAATAATACCAAATGTACGTCGCCTGGCTATTTCTTGCTCTAGTCCTTTCATCCTCAAAAATTTAAAGATGCAAAGTTAGGGAATATATGGTTCCCAATACAGTAATCGGAACGAATTACTTAGAATATTTGGCAGAGAAGCCGGGGAATGCCAAAAAGGCAAAGATTTATTGATAATTATTAATTCTGACAGACAAAAATATGTTTCAAAACTCGAATTTGGTTAAAAATGACATTTTGTCAGTGAAAAAATCAATGGCACAGTGCTTGATAAATACTGGGTGTTGAAATAATTGTGAAATCATAATATAGATATAAATTTTAGTATGGGAAAAATTATAGGTATAGACTTAGGTACTACCAACTCCTGTGTGTCGGTAATGGAGGGTAACGAACCGGTTGTTATTCCAAATAGTGAAGGAAGAAGAACCACACCTTCGATCGTGGCATTTCTGGACGATGGTAAAGGAGAAAGAAAAGTTGGGGATCCTGCAAAAAGACAGGCAATAACAAACCCAAAAAATACAATTACATCGGTTAAGCGTTTCATGGGTAAAAAATGGAGCGAAGTAACTGATGAGCGTAAGCATGCTTCTTATGAAGTGGAGAAAGGTGCGAACGATACAATCAGAATAAAAATTGGTGACAGAAGCTATACACCACAAGAGGTATCTGCAATGGTTCTTCAGAAAATGAAGTCTACTGCTGAAGATTATCTTGGTACTTCAGTTACAGAAGCAGTTATTACTGTACCAGCATATTTCAATGATAGCGAGCGTCAGGCAACAAAAGAAGCCGGACAAATCGCAGGACTTGATGTTAAAAGGATTATCAATGAGCCTACTGCCGCTGCTCTTGCTTACGGTCTTGATAAAAAAGATAAAGATCTTAAAATAGCTGTATATGACCTTGGTGGAGGTACTTTTGATATCTCTATCCTTGAAATGGGTGATGGCGTATTTGAAGTAAAATCAACTAATGGTGATGTTCACCTTGGTGGTGATGACTTCGATGATGTGATCATCAAATGGTTAGCAGAAGAATTTGAGAAAGATGAAGGCATCGACCTTAGAAAAGACCCGATGGCACTTCAAAGATTGAAAGAAGCGGCAGAAAAAGCGAAGATTGAGTTGTCTAGTTCTACTAACACAGAGATCAACCTTCCTTATATTATGCCAGTTGACGGGGTACCAAAACACCTTGTTAAATCATTAAGCCGTTCAAAATTTGAACAACTTGCAGATAACCTGATCAAGAGATCAATGGATCCTGTGAAGAAAGCAATGAACGATGCAAGTTTAAGTCCTTCAGATATTGATGAGGTAATACTTGTTGGTGGATCAACTCGTATTCCTAAGATCCAGGAAGAAGTAGAGAAATTCTTTGGTAAGCGTCCTTCTAAAGGTGTTAACCCGGATGAAGTAGTAGCGATTGGTGCTGCAATTCAGGGGGTGTTCTTACCGGTGAAGTAAAAGATGTTCTTTTACTTGATGTAACTCCACTTTCTCTGGGTATCGAAACCATGGGAGGTGTATTCACAAAGCTGATCGAATCGAATACGACAATTCCATCTCGTAAATCTGAGGTGTTCTCTACGGCTGCCGATAATCAGCCATCAGTTGAGATTCACGTATTGCAGGGTGAGCGTCCGATGGCGAAAGATAACAAGACTATCGGTCGATTCCACTTAGATGGCATTCCACCTGCACCAAGAGGAGTTCCTCAAATCGAAGTAACATTCGATATTGATGCTAACGGTATCCTTCACGTATCTGCGAAAGATAAAGGTACAGGTAAAGAGCAGAAGATTAGAATTGAGGCATCTTCAGGTCTTACCGAAGAGGAAATCGAAAAAATGAAAAAAGAAGCAGAAGCAAATGCTGAAGCTGATAAGGCTGCCAAGGAAAAAGTTGATAAGCTAAACCAGGCTGATTCAATGATATTCCAGACAGAAAAGCAGCTTAGTGAGTACGGAGATAAGCTTTCTGCGGAAAATAAATCTAAGATCGAGTCTGCACTTAACGAACTGAAAGAAGTTCATAAGTCAGAAAACATCGAAAAAGTTGACGAAGCGTTAGAAGCACTCAACAAAGCATGGGAAGGCGCTTCTCAGGAGATGTACCAGGCACAGCAAGGTGCTGCGGGTGCTGAAGGTGGCGCACAGCCAGGAGCTGAAGGTCAGGCTCAGGGCGATGATGCCGGAGGTGCAGATGATGTTTCTGATGTTGAATACGAAGAAGTAGACGACGATAAGAAATAAATCTAAGATTAAGTTATAAATTCATTAAGCCCTGACAAGCGAAAGCTTCGTCAGGGTTTTTTTATGTCTTAAATCTTTCTGAGCATAGATTAAATATGCGTTTGATAGATCGCGATCAATGAAATCCTAAGAATCACTTTGGTGTGTTTAATAGGGCTATTTATTATATTTAAATAAACTAAAACAGATAATGAAAATTACGTATCAGGATCTTACTGAAGAGATATTAAAACGAACTAAATTTTGCCTGGAATTTGCCAGGTCGATCAGAGATATCTCAGATGCTAAATTAAATCATCGCCCCACAGATATCAGTTGGTCTGCTCTTGAGTGTATTGAACACCTGAATCGATATAGTGAATTTTATTTACCCATTTTTATGAAAGAAATTGAGAATAAATCAGGTGCAAGCAAAGATTATTTTTCTACTGGCTGGTTGGGTAAAAAATTTGCAGAGAGCGTAAAGCCTTTGTCTGAAGGAGCATCTAAAATGCCAACATTTAAGAGTAAAAATCCATTACATCAGGAATTGGATCCATCAGTAATTGATGAATTCACTACAGATCTTGAAGCTTTCCTCAAATCTCTTAATGCAGGTCTTGATGGGGTAGACCTGGATAAAAGGGTTAGCACGACTTTGCCAATAATAAAATTAAAACTGGGAGATGCTATGCGAGTTTACACATTTCATAACCACAGGCATATCGAACAGGCTAGAAAAGCTTTAGAATCTTATTAAATTATTGTAAGCTATTGTAGAATATTTCAATTGGATGAATAGCTGTCCTCCCGGTTCCATCTTTAATCTGATGTCTGCAGCTAGTACCCGGTGCTGCGATTAATGTATCCTCTTCAGTGGCTCTGACTATGGGTAATAATACTGTCTCACCGATCTTCATCGAAAGCTCGTAATGTTCTTTTTCATAACCAAATGAGCCTGCCATTCCGCAGCAACCACTAGGGATCATTTCAACTGTATAGTTCGGAGGAAGAGATAGTAATTTTTTTACCGGTACCATTGAGCTTAATGCTTTCTGATGACAATGCCCGTGAAGTTTGACCTTGTTTTGCTCTTCTTTATACTTAATGTCTTTTAGTTCTCCAAGCTCTATTTCACGAATTAAAAATTCTTCTACGAGATAGGTTTGCTTAGCGATTTCTTCTGCTTTTGGTTTTAATTGAATATCACAAAGATCTATGTATTCATCCTTGAAAGTAAAAATCGCTGAGGGTTCTATTCCTAATAATGGAGTTTCAGCATCCAGTAATGGATAAAGATTACTAATATTTTTATCGGCTAATTCCTTCGCTTTTTTCAAAAGTCCCTTACTGATATGTGCACGACCACTTTCTTCGTGATCTGGAATAAAGACTTCATAGCCTAGTTTTGCCAGTAATTTAATTGTAGTTATTCCAACTTCAGTGTCCAGGTAATTAGTGAATTCATCGCAAAATAAAATAACTTTTCCCCTTGAGGGTGCCTGAAAGCCAAAATTGTCTGCTTTATTTTTATTGTACCATTTCTTTACAGTGGTTTTATGAAGAGGAGGGAGAGACCTTTCAGTAGCAAATCCATTTAGATTTTTGATCAGGTTGCCGGTTAATTTATTTCCGATTATGAAATTGTAAAATGCAGGAAAAATCGAAGCTAACTGATTGACTTTATTCACATTGGCAATCATTTTACTTCTTAAAGGGATTCCTTTTGTTTGGTAACGTTGATGAAGAAATTCGGCCTTTAATTTGGCCATATCAACATTACTGGGGCATTCAGATTTACAACCCTTGCAACTCACACAGTGATCAAGAATTTCAAAAGCCTCATCACTTTCAAACGGTTTGTTTCTGTTTGGGTCGGAAATCATCTCCCGAAGGATATTAGCCCGGGCTCGTGTTGTTTCAATCTCATCCCGGGTAGCCATATAAGTCGGGCACATGGTCCCGCCTGCAGTAGAAAGTTTTCTGCAATCACCGGAACCATTGCACAGTTCTGCAGTTCTCAAATACCCTTGGTAGTCGTCAAATCTTAGAATCGTATTAAATTCAGGAGTTTCTTGATTTACAGCATATCTGAGAGATGTATCCATGGGTGGTGTATCGACAATTTTTCCTGGGTTGAATATATTGTCAGGATCCCAGCTATATTTAATCTGTCTCATCATCTCATAGGCTTTTTCGCCGACCATATAAGAGATGAATTCGGCTCTCAATCGCCCATCCCCATGCTCTCCACTTAAACTTCCTTTATATTTTTTTACTAATTTAGAAATCTCTTCAGCGATTAATCTGAATTCATGTTGGCCTTCAGAGGTCTTAAGGTTTAAGAGCGGTCTGAGATGTAATTCACCAGATCCTGCGTGAGCATAATGAACGCATGACATATTGTGTTTTGCAAGAATTTCATTGAATTCGTTGATATACTCGGGCAGGTCGTTTACATCAACTGCTGTATCTTCAATCACAGGAGCAGGCTTTGCATCGCCTGGAACGTTTGATAATAATCCCAACCCGGCTTTTCGCAGGGTCCATACTTTTTTAGTGTCCTCACCCCAGACTATCGGATAATGATAACCAAGACCTTCGGCTTTCAAAGCTTCTATTAGCTCTTCCGTTGCTTTTTTTAATTCTTCTTCCGAATTTTTTTTGAGTTCGATTATTAATATCGCTTCCGGGTTACCCTGAACGAAGAAACGATTTTTTCGCTGTTCTATATTTCCTTTTGTACGCTCTAAAATTTTGTCATCCATTAATTCAGAAGCACTGGGGTTGAATTTTAATCCGATCAGGTTCGCTTTCAATGAATCATAGATCGTTTCAAAATGAGGGCAAACCAGGGCTGTGTATTTCGGAGGAGTTGGAAGTACATTAACTTTAATTTCAGTGATGAAAGCAAGAGTTCCTTCAGATCCTGCAATTAGTTTGCAGAAATTAAATTGTTGATCTGAGCTTCCAAATACTTCTGCATCACTTAAAAGATCTAAGGCATAACCCGTATTTCTCCTGTGGATGGTTTTTTTAGGAAATGTATCTTCTATTAATTTGCGATTTTCTTCTGGACTTAAAAGTTCAAGGGCTTTGCGATAAACATCTCTTTCAGCTTTATTGGGGTTGTTCTCGCGGCACTTTTCTTTGAACTCATCTGCAGTGATATCCTTAAAAGTGACTTTCGAGCCATCATGAAGAAATGCTTTTATTTCTAACAGGTGGTCGCGGGTGCTTCCATAAATAACTGAATTTGCACCGCAGCTATTATTTCCAACCATTCCACCAATCATTGCCCGATTGGCCGTGCTGGTTTCAGGCCCAAAATATAGGTCATAGTCAGTTAAGAAACGATTTAGCTCATCCCTGATAACGCCGGGCTGCAGCCTTACCCAGGATTCTTCCTTATTTACCTCCAGGATGTTGGTAAAATGTTTAGAAACGTCTACAATGATGCCATTTCCAACTACCTGTCCGGCTAGAGATGTACCTGCTGTTCGTGGGATAAGACCCACTTTGAATTTTTTGGCAAGCTTTATTAAACTGATAATATCTTCCTCATTCTTAGGATATGTAACAGCAATAGGAAGCTCCCTGTAGGCGGAAGCATCTGTTGCATAAATGTGACGAAGGCTATTTTCAGTATGAATTTCTCCCGCAAAAGAATTTTTCAGGTGTTCTAATTCTCCTATGATCTCTTTCTCTTTCATTTCTATTCGCTTGCCATATAATTTTTATACCATTGTTGAAAAACTATCATTGCCCAGACGGTGGCATGTGAGTCTCCCGGGTTTGAAGAATATAGTTTTTTCTTAAGTTTTTCTATTGTATGGCTATCAAAAATACCCTGTTCCTGAATGAATTCCCGATTAAGCCATTGGTTATTTATTTTATCTTTCAATTTACCTCTCATCCATGGTAGTAGAGGTACTTCAAAACCTTTCTTTGGTCTGTTGTAAAGCTGATCTGGCAGAATAGCTTTAAAAGCATCCTGTAGTATTCGCTTTTTCATCTTACCATCGATCTTGTATTCTTCAGGTAGAGATTGGGCAAAATCGATGATTCTGTGATCCAAAAAGGGCACTCTTACTTCAAGACCATGTGCCATAGACATCAGATCTACCTTTGTCAACATATCGTAGGGAAGAACAAGAGACAGATCATTCGTCAATACCTCATTGATATTGCCCTTATCAATATATTTACACAGTTCACTGGCAATATGTTTAGTATTTCCGCGGTACTCAGGGGTTAAATAGTTTTGAGCTTCCTTTTCTTGCATAAATGTTGCCCAAAACCAATACCTGTCTTTTGGATTTAATTTGGATCCACCGGCAAACCGGTTTAATTGCCTGAATGTATTTCCTATTGCTGAATTTCTCGATTGAGGAAGATATTTCCACAACCCAGCACCAGCTAAAGCTATATTTTCTTTTATTCCTGGATTTAAAGACCTGTAAAAAGCCTGGTATTTGTTATATCCTGCAAATAATTCGTCAGCACCATCACCTGACAATGCTACAGTTATATGTTCTTTTGTGAGTTTACTTAGTAAATAAACAGGTAGTGAAGAGCTATCCGCAAAAGGTTCGGATAAACTGTTAAGCATCTGGTCTAATTCTGCATACAGATCATCCAGGGTTAATGAAAAAACATGATGCTCAACTCCCAAATGTTCAGCAGTTGCCTTTGCATAGTTTGTTTCATCATAATAAGCCTGGTCTTTAAATCCAATAGAAAAACTTTTTATGTCAGGTTTGAATTTCGATGCTACAGCAGTGATTATTGAAGAATCTATTCCCCCGCTTAAAAATGTCCCCGTAGGCACATCTGCTATCAATCTTTCCTTTACAGAATTTTCAATTAGCTGGACCAATTCTTCCTTTGCCTTGTTATAGGATGTCTCCTTACTGATCTGGGATTCCGGGATCTGATAGTATTTTTCAATTGTAGTATTTCCTTCAGCATCACATGTCATGTATGAACCCGCGGGAAGTTTGCTAATACCTTCAATCATTGTAAAAGGTGAAGGGATGTAGTTCAGTTGAAGATAAAGTGAAAGAGCATCCTTGTTTATTTCTTTTTCAATGCCATATGAATGAATAGCTACAGCTTCAGAAGCAAATAAAAGCTTATCATCGTCGAGATGGTAATACAAAGACTTAATGCCTATGCGATCTCTTGCTATGAATATCGATTCTTTTTCCGAATCATAGAATGCAAAAGCAAAAAAACCGTTTAATTTGTTAAGAGCTTCTACTCCCCAATGGATCATAGAATAAAGCAAAACTTCAGTGTCAGAATCGCCGTTGAATTCGACTCCGGCATTTTGCAGTTCTTTTCTTAGTATTGGGTAATTGTAAATTTCTCCATTAAAAACGATGTGATACCGACCGGTTTTATCAGACATGGGCTGGTGGCCTGTCTGAGTAAGGTCAATGACAGAAAGCCTTCGATGCCCTAAAGCAACCCTGTAATCATTAAATAAACCCTGGTCGTCAGGACCACGATGAGCCAATGTGGAAGTTGCATTGGATAAATGGATCATTTGCATCCTTCCGATTTCATTAAGCGCAAAAACTCCGGTTATACCACACATTTCAGTAAAAAATTCAATAAATTTAAAATTGCGATCGTTAAGATACAAAAGAGACAATTAAGTAGCTTGTTGCATAATGAATTTTAATTAAATGAGTCTTTGTATTGAATTTATTATCATTAGCTATTTGAAAGAAAAGGATTTTTTTAACTAAATAAATAAATATGCTACGGTCAATAAATTATTTTAAAAAGGGTTTATTTCTTTTTATCATCTCTGTGTCTATGAGTTTTGTTTTTACCTCATGTGGTTCTGCCAAGAAAATGGCCATCAGGGAAAGTAAAGCAAATACAGCTGTCAAAGCTGCCCGATCTTATTATGGCACACCTTATAAGTATGGAGGAACGACCAGGAGTGGTATCGATTGTTCTGCATTAACCTGTAAAGCATATAATGCCATAGACCAGCCGCTTCCCAGAACAGCAAAGGCTCAAAGTAAAGAAGGAGACCGGATTAAAATGAAAAAATTAAAGCCCGGAGATCTTGTGTTTTTTAGTTTTAAGCCGGGCAGGAGGAAAATAACTCACGTAGGAATAGTTTCTTATAACGATGGTAAAGTAATTAAATTTATACATGCCTCAACTAAGCTTGGAGTGACAGAAAGCGTACTTAATGAAGGTTATTATGAACGCATATTTGTAAAGGCCAGACGCTTTTTCTGATTAAGTAAAAATATCCTATATTTGCTAGCCTCAATTATGGGGCATTAGCTCAGCTGGCTAGAGCGCTACGCTGGCAGCGTAGAGGTCATCGGTTCGACTCCGATATGCTCCACTAGAAAGACCACAAATACTGTGGTCTTTTTTTTACTTGTTAAAAGAGATTACAATCAATCAAGAGATCTGCTTAAGTGATTCTTAATAATAGAGATTACTTCTTAGGAAAGGTTATCAGAGATCGTATATAAAAAGATCTCTGATAATTTGAATATTCATATCTTCAATTCAATTAATAAGATTTGGTGAGAGTATAAAAAGTTTTAGGATATTTCATTATTAGTTAATAAAATTATTCTCAGCAGAATTACTTAAAAGCACTCTTTTTCAAGAGATTTGATGCTATTATTATGCGTATGAAAAAAGGATAAAATGCTAAATAAGCTACGAGGCTATATACTAAATGACTTATTTTGTATATTGAGCTATGAAGTAGAAATATTCTTTAATAAAATGTAGAAAAGGCTGGTAAATTAAATTTAATTAAGATTTTTCTATAAGGTAAATAAAGGTTAGGATTATAAGATGTTGCTAATCAGTTACTTAATGTATTTACAAGCTTTTGTAGAGAATATTCTATATTGTAATTTGTTCATATAATTCATTATATTGAATATCGTGTGTAAGGTTTATGCACAAAAACTAAATATAATCTTACAATGACTATAAAATAAAATATCCTATTTTTGAATACGGAATTGGAATTTTATAAATAACCCAATTTGTACCACTTACATTATGGCCAAACTCAAAAATATTATAAAGCAACTGTCTGATAATGATTATGAAACTATTTATAATCAATTAATGGATAGTGGTGCTGATAAATCAGCATATTTACTTAAATCAATGCGTGATAAGTCTGTTTCTGATACTGCAGTAATGGATGAACTCGATGTAAATACTAACGCTTATTATACTTTAAGGTCACGACTAAATCAAAAAATTGAAGAGTATTTGCTTCAACAAATGGAAAATCCGAGAACGGATATTCTTAAGAAAGTAGCAAATATTAATGAAGTATTGTTTACTAAGAAAAGAGCAATTGCCATTGCCACATTAAAAAAGCTCGAAAAAGAGTTGCTGGATTATGATCTGGCCAGTGAGTTAACTATAGTATACAAAGCGTTGAAAAAGCTTCATATAAACTCACCCGATAATTTTAATTATAGTCAGCTTTATAATAAATATGTAGCCTATACTCTTGCAGTAGATAAGGCCGAAGATCTTCTTGCTGAATATTTCAAAAAATATGGTTCTTATATTCTATCAGGAGAAGAAACTGATAAACTTGCTCTGACATTACTCAATAAAGAAATGTTGAGCACCAGTGCTCTTTATGATTCGCACAGAATGTATGTTTACAAAAGCTGTATAAATATTTTTCACAGGCTTTTTGTGGAGCAGGATTCTGAGATGGAAAATGACCTGGAGCCAATTGAAGATATTCTGGATAATGTTCAAAAGATCTTCGAATCTTATCAGTTGGACACAATATACTTCCATTTAAAGATCGTCCATGAGTTTTTAACCCTCGAGTATTATAACCACTATAAGGTTTACAGGAAGGCTGAAACTTATTTTGAGGAAGTAAATGAGGCAGCAGAAAACTTATTAACTAACTATAGCCTGTTTACCTTTCCTTCCCAATTCCTATTAACTAAAATAGACAGGCATTTAAGAATGGGACTTGAAGGGGAGATCTATGAAGAAAATGAGGCATTATTTCAGGATTACGAAAGTAATACAAATGATATACCTCAATATGTTATTTACATGACATACAGGTCTTTAAGCTGTCACTTTGCTAAAAAGCATGATGAGGCAGCAAGATGGATCAATAATTTGCTGAATGAAGTTAGTTTAAAGAAATATCCTTATGCCCAGCTTGAAGTAAAAGCTGTTCTTGCATTGCAATACTGTATTATAAATGATTACGATCTTTTTAATCAGTTGATAAATAGTATTCAAAGACAAATAAGGATATTAAATAAAGAAACTTGTGAACATGTTCAAATCCTCGCTAAAATGATGAAAATATCAATTAGTGAAGCGAAGAGAGATAAGTATGATAAAATTAAAGCCCTGGTAGATAAGTTTAATTCTGTACCAAAATCCGGATTTACTCCGACGTCATTGGTGAAAATGGATGATGAATTTATCAGGGTATTAGCAAGGGAACAATAAAAATGGCGGATGCTATCGCACCCGCCTAACTAAATCCCATATAACAATAGCAATTTTAAGCTACCGTTATTTTAAATGTAAAGTTATTTGACGTTAATGTCAAGAAAATTTAACAAATTTTGAAGAAGTTCAAGATATTCGGAGAGAACCTTAAAAGGCTTAGGAAAGCAAAAGGTTATAGTCAGGATGAGTTTGCATCCTTACTAAATGATTCGGCAGGAATCCAGTTTAAGCGTCATACTATTTCTAATTATGAAACAGGTGTGAGTTATCCTTCTTTGGATCTCGTTCCTCATATTGCTCGTATTTTGGATGTTTCTGTTGATACGATGTTAGGGGTTAAAGTCAATGAAGGGGTCATTGCTATAGATGATAATGAAGATGAGTTTTCAGTAAACAATTCACTCACAACTGAAATGATTTTAAGCATGGCTCAAATGGCACATGCAGAACCTTTAACTCCAGAGCATTTAAGTCGTGAACAACTTGAAAGACTATTTAATAGGTTTCAACAGGTAAATGACCAGCTTGTTAAAGAAGTTGTAAGATTAAGAGATGAGAATATTAACCTTAAAGACAGGATGATATCGCTTCAGGAAAAAATAGCGACCATTATTGAAAAAGAGCTTTAATTAAGCAGGTCGCTGAGAGATTTTTTCAGCTTTTCCTTTCGTTTCTTTCTTCTATAAAAATGAACTCCTACCGCTATCAATATTAGGCTTAGAACTATTATATAGGTCCAATAATTAATTTTTTTATCTGCCTGAATCCCACTTACCGCAGTAGTATATTTATATTTTGAATCAGCAAGACGGATGAGATATTGGCTTTTAGCATTATTTAAAACCTTATTTTGCTGCTGAAGTAACTTGGTTTGTTCTACCAGAATATTTGATATTTTTATTGAATTAGCAGTGTTAGAACGAGAAGAGTTTTCTGAAAGAGCAAAATACAGACTAATAGCATTGAAATAGTTTTCGTGAAAACCGGAAGGGTTTTTCTCAAGAATTCCATTTTCAAGTAATTTCATTCCTTTCTCGATATTCCCGGATTGAGAATATGCTTTAGCCAGAGTAATCAATGCGTCCGGAATATCGTATGATTCAGGATTTCCATTTGGCTTTTCTTTATAACTCAATGCTTTTTCTGCAACTGAAATTGCCTTATCAAAGTTGCCAAGTGATAAATGGATTTCTGCAAGGTTCGAATAAGCAATGCCATATCTTTCTACCGGGATTTCATCATTGGCATATATTTCCATAGATAGATGGTAGTATGATCTGGCTACTTCATAATCCTGTAATTGAAAATGTATAGCTCCAAGTAAGTTATATATTCTGGCACTTCTATCAATATTACTCACCCGTTGATTGTTCTCTAAAGCATCGTAAAAGTATGTTTTGGCAGATTCATAATCTTCCAAATCATAATAAGTAAGTCCAAGATTATAATTTACCATTGCCATATTATCGTAATTATCATAAATAGCGAAATATGATAATGATTCTTTAAAATAGTCAATGGCAGCAATGTATTCACCACCCTGGCGATACACCTCACCAAGGAAGTTGTAAGTCAGTGCAAGTTTTTCTTTATCATTCAGAGCTACGAAAATATCAGAAGCTAAAAATAGATTCTGGACACAATTAATAAGATCACCTTTGTTATTATATGATTGAGCCATCATATACCTCACCTTACCTTCATTTGGTTTTGAAAGTGCATCCAGATTTATTGCAGTGGTGCAGGAGTTTATAAAAATCTCATGTGACCTGGTCTTAAAATTTATCTTGAGTTTATTATAAACAGAATCTGATTTACTGGTTGCTTTCGTAACAGGAGTCATTAACAAGAATAGTAGAATAGCGAAATAGCTACTAATCTTGTTTTGGGTTAAATAAATTTTACAAAAAGACTCCATTGGAAATATCCTTAATAAATATTTCCTTAAAATAAAAAAGCCTGGCAGGTATTTCAAAATTATTGATCGAAAAGGCGGCTTTTTTGCAAAATAATTTTAATGTATTTTACCGATTAGTCAATATCCTTGACCTCTCCCTTCTTATCGCCGTCTGTCGCAACTAAATCTTGAACTTCTTCAAGCTCAGGGCGTAAGGGTTGAGGATCTTCAGTTTCGCATTGTGTAAAACCTAGAACAAAGAAAATTGATACTGCGATTAATTTAAGAGTTTTCATAACTTTTTGATTTATGTGATAATTATTTGATTACTTAGATAAAATATTTCAGCTCAACCCGGATAACAGGTTTGTGTTGGAATGATGAAAATTGTAATAATTTTGTTGACCCTAAATAGGTATTTTAATATAACTAATGTAAGTAATATATCATATAACTATCTGTAAATAAGTTAGTTATGTTAGTATTTCTTGACATTTAACGATAAAATGGTCAATATACTTTACCTTTTTATTTTACTTTTAGCCGTAGGTGCTTTGCTCAGTGTTTTTTTGAAATGGCTAACTCCCGGTGGTGCTGTTTTAGCATTTGTCTGTGGAGCTTTAATACTATTTGAATTTGGCGGAGTAGCTTTTATGACCTTAGCTTTTTTCTTTCTTTTTGGATCTGTACTAAGTAAATGGAGCTATCGCTCTTACCTGTCTGCAGATAGTGATAAGGGTGTCAGAGGCTGGCAAAATGTTCTTGGAAACGGAGGAGTGATTATATTGATTTCGGTGATAAGCATAATACTAAAATCAGAGTATAAATTTATCCTCGAAATAATGGTAGTGGCAAGTATAGCAGCAGCTTGTTCTGATACCTTTGCGAGTGAAATAGGGCAAAGGCTTGGTAATAAGTTTGTGTATTTCCCTTCTTTAAAGGAAGCACACAGAGGAGAGGATGGAGCGATTAGTTTAGAAGGCATAGTCGCTGCGATAATTGGTTCTTCTATCATTTCACTACTCTATTTTGTATTGATTTTCAATGTTGGATTTAAGGTATTTTTAATTGTTACTATATCAGGATTTTCGGGTAATTTAGTGGATAGTTTACTGGGTGCTACATTAGAAAGAAATGGATATCTGAATAAGCACACAGTTAATTTTTTATGTACAATGTCAGCAGCCATGTTTTCTATGCTGATGTTGCTGATTTTTTAATGTACTATTTAGTTTAAATTAGTCTTCAATAATATGAGGTGTTTTTTATTAATAATGCTGGCCTTTCAAGTTATTAGCATTTTCGGACAGGATAAAAGCTTAGGGTTTTCAGTAGATAAGGATCAAACCGGCGTTTTCATTGCTGATAAGGGAACTTATGTCACTTTATCAGGTGCTGCTGGATCTACTATAATTACTCAGGACAGTTCAGTTCACCAACTTCAAACTGTTGTAAAGAAGTTAAACCTCCTGGGTTTAGAAGCATATTCTATTAACAATACTCTTACTGCTTCCTTTGTTACTGCCAATCCTAAAGGAGATACATTTAAAAATCAGAAAGCATTGTGGAAGTCACAATACAATTCTATCAATACAACCGGAATAGATTTAACCAATAAAGCCAATACCGGATTCGGTGAAGTTGCCTTATTGAATCAGGGTAATCTTCCCGAAATCTCTTTTACATTTGAAAACGGAAATTTAAATGGTATCATAATAAATAGATCCGAAGGTGCATTATGGGTATCTTCTTCGCATATTAATTCCAATGATATTTCAGGTAAAGGTTCCAAAGGACAGGATTATTTTTATCAGGCTTATGTATTCTATTTAAATGGGCAAAAGGAAGATGCCCTGAAAGCCTTTGATAAATACTTAAGTCTCAATAATTCCGATAAAAACGCTTTTCATATAGCGATCCAATTATCTTTAGATCTTAACGATAATCAAAAAGCAAAATTATTTCTGAACAGGTTACTGGATCAATATCCCAATGATCAAAAGGCTCTTCTTACAAGAATTCAATTAAATCTTAAAGAGGAGAGGTATAGTGACGTAGTAAATGACATAAATAAATTAAACAATCCATCTGACTCTTTAATTCTTATTAGAGCACGTTCAAATTTTAATCTTAACCGGAAAGAGGATGCTATTAGCGATTACAATGTTGTGATATCGAAATTCCCTAACCTGGAAGATTACGAAAATTATACTTTAGCATTGATTGATCAGAATACATCCAAAATGAATGAAGCTGCATTAAAAGCAGCAGACCTGGGTTCTGAAAATTTAATAATTTTATCATTGGCTGGTAAAACTCTAATCGATGATAAAAGCTATGATAAGGGCATTGTCTTACTGGAAAAAGTTTTAAATGAACAGCCAAATAACCAGGTTATTCTGGAGTATTTGGCCAGAGCATCTTTTAATAGCGGAAACTGGGAAAAAGCAATTAAATATTATGATGCTCTACTAGCAATACGACCCTTAAGTGCAGAGGAAGCTTTTAATGCTGGGGAAGCATTTTTGACTTTAGGAATGACTTCTAAAGCTATTGAAATGTGGAATAAAGCTGCTGGTGCAGGGTATTCCGGAAATGATTTTTATAAGAGGAAAGGAGATCTGGAACTTCAAGCCGGGGATTCAATTGCTGCTTCAGCAGATTATAAAATGTATTTTGAAAAAACTGGAGATAAGTCAATAGCTGTAAAAATTGCAAAATTAGAATATGGTCAGAAAAACAATGATTTAGCTTTAGAGTGGTCTAAAAATGCTATAGAAGCTGGGAGTACTGATCCAAAAATGGATTTGATAGCCGGGATTTCCTCATACGAATTAAATAATCAGGAAGAAGCTTTTAATTTTCTTTCTTCACTAAGAGGAACTCAAGTCCTTTCTGATAAGGGCCACTATTATCTAGGCTTGTTAATGGCTGATAAAGAACTTTATTCGGATGCATTGGATCAACTTAACAAGGCGAAAGTCTCAGGTTATCAGGCTGCAGAACTGGATAGGTTATTAATGGAATTAAATTACCAGGCTGGAAATTATCAGGAGGCTATCAAGTTTGCAACAGAAATTTTAAAAAAGGATGCAGAAAATTCAGAAGCGCTGATCACCAGGGGAATGTCTTATTACCAACTTAGTGATAAGGATAATTCTTTTAATGATTTAAAAGCTGCAGGAAGCTCAGTGAAAAATCAAACTAAGGCTCTTGAACTTCTGGCAATGCTGGCAGTTGAACGTAATGATGATGAGGCTGAGAAATATGTCAATGCTGCGATATCAAATGGAATAGAAAAGTCAGCTTATTATATGTATCTCGCTGAACTGAATGAGTCCAGAGGTGATAAAGAAAAAGCAGCTCAAAATCTTGAAAAGGTTATCTCACTGGGTAATGGAAATGCACAGATTTTTTTAAGACTTGCCGAATTGTATTATGATCTTGAAAATTATGATAATGCTGTCTCAAATTATGATAAAGGTATTTCAGAGGCTTTGAATGATGTTAATATTGTTACAAACTACTCATTGGCTTTAGTGAATACCGGCAGAATAGATGCCGCCAGAAATCAACTTGAAAAAGCTGTTGCTTTAGAATCTCAAAATCCCGCTGTTTATTATCATCTGGGAGTGATTTATATTGCTGATAGTAAACCCAACGAAGCACTGGAGGTGTTCAGTCGTGCAGAGGATTTGGGATTGAAATCTGAAGAGCTTTATACAGCCAGGGGAAATGCATATTCGTTAAATACAAATTATGAACAGGCTTTATCTTCTTTTGATAAGGCATTAAATATTAACTCTGACTTTTTACCTGCATTAAATGGACGAGCAAAAGTTCAACTCGAACTGGGTAATTATGAAAAAGCATTAGCTGATGCTAAAATGATCCAGGAAGCCGGAAATTCCGATGCAGTAACTTATTCGATTATTGGCAGGTCGTTGTTCAACCTGGGAAAATATGAGGAAGCTCTGGATCCACTGACCAAAGCGATTAATGGAGGGATTAACAATGGGATGTTATATGGATACAGAGGCATCGTTAATTATAAGACAAATAATTGTGAAGAAGCTACAACTGATATAACAGTTGCTATGAACAAAGGCTTTAATTCTCCTGCCTTGAAAGGTGCTAAAGGAGGATGTCTATTCAAAAACAATGAATATTCCGAAGCATTACCTCTTTTAATTGAATCTAAAGAAGATGGCTATTCAGAATCTGAAATTAATAAGAAAATAGGTGTTAGTTATTATCATACTGGTGAATATGAAAAGGCTAATAAATACTTAGAGGAGGCATCTGAAGACTTACCTGAAGATAAAGAAACCCCATATATTTTAGGTAACAGCTATTTCAGATCTGAATATTTTGATAAATCAGTTATTGCCTATCAGGATGCTGCTTCAAGAGGTAATCAGGATCCGTTATTATATAATAATCTTGGAAAAGCTCTTGAAAAGGATAATAAACCAGGAGCTGCACTAGATGCATATGATAAAGCAATCGAATTAGATGAGCAGTATACAAGAGCCTTTGAAAACAGGGGAGTGCTCAATATTCAAATGGAAAATTTTGAGGATGGTATCGATGATCTGGTATTTGCTGAGCAATTAAACGGAGGTAAACTTCAAGGTGAGTTATATGTGAAGATTGCGGAAGCATACAACCAGTTGGAGAGATATGGTGCTGCAATTTCTTACTATGAGAAGGCTATTAATAATGGGGCAGGGAGCCCGGAACAACTAACTGCCCTGGGTGATGTATTTATCGAGACTGAGAGCTTCAGAGATGCCATAAACAGATATACCCAGGCACTAAATATTAATAAAGAATACCTGCCTGCATATAGCAGCCGGGCATTGGCTCATATGTACCTGGGAAATAACCAGGCAGCAGTTGAAGATCTGAATGTTATACTTGCCAATGATCCTGATAATGCAAATGCCAGATATAATCGCGGTTTCTTAATGGAACAACTAGGGAATTTTGAAGCAGCTATCAGTGATTACAATAAATTCATTGATAATAACCCCAAAGATGATCAGGTGGTATTTGACCGGGCAAATGCATATTTTTCTCTTGAATCATATTCCGAAGCTTTAAAAGATTATAATAAAGCCATTGAAATTAATCCGGAGGAAGGTAAGTACTATCGAGGAAAAGGGTCTTCTCTTTATCAGTTGAAAGATATACAAAACGCCTGTGAGGCATGGGGGAAAGGAAAAGATTTAGGAGATAGAGAGTCTGCATTTTATTTAAAACAATATTGCGAATGATTGTCGATTTAAGAAGTGACACTGTCACAAAGCCTTCAAAACAAATGAAGGAGGCTATGTTTTCAGCACCTGTTGGAGATGATGTTTTCGATGAAGATCCAACGATAAATGAATTACAGGAGTATGCTTCAAATCTGTTTGGTATGGAAGCAGCTCTTTATTGCCCATCAGGAACAATGACTAACCAGATTGCCATCAGATGCCTTACTCAGCCTCAGGATGAAGTGATCTGCGATCAAAGAAGCCATATTTATAATTATGAGGGTGGAGGACTAGCATATAACTCGATGGTTTCTGTAAGGCTGGCAGATGGCAAGAGAGGTATTTTAACGCCGGAATTAATTGAGCCAAACATTTTAAAGGAGGACATACATTATCCTATATCCAGAGTAATAGGTCTTGAAAACACTGTTAATAAAGGTGGAGGGGCGTGCTATAGAGAAAAAGATATCGAACCCATTGCCAGTCTGGCTACTCAACATGGGTTAAAGATGCACCTTGATGGAGCAAGGTTCTTTAACGCTATTGTTGCAACCGGAGAGGAGATTAAGGACCATGCAAAACATTTTGATACGATCTCAATATGCCTGAGTAAGGGCTGGGAGCACCCATAGGTTCAATACTTATAGGCACGCATGAAGTTATCAAAAAGGCTAAAAGAGTTAGAAAAGTACTGGGAGGAGGAATGAGGCAAGCTGGTTTAATTGCCGCAGGAGGGCTTTTTGCTTTAAAAAATAACATTGAAAGGCTTTCGGAAGATCATCACAGAGCCAAAACACTAGCACAGGAGTTGGAGAAAGCTGATTTCGTCAAAAATATTATACCTGTTGATACTAACATAATCATTTTTGAAGTTAGAGATGATCTTTCGGTAGAAACGGTATTGAATAAACTTGAAGAAAATAAGATTTATGCTGTGCCGTTTGGAAAGGGTGCGATAAGGTTTGTTACCCATCTGGATTTTGATGATGATCAAATGGATCGAACCATAAAAGTGATCAGGCAGCTTTCTTTTTAAAACCAGGCTGGGAAACCATATATACGCCAATAAATATGAGCAAACTGTAAACTATCTTTTCCAGGGTCAATTCATTATTTAAAATGAATACTGATATGAGCATTGCACAAACAGGCTGCAAATAGATATAAGCTCCGACTACGGAAGGATTTACCTTTTTCATTGCAAACAAATTAAGCATATAGGCTAAAATGGTAGTGCAGATGACCACGTAGCTTATTCTTAATACAACTGTCCAAGGCATTACCACATATGATGTTTGTATAGCATCGGCAATACCAAACGGGAATATAAATAATAAACCAAAAGTAAAAACCCATTTAACAACAGTCATCGCATTATATTTCACCATTAGTGGCTTTACTAATACCAGATAAAAAGCATATGAAGAAGCGTTGACTAGTATAAAAAGGTCACCTATAAAACTATCGTTGTCGAGATTGAAATTTTTTTGACCCAATAATAAACCGGCACCAATAGCTCCCAGAATTATTCCGGAGATCTTAACCGTAGTCATCCGGGTTCTCAATATAATAGCGCTAATTACCAATACGAGAATTGGGCTTAAGGTCATGATCACAGACGCATTCACTGAGCTCGTATAAACCAACCCTTTAAAAAAGAAAAGCTGGTTCATGGCTGTACCTGTAAGTCCACATATCATAAGACGTGGATAATCGGACTTACTTATCTTCTCATTACCGCCAAATAGCGGAGCTAATATCCAAAAGGCCACGGCACCTGAAGCAATTCGAATAAAAATGAAAGCATTGGGAGTTAGCCATTCCGGCATAATAGACTTTGCTATGGAATAATTGGCTCCATATATTAAAGCGACTATAAATAGCTGAATATGAGGCACAATTTGACTTTTCATCCAGTTTTTCGAGGCTAACTTTATTGATTGTTCTTTAAACTTGTGGCAAATGTATTACATTGCATTGGACCTTGGAAAATTTATTTGAATAATATGTTGTTCGAAGCTGAAAAACCATTAGCTGAAAGAATGCGACCTCAACGCGTTGCAGATATTGTTGGACAGGATCACCTGGTGGGGAAGACGGTGTACTCAATCGGTTTATTAAAAGGGGTGCTGTACCAAGTATGATTTTATGGGGGCCTCCCGGAGTAGGAAAAACCACAATTGCCGATGTTATCAGTCACGAACTAAGCCTTCCTTTTTATACTTTAAGTGCAATAAGCTCAGGGGTAAAAGATGTCAGGGAGGTGATAGCAAGAGCAAAGAAACAACAAGGTACAATTTTGTTTATCGATGAAATTCACCGATTTAATAAATCCCAGCAGGATGCTTTACTTGCTGCAGTAGAGAAAGGAACCATCACTCTTATCGGGGCCACAACTGAAAATCCAAGTTTTGAGGTTAACGCGGCGTTATTGTCGAGGTGCCAGGTTTATACTTTAAAGCATCTGACAATAGATGATCTTTTGTCTTTACTGGAAAAGGCAATGAAGACAGATGATAAGCTTAAAGGCAAGAATATTAAAATTAAAGAGCATGGCGCGCTGTTAAAATATAGTGGAGGAGATGCCAGAAGGCTATTAAATCTGTTTGAGTTATCTGTTCAAAATTCTACCTCCGAAAATGAGGCTGAGATTACCGATGAGGTTGTAATGAAGGTAGCTCAACAAAAGATGGCTATCTATGATAAGACCGGAGAGCAACATTACGATATAATATCTGCTTTTATAAAGTCAATGAGAGGGAGTGATCCGAATGCAGCACTTTATTATTTGGCCAGAATGATTGAAGGGGGTGAAGATGTTAAATTTATTGCTCGAAGGCTCACGATTTTTGCTTCCGAAGATATTGGTAATGCTAATCCTACAGCCATGGTAATGGCAGTAAATACATTTCAGGCAGTAAGTTTTATTGGGTATCCTGAAGCAGAGATAATCCTTTCTCAATGTGTAGTTTACTTAGCATGTTCTCCAAAGTCGAATGCTTCATATAAAGCAATTAAAGATGCTCGAAAATTTGTTAAGGAAACAGGAGACCTCCCAATTCCTTTACATTTAAGAAATGCACCGACCAAATTGATGAAAGAGCTGGGGTATGGTAAGGAATATAAATATCCTCATGACTTTCAGAATAATTTTGTCTTCGATGAATACTTACCGGATGAAATAAAGGATAAGAAATTTTATGAACCGGGGTTTAATGCCAGAGAAAATGAGATGAGAAAGCGTATGAAGGCTCTCTGGAAAGAGAAATACGGTTATTGACTTAAAGGTTTCCTGCCTACATAGAGAAACTTAAAAGGTCTGAGACTACCAATTCTTGCAATAATTCTGGCTTTAGGAGAAGAAATCAGCTTTTGGATATCATCTAACATATCTATCGTATAAAATAGTCTGATTACTTTCCCATTATCCCCTTTTACTCTTATATAATACTCATTGCTCATATAAATATCAGGGTCATGGCGAGTGGTCAGGTTTTTAGTTATTGGGATTCCTGTGAATTCTACCAGTTTACCTTCACTATTAGCCAGATCGTTTCCTAGTTCAGTAAATGAATTATAAGAGATTTGCCATGGAACCCGTTTATTGAACATGGAATACAATTGAGTGAAAGTCTTAGATAGTCCGGTGAAATACTCTTCTTCTTCAAAATAAGATTTGGTAATATTAGTGATGCTATCTTCAAATGACCTACCATAATGCCATTTCAGGGATTCACCGGTGATCAGAGCAAATTCATTTTCTTCTTTAGAATAAATGTAAAGTACCCCCTGGTCTATAATGTCATTTTTGGTAATTATATTGGAATATAATCTTTTCCCAACCTCATAAATGTCTTCTCCCATTAGTCCATTCAAAGAATAGAATACATATTCAGGAGCATTTTCTTCATTAATACCACGCATAAAGAATTCAAGAGATGAAAATTCTTTCTTTTTAAGCAATTCAGCATTGTCAAAAATATATCCCTCAATTTGAGCCTTTGCGGTAAGAGAAGAAATAAAAAATAAAAAATACAGCCCGACTATTCTGATCATTAATATAATCCTCCGGTTTGAATATAATATTCTTTGTTTAAGATTATAAATTTTGAATGATTTATTTTAAATCTCCGACTACAACTTTAGTCCAATCGTTATTTAAAAGGTATTTTTCTACAGTATTTTTAATATCTGCGGGTGTAATTCGATCAAGATTTTCAAAATAATTATCATAAAAGCCATAATCAAGATCATAAAAATAGAGGCTTTTAAATTTGTCCACGAGTGAATAAGGTGTATTTATAGAAGAAATAAAGTTCCCTTTTAAATAATTTATTACCGTGTCAAATTCAAATTGTTCTACTGATTCGGTAGCCAGTCTTTCCAATTCAGATTGAATTTCTTTTAAAGAATCCTCTGTTTTTTCTCTTATAACATCCGTTCCAACTATCATATAGCCCTCGTCTTCAAGATGCATTAATCTTGAATGAACTCCATAGGTGTACCCCTTATCTTCTCGAAGATTTTTCATTAATCGGCTACCAAAATAACCTCCAAATAATTCATTAGTAACTACCAATTTATAATAATCTTCATGCCCTCGGTCTATAATTGGTAATCCCATTCTTATTGTAGATTGCAGACTATCCGGACGGTTAATTACTATCAGGTCTGTGATCTGTTCTGGCTTTTTAATCTTTGAATTATTTGCCTTAGATACCGGTATTTTCTGCAGATGATCCTGCAGAGTAGTTAAAACATTATCACTTACCTTACCACTTAAAAATATTGCCGGGTTTCTATACATTGTCGGATGAAAGTCTATTAGATCTTCTCTGTTTATAGATTTGATCTCTTCAGGTCCGACAGTACGTCCATAAGGATGATTTTTACCAAAAAGAGAATTTTTGAAAACTTCTGCAGCTTTATATTGATTCTTTTTTCTCTGCTGGGCGATCTGTTCTGCTTTTTGGGTCTGATATCTTTCAAGTTCGTCTTCAGGGAAAGATGGATTTATCCAGACATCAGACATTAGTTCAATAATTTCAGGAAAAAACCTTTCAAGGGTATAGCAAGACATGTGCTGTCTGTCACTCGTATTATTAAAATCCGTAAAAGCTCCGCGGCTGTCAAACCCATCAGAAATCTGGCTGCCGGTACGACTTTTAGTTCCTTCATTTAAAAGAGATAGAGCGGTAGATGCAGCTGCCGGTTTTTGTTCAAATTTTGAACCTGAATCTGTTATGATTTCAATTTTCAACGCTTCCTGAGTATCAGAATGAACAAAAAACACAGGAGTATTTTCAAAAATGAAAGCTTCCTGTGCTTTTATAATGTCCGGCTGAACTAAATCGTTTTTGTATGGTGCTTTAGTTCTGTCAAGCATTTAATAATTTTTAGTCGTTATCAGTGTCCTCTTTTTCGTCGAAGTTATATTGAAGGGTAAATCTTAAAGTCTCAGCAAGTGGGTGGTTCTGAATAGTTGGTATCAAATATGAAAAATCAATTCCAAATTTTTGGTATTCAAGACCAAGACCTAAAGTAAAATATCTTCGGTTTCCTTTCATTTCATTTTCATAGAAATAACCTGTTCGGGCGAAAAACGCATTTCTATAGGCGTATTCCATTCCAAAGGCAATTTGAAATTCCTTCATTTCCTCACTAAAACCACCCGGAGCATCGGCAAATGAACCAAACATTCCGCTTAGTAGTCCCCTGTTAGGATCTTTTCCCTCTCGTATGATTGGATCTCCTGTATTAGGGTCAAAGATTATATTGCCATTTGAATCTCTTTCATAAATAGGAGGAGTAGGAACCATTAATTTATTTAAATCGACTGCAAAAGTAAATTTATTGTAAGGATCTATTTCTATTCCAAAAGAAGTTCCAACTCTCAGATTTGTTGGCAGCCAGTCTCTGTTGTTATCATTAGTGTATGTCATTTTTGAACCAATATTGGTTATAGCTGCGGCAAATATCCAATCAGTTGGTTTTTTCAAAAATGTAATCTCTTTATTATTATAATATCCGATATCAACAGCAACTGAGGTACCCGGTTTGGTGTCAAAAGCGCTATTAGTGAAGTTGCCTGATAAATTCGAATGAATAAATCTGAATGAAGCACCGACACCTCTACCTTCGTTAAGCTTCCGGCTATACACTACATCTATAGCAAATTCACGAGGGCTAAATGTGCCTGACTCAGTACCGTCATCTGTTGCTAAAGGTATATCACCAAGGTCAAAATATTTTAATGAAGCACCTAACGTGTTATTTTGATCAAGTTTTTTATAACCATTAAGGTAATAAAGCCCCATGTCGTTGATGATTTTGCTAAGCCATGGAGAATAGGAAAATGAAAAGCCCATGTCACCTTCCACAAATACAAGTTTTGCAGGGTTCCAATAAGTTGCATTGATATCCGGAGATAATGCTCCTCCGGCATCGCCCATTCCGGATGCTCTTGCATCAGGGCCAATAGTTAAAAAAGGCACTGCAGTAGTTATAACATTCCTGGTTGAATCCTGACCAGCAATGATAGCCCCCTGCGCAAAAGTTGATAAGTTAATTCCTAAAAATATGATTGGAACAAATAGGATTTTTTTCATTGAAAAGTGAGTTATTCTGCGGTTAAATATAGTTAATTCCTCTGTAAAATCATCCGATTATAAATTTCATTTTTGGCCCCATCCCTGTAAGAACGTATGGTAATCCGATAAACGTATACCCCATCCCTGAATTTTTCAGTATTTAAAGGCAAATTTAAGTCAGCTATTTCAAGGCTATTACCTCTACTGATAATATCAGTTGTATAAGTCAGCATGCTTTCTCCCTGTATACTGTATATCTCAATTGAAATGTCAAATAATTCTCCGGGCCTGTTGTGATCGATTACAAAGGTGGTATAATCTTTTACAGGATTTGGATAGTTCCAAGCTTTATAGATCACAATACCATTTTCGTCCTTTACCCTGAAATCTAACTGAACACTTGCAAGGTTATTGAAATTGTCTCGAACTACCAGGGTTAAAGTATGATCTCCTGGTTTAAGGCCTTCCAGTGGTAAAGAAATAGTACCTCTGGTTTCATCATCTGAAACGGCGGTATAGAACTCACTAAGCTCTATGTAAGTCGTATCATCAATTATTGCATGCGGACCAAAATCTAATGATCTATTACTTAAATTAATACCATTTTCATCTGATAATCTTGCGATCATTATGGAGGAAGAAGATACTTCCTGGCCATTTATAAAGTCGGGCGAATTTATATATGCTTTAATTTCAGGAGCTTTTTTATCCAATTGGGGAGAAGGGTTGCTGCCTGAAATTTTTAAATTCGTATAAAATCCTGAAGCGGGGATTCCCTCTGAACTCACAGAATAAAAACTAACCTTTCCATATCCTGTTCGATAATCTATGTTTTTGGAGACTGTGAATTCGAACTCAAACTTGCCATGGACGGCATCAGTTTTTCCTTTGAAAATATAATTATCAGTTGCATTATAGGTGTACGGATCACTTTCATCCCCAAGGGTAGTTCTTGAAACCGGCTGATCAAAGATGTTAATATCTACTTTTCCGTTGAAATCCGCGTCTATTTGATTTGTTGAGGGATCAATAATTTTTCCTGATATTCTTATTTTGGATAGTGCAGATAGTGTATCAGAGTTATTTGAAAGGTTTTTTACTTCCTCAATTTTAATTTCATTTTTGGGAACTGCCGGTTTTATTGCCGGATCGCCTAAAAGCACAAATCCTCTGCTTCCTCGATTGTCCTGATTGAGGTTTTTTGTTTCCTTAAACCATTGACCTAAGGTCATATTTCGGCTATTTCCCTGCCTCAATACTTCCATCAAAGCTTTGTTAACTCTGAAGTTATCAGAAATACTAACCGGTCTGGTGGTCGTTAGCATTGCTATTGCTCCGCCTGCAGGGTTATATAACATTTTCTCAGCCCCGGAGTTTTTAATGGAAAATCGAAGCGTCCATACTCGCAAGTTGCTGTTACGAAAATAGTTAATTTATCAAGGTTGTTTAGCTCTGCAATTGACTCATCATCAAAGAATTCCTCATGACCCAGATTTTCCTCTCTACCATGACCCGTGTAATTAACCATTAATGCACCTTTATTCATCGCATTGATTAGTGCTTCCTTAAATTCAGGAGATCGCTGGCCACTTGGAAGAGATCTTTGAGGATAGTCGTCTAAAGCAAGTTTTTTAATATTCAGAGCAGTTTCTCCTTGTTGAAGAAATGTTCCCAGGTCGTTTATATCTTCAATATGGGCGTTAAAGTCACCGTCGTCTGCAACCATGACCACTTTGTTTTGCCAGGCTGTGGTATCAGTCGGTGAAATCGACTCGTAATATTTTACCTTCTCTAAATAATTCCTCAGAACTTCAGGATCATCAGTAGGAATTCTGCCTATTGATATTTCCATATCATGACCCTGGCCGAATTGTTCACGCCATAATCCTTCACCTTTTTCCAGAAAACCATAATAATCATCAGAAACAAAACTATAAACAGGATCTGTGGAATTATTCGACTGGTAAGAGGAGACTATATCACTTCCCGGACGTTTAATACCCCGGAAATCATATGATGCAGGACCAGCTAACAGTAGGTATTTTAATTTACCACCACCATTATTGTATGCGTGGTAAATATAATTTCGTATAGCTGTCACATCCTTTCTACCTAATCCATAAACGTCATAAATAGATTTTGGAGTAATTATATCAACCTGGAAGTTGTTCTTTTCATTTCTGTATTGAGCGAGATATTGAGCTTCAATCTTAAGTGAAGGGGCAGAAATTATTATGTAATCAGAATGATAGGAAGGAATTGGTTTTATGATTGTACTTTCTGCTGATTCAGGTGGTGGTAATACCTGACTTTCGTTAAAAATAATAAGTCTTTGCCCTTTGACTACATTAATAAAGCAGTTATTGCTTTCGCATTGAGCAGTAATTTCTTTTGGATCATACCAATCATCAATTTCCCAAATCACTGAGTTTTCAGACACTTTTATTGATCCTGATTCAGTAATAAAAGAAGGAATGTTTACAGGAATATAAGTACCTGAATTGTAAGAATAGCTTATTAATCTATCGATGTAAAAACTTCCCTGACCTGAAAATGAAAAATCTACAGTAAATGATTCAGAATTTAATGTGGTTAATTCATATTCTTTATTAAAGGAGATGCCTTTATTAGCATAATTTGCATTAGAAATCTGTGGCAGTGAAATGTTCTCGAGAATTGATCCATTCAATGAAATGTTAACTGTTGATGGATCGGTAGCTGCACTTATAAGTTCTAATCTTAGATTATCCGATGAAATTGATCCTGTATTTATTATGGGTAAGTCGAAAGACCGGGAACTATTAGTAGTAAATAATGGATTAAAATACCAATCTTTTCCAGATATTAACATTTTAAACTCATCATCTTCTTCTATTTTTGCAGTAATCCACTCTGCACTTTCAATAGAATTTCCTTGTGTTTCTTCCTTAGTTATAATCTCAGCATCCGAATTGCCGGAAAAGGATATATAAACGAATGCGCTATCTGCATAAGCACTTTTATTATTAGTGACAGTATTAGTTATCGTAGAATAATAAGTTTTTTCAATTGCCTCTGCAAAAAAGTAAACCTCAGTTCCTTCACTAAATGAAGCCCCTTGATTTTTAATTTTTACAGGGATTTCTCTGGGCAGATTATTTTCATCATCTATTAATTGAGGAAGAGAACCTCCTGGTAAGGCAATTATTTTTAGTTTAGCAGGATTAATGTCGTCAGGATTAATACCACTTGAAATAAGGTATTCTTGATCAATTTTATAAATACCGGTTTCAGGGATATATACTTTAAATATATTTCCTGTGAATATTGAACCAGGTAATTCCTGTCCCAGGATCAATAATGGAAAAAATAATAATATTAAAAAATGATATAATCGATCTAAAAGCCTCATTACCTTCACTTAAATCACTGACTACTGGCTAATTGATTTTCCAGTATTGACATTATTATATACGCCAAAAACACAAATGGTATACCTTTAACCCCCAAAATTACTAAAATAATTATACTAAGGAACAATAGCATGTATTTAAAAGCATTGGCTTTCAGGTCATAAGATTTAAATTTAAATGCTATTAAAGGTAGTTTACTAACCAGCATGAAAGAAAAAACAACCGTACTTATCATTAAAAAATGAGGGTTACTAAACCATCCTATCCACTCTTCACTACCATTATTTATAATTAACGGTAAAGAACTAATATATATTGCGTGAGCAGGAGTTGGTAAACCAATAAAAGAATAAGTTTGGGAATCATCGACATTAAATTTTGCCAGCCGAATTGCAGACATTATTGGTATCAGGGCAGATAAATAGGGTACCCATGAATATACCATTACATCATCAATCAGGTGGTACATAATAAATCCGGGTAGTACCCCGAAAGATACTACATCAGCCAGACTGTCCAGTTCTTTTCCTATTGGAGAACTAACTTTTAAAAGCCGTGCTGCAAAGCCATCAAAAAAGTCCATTAATCCAGCAATCCAGATCATGTAAGCTGCCAGATCAAGCCTGTTAGAAAAGGCAAATGATATACCAATTACTCCACAAAAAGATTTAGTGAGGTAATCGTATTTGGGATGTTTTTTACTACCTTTTTTAACAGCATATCAGGCTTTTACAAATGGGTTTGAAACTTTTTCTTTTCCTATTGTTGTGGATTCTCCATGTCCGCAATAAACTGTGACATCCTCGGGTAGTGTATAGAATTTTTCTTTAATTGACTTAGCCAGGGTATCAAAATCTCCACCCGGTAAGTCAGTACGTCCAATGCTGCCATTAAATAGCACATCTCCTCCTAAAAGAACTTTTTCAATTTTATTATACAGTGCAATATGACCCGGTGCATGGCCTGGAACATATAATACTTCAAATAAGTCGTCACCCAGCTCTACGGTATCTCCCTCTTTTAAATAAGAATCCATATCAGTAGATTCATAATTAGCAAATCCATAAGCAGGAGCATATGTTTCTACAGCTTTTAATGTTTCTACATCATTTTCATGTCCCTCTAAATTGACGCTGTATTTTTTCTTAACATATGCATTTCCCAGAACGTGGTCTATATGGCAATGTGTATTAATGAGCTTTTTCACCTGATAATTATTCTGAGTGATAAATTTATCAAGTATCTCCTTTTCTTCTTTTTCATAACAACCCGGATCAACAATCATACAGTCTCCATTATCATTGGCTACTACAAACGTGTTTTCATAAAATGGATTGAAAGTAAAAGTGTGTATTTTCATAGAATTGTTCTTAGCGCTTTGCAAATTTGTGTAATTAATTCACTCCGGAAATATGGGCAAAGATAATAAAAGGATATTAATAATCGGGCAAGGCCTTGCAGGTACAGTTCTCGCTCTTGAATTATTAGATAAAGGTCAGGATGTGACTGTTGTGAATGATCCGGAAATTAAGGGCTCTTCATGGGCTGCCGGAGGCATTATTAATCCAATTACTGGTCGCAGGATGGTTAAAACCTGGAATGCTGATGAACTATTCCCTGTGCTGAAAGATTTTTACAATTCCTGGGAAGCTATTTTAAACTGTAAATTTTATCATCAAAAGAATATATACAGACCTTTTCTTGAATTAAGTGATTTGAATGACTGGCTTGCCAAATATGATGATCCGGAATATCTTGATTATGTCAAAAAAGTAGAAAAAGGACCTATATTAGAGAAGAAATTACAAAACCCGCATGGTGGTCTTCTTTTAAAAAATAGTGGGTATCTCGACATTCCTGTATTTTTAAAAAATGCTCAAAAGTACATTGAGGATAAGGGAACATTAGTAATAAAAGAATTTTTATATCAGGATCTTTTTCACAGTGAAAACCATATTACCTGGAACGGTAAAGAGTATGATGATATAGTGTTTTGTCGCGGAGCCAATGAGAGGCATTCTGAAATTTTTGGTTGGTTACCATTCAGACCCAATAAGGGAGAATTGTTAAATATTAAAATAGATTTGAATATTGATTTTGGAATTACCCGTGGGAAGTTTTTAATGCCTGTAGCAAAGGGGTTTTTCAAATTGGGTGCAACATATGATAACCATTATGATCATGAAGAAAAAACTTTCGAAGCAAAACAAAAAATACTGAATGATCTTAAAAACTTTCTCGATACGGAACCTGAAGTTTCCGATCATTTCGTAGGAATAAGGCCAGCCACTAAGGATAGAAAGCCAATTATCGGAAAACATCCGGAAATAAATAACGTTTTTATTTTTAATGGACTGGGAGCCAAAGGCGTTTCATTGTCTCCATGGTGTGCTAAAGAGTTGTCTGGTCAGATTTTAGAAAATAAACCAATAGATAAACGAGTAAATATCGATCGTTTTTTCTCGTTATTAAGGTAATTGCTTATATTTATTCATATGAAAAAATATCAATTGTTTTTTTTAGTGCTGACTTTTTTTGGAGCAATAAATATCGCAGCCCAGCAAGCTGATGAAGAATTTGGTCAAAACAGACTTCAGTTTAAGACTTTTAATTGGAGATATTACGAAACTGAGAATTTCAACCTCTACTTTTATGACGATGGTAATGAAATAGCCAAGAGTGCGATCGATTACCTTGACTCCGAATTTAATCGTATAAGTGATATTTTAGGATATCTACCTCCTTACAAGACGGATATTTATTTATATAATTCGATTACTGATCTTCAGCAAAGTAATATCGGCATAACCGAAAATGAATACAATGAAGGTGGACAAACTAATTTTAACCGGAATTTTGTTGAGGTTGCATATCAAGGTACACAAACGGAGTTCCATAAAGAATTGTCTTTTCATGTGGCTAATACCTTAATCAATGATATGCTTTTCGGGGTAGCCTTGGAGATATGGTTCAAAACACTTTTTTACTTAATCTTCCTGAATGGTTTAGTGTTGGAGCAGCAAGGTATATCGCTTATGGTTGGGATGAAGAAATGGATGATTATGTCAGGGCATATTTCAGAAAAGATACACAAAAAGAATTTCATCAATTATCCAAGCAGGAAGCAGTTATTTTAGGGCAGTCTGTATGGAATTATATGGTAGAGGAATACGGAAGAATATACATGAGTAACGTATTAAATCTAACCCGTATCAATCGTAATGAACAAAGTAGTATTGCCTATACATTAGGTATTCCGTTCAAACAGTTTCTAAAAGGTTGGGCTGATTACTATAAGCAAATTAATGAGCCAGTCTTAAATGCCTATGGTGATTTACCAGAAGATCCTATTAAAAAAATCAAAAATTCAAAGAAAGGAACATTTACTGATGTAGCGATTAGCCCTGATGGACGAAGACTTGTTTATGTAGAAAACATAAAGGGAAAACATAAAGTAATTCACCGAAATCTGGAAACAGGAAAAGAGAATGTCATAAGCAGGGGAGGACAATATATTATCAATCAGAGGCTGGATGATGAATTACCAAAAATAGCATGGCAGGATTCGATCACGGTGGGAATACTGAGTTCTAAAAGAGGTGTTTCAACGTTAGAAGTTATTAATGTAGAGACCAAAAAGGGTTTTAGCCGATCTACTGATAGATTTTTAAGAATCAATGATTTTAGTTTTAGTCCTTCTGGTAATCAAATCGTTATGAGTGCCAGTGTGAATGGACAGACGGACTTATTTATATTTAATCTTAGACGTAATACTGTAAGAAGAATAAATAACGATAAATATGATGACCTGAGCCCAAGTTTTGTTGAGGGGGAAAGGGCATTGATTTTTTCTTCTAACAGACCTTTAGATTCTTTATCGAATATAAAAGACCTAAACACTTTTAATCTGTATATATGGCCTACTGATAGTTCTTTTTCAAAATCATATGCCCCATTAAAAACTATAAGTAATGATACAAAGCCGATTGCAAGAGGTAAAGAGATAATATACTTAAGTGATCAAAAGGGAGTTACAAATGTATTTTATTTCAATACTGAAACCGGAATAAACAGGCAGTTAACCAAGTTCTCGCATAGCCTTGATGATCTTTCCTATAGCTTCGAAACATCTACTTTGGCTTATTCAGTTGGAGATATGGAAGGTGAGTATATTTATGCTGAACCTGATTTTGATGTCGATATAAATGTATTCACGCCTCAAACACCACGACAGCAGAGGATTCTGGCTAAAATTGTGGCAGATCGGTTAAATGCTCAGCAAGAAAGAGAGCAGGAACAATCTATTGAAGAAACTGAAGTTCTTCCTGATACGACGATCATTTCTACTGATACTATCGATACTGAGCAAGTTCAAGAGGTAGAGCCAGATAAAGAACAGGCGAATATTATTGATACAGATGACTATCAATTTGATCTGACACCTGAACAATCTGATGATTTTCTTGATACGGATGATTATGCTTTTGAGAGAAGTAATAATCAACCAACTCAAAGGAGGCAGCCCGATATACAGGGGAAATCTACATTTTTATCAAACTACAGGAAGTTCAGACGTAAGAGCCAGATTGAAGGGCCGTTTGAATACACTCCGAAGTTTAGTACTAATTTTGTAACTACAACAATTGGTGTAGATCCTTTATTAGGTTTTGGTCTAAAGCTAAAGGGGAATATGTCAGACATTCTGCAGAACCACATTATGAGTGGAGGAGTTTTTCTCTCTTTCAGAGACTTAAAAAGTGGTGGAATCTTCGCAGAATATCAGTATTTGAAACACCTTATAGATTTTAAAGCTGAATACAGGAGAGAAACATTTTTTGTTGATCCTGAAAGTGAATCCGCACAATTAGCTGATGACAGGCATAAATATGTGAAAAATGAGGTGATAATTGGTGCATCCTATCCGTTTAGTGTAAGATCCAGAGTAGAGTTTAATCCCTTCTACCTCAATACACAATTTCATAGCCTCAGTCCTCTATATACGCAGTTTCCTGATCCTGATTTATCGAGGCAGGTCTCGCATTTTGGCGGTTTTAATTTAAGCTATGTATTTGATGATTCAGAAGTATTGGGTCGAAATGCCATTGTGGGAACTCGTGCAAAAGCTGTATTTACCAGTATGAATTCGTTTACAGATAAGGAACAGTCTTTTAATAAAATTACAGTTGATATAAGGCATTATGAAGAAATATTCAGATCGATGACTTTTGCAGTAAGAGGATTCTATGGTCAATATTTCAATAATAAACGAGAAACATTCCTTTTAGGTGGAATGGATAACTGGTTGTTTTTTGATAATGCGGAAAGGCCTAATCAGCAACATCCTTTAAACTTTAATAATTTCGAAGAGAATCAGGATATCTATTTTGTAGATTATATAACCTCATTGAGAGGATTCGATTATAATACCTTTAATGGATCGAAGGTAGCATTATTTAATGCTGAGCTAAGAATTCCTATTGCCAGAGTATTGTATAGAGGTTTTATAGGATCTAATTTCGTAAGAAACTTCTCATTTGTTGGCTTCTATGATATAGGTACAGCCTGGACATCAATTAGCCCGTTTGATGATGAAAGTGAACAAAATGTAGACATAATTACTACTGGACCGAATGGTCCTTTTGTAGCAAGAGTGCAGAACTTTTCAAATAAATGGCTTTATAGTTGGGGTGCAGGAGCAAGAACCGTATTTCTCGGTTATTACATTAAATTTGATGTAGCCTGGCCAACTATTAATTATACGGTCCAGGATCCGAAATTTTATTTTACACTAGGCTACGACTTTTAAATAATTTATAAGGCAGAATACATATTTTAATTCATATTTGCATATGATTAAATCAATGACAGGTTATGGGATGGCCAGACATGAAGATGAACATTGTCTGGTTATGGTTGAAGTGAAATCACTTAACTCAAAATACCTAGACACACAAATTAAATTACCAAAGGAATTTACCTCAAAGGAAATTGAAGTGAAATCACTCATTTCAAAAATTCTTCAGCGTGGTAAAGTTTCAGTTTCTATTGATTTCCAGGTAAAGGATGATAGTTTGGCGAGGATTAAGTATAATAAATTACTTTTTCAACATTACTACAAAGAACTGACAGAACTAAAAAATGCAGTTGGTCACCAGTCTGATGCTGATCTATTCCGCCTGGCAGTCCAATCACCTGATGTAATGGAGGATTTCCTGGATGAGGAAGAAATCGCAGAATTCTGGCCTGTATTAGAAGACACCATTAGTGAGGCTTTGAACAAGACAGACGGTTACAGGCAGAAAGAGGGTGAAACTCTTTCCAGACAAATTCATGAAGAAGTAGAAAATATTGATAAATTTCTTGAGAAGGTAAAAGATAGAGATCCTGAACGTGTAGAGGTAATCAGGGAGCGAATAGAAAAAAATATTAAGGAATATATCGAAAAGGATAAAGTTGATGAGAACAGGTTTGAGCAGGAACTGATCTATTACATTGAGAAATTAGATATAAATGAAGAAAAGGTGCGATTAAAAGCACACCTAGACTATTTTATAGAAGTTCTCGATTATACAAATAGTAGTGGTAAAAAACTTAATTTTATCGGTCAGGAAATTGGCCGGGAGATCAATACAATTGGCAGTAAGGCTAATGACGCTGTGATTCAGAAGTATGTTGTAAACATGAAAGAATCACTCGAACAAATAAAAGAACAGATATTGAATATATTATAAAAAAAGCGAGGTATAAAACCTCGCCTTTTTTTGATCAATAAAACTAAATATTTAGTTAAATAAGGTGAAAAATTATTGCAATTTAAAGAAAACCGGGATGGTCATTCTTTGTCGTACTTCGCGACCACGCTGTTTACCTGGGTTCCATTTAGGAGCATTTTTTATTACTCTTAAAGCCTCTTCATCTAACCCGCCTCCAATAGGTTTTACAACTTTAATATTGGTTAGTTTACCTGTTTTGTCGACAATGAATTGAACGTAAACACGACCTTCGATACCCATTCTTCTTGCCTTTGATGGATATTTTAAATTATTTCTCAAGTATTTCATCCACGCTTCCTGTCCGCCGGGAAAGTGAGCACTTTCTTCTACGATATCATGTACTTCATTATTAATTTTCTCATCCTTCGGCTTTTCAGTTGATACCGGAATATCAATAATGGTTGTTTCATCAATTTCAATCGTAAAGTCATCCAGGTCAGGATCTTCTATTGGTTCATCTGTCTCTACAAATACAACAGGTTTTGGTTCAGGAGGAGGTGGAGGAGGATTTATATCCGTTGGAGGAATAATCAATGGATCCTCAATTTCACCCTTATCAAACACATATTTATTAATATCTTTGTCAGGCTCTGTTTTATACTCAAACGCTACCAAAACAGCTCCCATAGCTATAATAAATCCCAGGCTTAAAAACATTGGAGATTTCTTCTCAAGATTCGCTTTTTCTGATTTTTTCGGTTCCATAAAAACTAAAATTTTAGTTAAACTTTATAAAAAAAAACTATATATTAAAATACACTGGTATTATTATTTGTTGCTTTACAGGGATGCCCTGAAGCTTTCCCGGTTCAAAATCAGGGAAGAGTTTTACTATTCTAATTGCTTCCTGATCTACTATATCCTCAATACCTTTTACTACTTTTATATTAGAAATTTGGCCTGTTTCTGATATTGTGAAACGAACAAAAACCCGTCCTTCAAAGTACTTTCTATTTAATATTGAGAGGTTTATATTTTCTTTGATAAATGTTGCTATATGTTCGATTCCTCCCGGAAAAGTTGCTGATTCTTCTAAGGGACATTTAAAGATGCATGAGTTATAATCGTTTTGATCAATTTCAATTATTGACTTGTCCTCTTTCATTGGCTCCACCTCAGTTTGTTTACAAGAGATAGTAATCAATAAACTTATAAGCGCTATATTTTTAATATGTTGTAAATTAGTGTTCATATTAACTATGTCTTTAGTTAAATATAACTAATATTTTAGTTTTAAGCAAATAGACATAAAAAAAGCGTGAGAATTTTCTCACGCTTTTTATATCTTTTGTTTGTAGTCTTATTGCAACTTAAACATTATAGGGAAAGTCATTTTCTGAATCACCGGGCGACCTCTTTGCTTACCAGGCTTCCATCTTGGTGATTCTTTTAGTACCCTTACAGCTTCTTCATCACAGCCTCCGCCGATACCCTTTACAACTTTGATATCTGAAAGCTGACCAGTTTTACTAACTATAAACTGTACATAAACTCTACCTTCGATTCCCATTCTACGAGCTTGAGAAGGATAGTTCAAATTCTTTTTCAAGAATTGGTACCATGCATCCATTCCTCCTGGGAAACTTGCAGACTCCTCAACAATCGTAAATACCTGCTCAACCTCTTCTTCAACAGGCTCAGCTTCGAACTGTACTTCTTCAATTACAGTTTCCTCGTCGATCTCTACGTCAAGGTCTACTTCAATATCTTCTTCTATTTCTTCTTCATCTGGAACCTCAATAATCTCTGGTTGCTGAATTTTTGGTGGTGGTGGAGGAGGCTGTTCCGTGATCGGAATATCAATAGTCTCTTCAACCGATTCGTTCATTGCACCAAAGTTCTGAATGTCTTCATCATCTTTGAAGCCATATTCGAACGCGAATAAAACCAAAGCAAGAGTTACCACATATCCTATACTAAGGAATAGAGGTGATTTTCTTTCAAGATCTGCTTTTGGACTCTTTTTAACTTCCATAATATCTTTAACTTCAAATGAATCTCAAATATACCTATTTTATAGTACGTTTCAAATATACTAAAAGTTTAGTTTAAGACAAATTTATCCCCGCCTTGTATACAAGGAAAAAAATAAAATACCCTGTAAGGCAACCTATACTATTGGCAATCAGGTCGATAACCTCCAGGCTTCTATTTGGTATAAGGGCTTGAATGAATTCAAGCAGGAATCCAAAGATTACTGCAAAAACTACAGCAAACTTTTCAGGCCTTTCTTTAATTTCCTTGAATTTGTATTGCTTTGTGAACCCAATGCATAGTAGAAAAACCAAAATTGCGAAAAAGCCCACATGAGCAAAGGTGAATATATCCGCCTTGCCCCAAATATTTAATTCAACCATTTCTCCACCAGGAGTAAGGGTTAGCACTGCAATTATCAGTGCCCAGACAATACCGAATAAATTATATCTAAAAAACAAAACTTAATTATCCTACAAGATCTTCGTATTCTGCAGCATCGATCAATTCATCGAGTTGAGATTCATCTTCAACTTTGATTTTGATCATCCAGCCGTCACCATAGGGATCCTCATTTACTTTTTCGGGAGAACTTTCAAGTTCATCATTAAATTCAATGATATTTCCGGATACAGGCATGAAAAGATCTGAAACAGTTTTTACAGCTTCTACAGTACCAAAGGTTTCACCTTGTTCTATATCTTCACCTTCTGTTTCAACTTCTACATAAACAATGTCACCTAGTTCTTTTTGAGCGAAATCTGTAATTCCAACAGTTACAACATCGCCATCAATTTTTACCCACTCGTGATCTTTTGTGTATTTGAGGTCTTTAGGGATATTCATCAGTTTTCTTTTTTTAATTGTTTATCGTTGGCCAAAAATAAATCAAATTTTGAAGTCTGAAAATGTTTTGACGTAATATCCTGATTATTGTGCGAGGCTAAATTGTACCTGGAAGCCAAAAGCCGTAGTAGATCTTGGAAAAGTGTTGGTTATTCTTGGTCTGTTTACACTTCTCTCAAAATAAAACTGGACATTCCATTTAGGATCGATCATATATCTGATTGTTGGCTTTACCTGAAAGTTATAATTTCCATTTGTAGCCTGTGGGTCTTCTCCAATTGTCCTTTGAACAGTATAAGAATCACTGATTGTCAGGCCTAACCTGAATTGGAGTTCATTTTTTAGTGATAGATTCTGGCCTTGAACTTTAATAGGTAATTTCATTCCTGTTTTGGTATACCCCACATCAATAACCAGGTCATTTCTTCTTAATTCAGTCACTTGGCTATTGTTAATATTTAATCCAAGATTTCTTTCTTTTTATATTCAACCCTAATTGAAGCACGATTTTTAGTTCTCAGATTAATACCAATTAATGGATTGAAACTTTCTTTAATGATTACCTGACTGATTGTGTAAAGTGGTACGAGAATACCGTTGGGATCAGTTGGATCAATAGGATTTCCATTTTGATCGAAAGGAGCTGCCAGACCATAATTACCAAATCTGTTAACTAGTTCCAGGTTTTCTTTATACAATAGTGAACTCGAATAATTATTGATATTTATTGAAGAGCTATAACCATGCGTTATACTTATAGATCTGAATGATTTCTTAAATAATTTCAACTTCGATAATCCATTATAAGATACAGTCCATGATGGAATCGGGAATTTTGGTAATCTACCCAGTCGGGTATCTCTGGCATTTTCTCCGGAATATGCGGCCAGGAATGCCGGTATTAAGACGTCCTGAGCATTAGTATCATATGAAATGGTACTTTCATTATTAAAATTCAATCGATCCTGAATAATTTCCCGATTAGCAACGAACTCTTCATATGCCGGAGAATAGTAATCATCAGTTGACTTTTCAAAAGATGTAGCAATAGAAAGCCAGGAGATCTCATATGAGCCTGTTCTAACCGGGGTTAAAGACCGGAATCCTGAATTTTCTGATTGATCGTTGTTCGGGTTATACCTGAAAATTTCTTCGAAATTATCCTGGGTTCTTTTTCTTGCATCTAATGTTATCTGAAGATCATTTGCCGGTTCAATTGTTATTCTGAAATTCAAATCTTCAGTTCGCATTTGCCTGAATGGTGTTGTCAGGGTAGTGTCCTGAGTAAGCCATCCATTATTTGCAGCTCTGTACCGGATAGTTGGATCCTGACTACCAAAAACGAAACCCCATCCTGGTGATTCAAAATCAACATCCATTCCAAGAATCTGAGGAGTTCGAATATATCCTGCAAGTTGGGTTTGCTGACTTACGTTATATGAGAAATTAGCTGATCTTATCATCATCAGGAATCTCAAAATCGAGTTCCCTGCATTTCCTCCGGATTTTTCATCTTCTTCTTCCTGATCCCTGTTTCTTGATCTTGATCTCGATCTCGATCGTGAGGAAGGAGTATTAATTTTTTGTAAAGCTTTACTTTTATTGTAGAGTTTTACAAAGTCTAATCTTCCTGAAACATTTTGATCATTTCTGTTATTCAGGGTATTTCCGTATTGATCGATCTGATCTCTCGCAGCAGCAAGGAAATTATATCCTGTGGTGTATCTCAGATCAGCACTTACCCAGTCAACCAGTGGTATTTTGTCTAGTGGAACTGTATAATTTAAAGTGGCAGTCTGTTCATATCGTTTCATCCTGCCAAAGTTTTTAATATTATCCCAGATCACCTGTTTTTGGGCATCGGTAGTTATCTCACCTTCCGGTTCATCAATAATTGCATTAGCAGTCGATCTGAAATCCAGGGATAAGTTATTAGACAGGTCCCATCTAACACCATGAGTTCTGTTGAAAAAGAAAAACTTCTCGATATTGACCAGGGACGGGTCAAGTTGAAAGTCTTCTGTCCAATATTGTCTTTTAGTAAATTTCCTGTCTAATTCATACCTCACATTTATATTTTTCGGAACCGGATTGAAATTAAAATCTTTTATTAATTTCATCCATGGTGATCTCATTTTCTCACTTTCCTCAAAAGGACTCCAGCCCTGATATTGAGAAGCATAATTATAGGCTATGCTTCCACGATACTGGCGATTGATAAATGCCGCCATTTGATCATTATTCGCTTCTGATTCACTGAAAGAATATGAAAAAGCAAAATTTTCTATATCGTAAATCCTTGATTTGGCATCCGGGTCTGTTTTAGTCTTTTGAACATTGATGAAGTTAATCGAACGCTGGGTTCGACGGGCAATAGCAACTCTTTCATATAACTCTCTCTCCTCCGGATCATCAATAGCTGCAAGAGCTGCCTCCAGTCGGATATCCTGATCGAATGGATCAAATAAAGGAGTGTCTTTTTGCCCATTAAAACTCATGTACATTGGTATCTTCAATCCCCAGTCTTCCGGGAAAAATTTATCCAGATTAAATGTAGAAGTTATGTCATAATTGAGAATATCAGACCTCTGAGTTTCACTAATTCTTTGCTGAATGCCTCCAAAACCAACTGTAGAATACCTTAAGCTCGAATTTATAACAGCGAAATCAGCTAATTTCAATCCCATCCTTGCTGTTGCAGCCCAACCCCGGCTGGTAGCTAAGCCTGTCACTCTTAATTCGTCAAACCAAACACAAACATCATGAGTAAGTCCATCAGGACTTTCAGGGTTAATTACACCCATGGAAAGATTTCTTACATTTTGAAGATTTGGTCGACCTTTGATGGTAACTGTATATTGTCGAACCTGCTGAGAGAATGAAAATGCAACACTATCTCCAAATTGAAGATCTCTATTCCTTTTTACTGTCTGTATCTCATCGAGTGCAATATCTATCCAGTTTTGTTCCGGCCATATTCCTTCTCTATCTTCAGGACTAATTCCAAAAGGAGTCATTTTAAGAGGTACTGCGATCTGGTAATAGTTTTGGCCATCATCCTGACCCAATCTTATGAATGCCTGTAATTCATCATCCTGAGCAGTTCTTGAATGGGCATGTATGAACATTTTCAACCTCTCAAAGTTGACCATGTCCAGATCGTCTACCTTATATATTGATTTTTTGGTTCCATTTGGAAGATCATCGACACATAGCTGAAGTGATTGTTCATTTAATCTTCTGGCTACATTTGATGTATTATCCTGATCTCTTGAAATTCCCGGTGGAAGGTTATACGGAACATCATCGGGGCCTCCGCTACCATTTTCTTCGATATTAACTACTGAAATGTTAACCGGAATATCTTTTGGTTCTTCGATTTCTCCAAATCCCGGTAGATATGGAGATTCAAGTGATTCCCGCCATTGGCTACCTACTAACTGAAATTTGGCCATTCTAACAACTGCAGGTTGTTCGAATTCAGTCATGTAGAGTCTGACAAATTTTATCGATTTGAATCCATTAATGCTTCCATATTTCTTTTCTGGTTGCCTGATAGGGATTCTTACCAGATACCATGTAGTTGGTTCCTGAGCTTCGTTAATATTATTAGTTACTTTATCAACGATATAATTTTTTCCTACTTCCAATTCCCCGGCCTTAAATCCAACGAATATTCATAGTAGTTTTCTACATCAGAAATACTATTATCATTATTGAGGTCTTCATTATCAGGGAAATTGTTACCAACCGGCGAAAAGTTCAGATTTGTGGTATTTATAACCGGAGTGTTTCCATCGTGGTTATTATAATCTTTATATCGTTCCAGAATTTTGGCATTACTTTCATCGAGTGAAGGACCTAGATAATATTGAAAATTGTCTGCTGAAGGATCATCCTGGACTGCAATGGCAGCACCACCTGACAATCCATTTATAAAATCTTCATAAAACTCTACTTCCTGGTCATTTCTAACTCCGTCGTGACCCACATCCTGATTTTCTCTTGATTCTGCATTATTATCAAATGCATCTGTAAGGAACTGCCTGTTAGTAACTTCTCCCCATTCTGTTATATCTTCGTTTTGATCACCTCCGGTAGGATCGAGGCCATTTTCAAAGCCGTGTTTTCCATCTTTGATGACATCTTCTGAAATATCTCCCAGGTTAAACACCAGCTTACCACCAGTCGTGTTAGCTTGCGGGTTTCCCCGTCCATCATCAATTAATCCATTTGGATTTGACAGATTACCCTGAGTAACATTTATGAAAGGATCGAGCATCCAGAACTCGATATATTGTATATTATTGCGATCGAAATCGATATCACCAGTTATCGCTCGCGTAATACCACCAAAATTATCTTTGGGGTCTCCGGCAAGAGTACCATCGTTTTCAAGATCGGGATTGTAATTATACGGACCTCTTTCTTCAGGATAATAGGCAAGATCAAAAACAGGTAAGTTTACGTTGATCTGTTGCCTGTCCTGTCTTTCAAAAATTTGCTGAGGATATACCGGGGCGACATAATGATTCTGAATATCTTCATCTGTGATATTCGATGGCTTTTCTGTCCCTCCATCTCTGTAGAAAACATTATCGATAGTATACCAGGCTAATTTAGCCCTTTTAAAACCGTATTCAAGGTTATTTATACCTACGTCGCCAAAATATCTGTTGTCGTCAGTTGCCGGAGTAGACGATAAGCGCCAACCCTGTGCACCACCTCCGAGGTTAAACGGAGTTACTGCTGATTCAAAATCATCAATGTAAAATGTCTGGTCTCCATCAACGACGTTGGTAGTACCTGATATCAATTCTGCATATTCTCCTGAAATATTTACGGTCGATTTTTCTTTAGTTGATATCAGTGGTATTGCATCTACTAACCTGGTCAGGATTCTACTGTCATCACTAAAATTAAAATCGAGACCGTATTTAGTGTTTCGGGTTGGTTCATCACCAATTCTCCATCGGGTTCTGCTGCCACGCCTTTGCCAGTGATGTAGGAAAGTACCTCCGAAATTTATTTTATCGCTGATCCGGTAGTCAAGCCTTGTTCCTGCTAAAAACCGGCTGTTGAATGTAAAAACATCGTCCTTTTCGTAAGTGATCTGTATCTGTTTGCCCGAATTCAGAACACTTTCATTTAGAATAGTAACCCTGCCGATCTGATAATTCACCCTGTAGTCAACTCCTTCAAGAAGTGGGGTACCACCAGCGTATATTATAACGGATCCTTCTGCGATATTATATCCTCTCAAAGCTATTTCTGAGCTGCTTCCAGATTGGAAACTACCTGAGATCAGATATTTATTTTTAACAGTTTGAAGTTCCGCATCAGCCTGGGTATTCGTATACAATGAATCGAAAACGTATTTTGAGTACCATTCCTCAGTGACTCTTTCTTTAATTGTTTCACCAAAAGGCTCGATCACTGGAAATTTTATTAACCCTCTTTCTGTATCAATTGTGATTCCTTCAATAAAGTCAAAGTTTCCGTCAGCAGGAGGGTCATTTGCGGGCCCCAATTGATCAAGCTTTACAACTTCGATTAATGGAATATCTTTGATCTGACTTTCCGATAAGTTGGGATAATACTGACCAGTACGATCATCCTGATAAATTACTCTTAATTGAAAGTCTTCTGGGTTTATTCGGTTTGCATTTAAATTATAAATGTTTTTCATCATCAGGTCCCAGGTAGGGGCCTGTGTGAGAATCTGCCTTGGTCTGAGCATTTTCAGGTAAATAACAGATTCATTTCCCCGAGACTGATAATCAGACTGAAGTTCACCTACCTGGTATCGATCACCATTGTAAGTGTATTCGTAAGCTACAGCCAGCATTTCATCATTTTGTAATTTTCTTAATAGAGTAATATACCCTAGTTGAGAATTGATGATGTATTCTGAAGGATCAAGCTTACTTGCCGATTTTATCAATTCGAAATCCACACCTTTTTCAAGGTTAAAATCATTTTCCAGAATCTGTGATGCATTGTCAACATCAAAAATTGTCGGTCCATAATTTTGGATATCACTAAATAACGAATTGGCCTGGTTTCGGGTAGGGGAGTTGGCTGCATTCGTGGCCGATTGAAACTGATCGTTATTTACAATTACATTTTCTCCAAGGTCCATAAGAGCAACTACATTTCTGAGGGACTCTGTATCATTACGACGGTTTAAAACATATACTTCAACTCGTGGTGTTACATTAAGACCTGAGGTGAGGTTTGGAAGATTATCATGCCACGTATTATAATTTGCCCTGAAAAACTGACCTAATAGAAAGTGTCTGTTTTCATCATAGTCTGAGGCTCTAAATTGAAATTGCCTGCCCTGAAATCCCTGGTTAATTGTAATGGTTTCTGATTTACCTCTTTGTTCGGAAAAAAGTGTGGTTATAAAAAGTCTACCAAACTGCATTTGAGTTTTTACTCCAAATAAGTTTTGTCCACCTGTTATTAAAGAGTTTGATAGAGGTAAACTAACATTACCAACTTCAAGTTTTTTTATAATGTCTTCTTCAAAACCTGAATATTCCAGCTTCAGGTCATTTTGAAAGTCAAAAGAATTATTGTTGTCAAATTGAGCCGTAACTTTCATCTTTTCCCCGATGTTACCTACGACATTCATACTGATCTGCTGATCGAACTCGAACGTTCCGTTTCTTTGTTGCCTTACCGGTATGGATGGATTAAGTACTCTCTGATGTCTGTATCCTAAGTCAAGGGTTATAAACCCATTAGGCACAATATTAATTTCAGAGCCTCCAAAAATCCTGTCAAATACAGGGCTTATGTATAGTGTCGGGATTAGATTTCTACCACTTACAGCACTTTCTCCATCAAGACCTGCAGATTTCGATTTGAAATAATCCTTTTTTAATTGCTGTTCCTGAAGTTGATTGTACTTGTCAAAAGAAAGCCTTGTTGGAGGTCTATAAGGTATCCTGCCTAATTGTTCAAATACATTGTATGTTCCGGAAGTATCATATTCTAGTATGATCTCAGTTTCCTGTGGCTGACCAAGGTCAAAAGGAGAGTAAACTTTATCACTAGTAAAAGGATCGCCATACCTGTCTCTTAATTGAATATTCGGAACGAAAGATTCTTCATAAGGCTGATCATACCTGTCATCTTTCAGAGTGTCGGCCACAGCGGTATCCTGAAGTATATAATATGCTTCATTTAAACTCTCAGCTCCCGAAATAAACGGGATAAATACTACCCATAGACAAAATGTCCTTTTTAGATTCCGTAACAACAAATCAATATAAAGTTGAAAAAATCACGAGATTTTTAATGCTTGACGAATTAATTCTTCCAGACCAACCGTGTTTCCGACCTTTTTCAAAACAAGGTCTATATTTTTTTCTGCAGCAGGCTTAGCTATGCCTAAGGTTGTTAACGCAGACAATGCCTCATTTCGTATGTTTGACACTGAACTTTTTTCTTCATTAGCACCCAGATTCAGTTCTGCAGCTTCTTTCTTTAGTTTGTCTTTGAGTTCAAGGATTAATCTCTGTGCTGTTTTGGCTCCGATTCCTTTCACTCGTTGGATTGTTTTTACATCCTCGCTGACTACAGCATCAATAATTTCTGAAGCATTCATACCTGAAAGCATCATCAGCGCTGTACTCGGTCCAACGCCAGAAACACTAATAAGGTGCAAAAATAATACTCTTTCGCTTTCCTGGGCAAAACCAAAAAGGGTATGCGAATCCTCTTTAATGTGAAGATAGGTTAATAACTTAATATCTTCCTTATCAGGAATGGCCTCGTAAGTCTGTAATGATATTAATAAACGATATCCGACACCGGCAGCCTCAATGACTACCTGTGCCGGATCTTTATAATCTAATTTTCCTTTTATGTACGCAATCATTTTTTACGTTTTTTCTCATCATATGATTGAGCATCTACTACTGCAATTGCTACCATATTGATGATCTCCCTTATGCTTGATCCTAGTTGAAGAATATGAACAGGTTTATTCATTCCCAGAAGTATTGGTCCGATACCTTCTGCGCCTCCCATTTCCATAAGCAATTTATAAGCAATATTTCCCGAAGTCAAGTCAGGGAATATTAAAGTGTTAGCTCCTTTCTCTGCTAACTGACTGAAAGGGTAGGAATTTTGTTGAATTTCGGTGTCCAATGCCACATTTGCCTGTATATCTCCATCGATAACAAGGTTAGGGAATTTTTCTTTCGCCATTTTTACCGCTTTTTGAACCTTTTCAGGAATTCTCCCTGATGCAGAGCCAAAATTACTGTAAGAAAGCATTGCAATTCTAGGTTCAGAGTCAAAGAATTTTACTCCATCGGCAACTAATCCTACCAGATCCGAAAGTTCTTCTGCGGTTGGATCTACATTAACAGTCGTATCACCAAAGTAAAAAGTACCTTTATTATTTTTAATGATATAAATACCGGCTACTTTCTCTACGTCTTCAGCAGTACCGATTACCTGTAGGGAAGGTTTAATGGTAGAGCGATAATCTTTAGTTAATCCGGAAATTAAAGCATCCGCTTCACCCGTTTCGACCATCATTGCACCAAAATAGTTTCGGTCTCTCATCAGTTTAATAGCCTCACCTTTGGTAATTCCCTTTCTCTGGCGTTTTAAATATAGCTCTTCACCATATTCTTTTCTCTTCTCCTTTTCGAGATATGGGTCAATTATTGGGCAATCGTGCAATTCAAGACCGTTTTCTTCAACCAGTTCCTTGATTATTTGCTCGTTACCCAAAAGTACCGGTTTGGCGATACCTTCATCAACCAGAATTTGAGCAGCTTTTAATATTTTAATATGATCTGCTTCTGCAAAAACCACTCGCTTAGGATTTTTCCTTGCTCTTTGTATGATCCTTGCCATTAATCGAGTATCGATACCCAGCCTCTGTTGCAGGTTTATATTATACTCTTCCCAGTTCGAAATATTGATACGTGCTACGCCTGAATCTATAGCTGCTTTAGCAACAGCAGGGGAAATTGTTGTGATCAACCTCGGATCAAGAGGTTTTGGTATGAGATATTCTTTTCCAAACGACAGGGTTGGTTCATTATAGGCCTTCGTCACCATCTCCGGGACAGGTTCTTTAGCCAGTTCTGCAAGGGCATAAACAGCAGCTAGCTTCATTTCTTCATTTATTTCTTTGGATCGGACATCTAACGCCCCTCTAAAGATATATGGGAAGCCTAAAACATTATTTACCTGATTAGGATGGTCAGATCTTCCCGTAGCCATAATAGCATCAGGTCTTGCTTCCATTGCATCATCATATGGAATTTCCGGATCAGGGTTGGCCAACGCAAAAATTATTGGATTATCAGCCATCTTTTTTATTTGCTCTTGACTAAGAACATTTCCTACAGATAACCCTAAAAACATATCTGAACCTTCAATGGCATCATCCATCGTGGTTATATCACGAGCGGTGGCAAATTCAGCTTTGGTTTCATCGAGATTATCGCGATCTTTTCTTATAACGCCCTTACTATCGAGCATCACTATGTTTTCTTTTTGGCTCCCAGTGATAAATATAGTTTTGTACAGGAAACTGACGCTGCACCGGCACCATTTACTACTATTTTGAGATCCTCAATCTTCTTTTCTGTTAACTCCAGTGCATTAATCAACGCAGCCGCAGATATAATTGCGGTTCCGTGTTGGTCATCATGCATTACCGGAATATTGAGTTTTTCTTTTAGTTGTTTTTCAATTATAAAACAATCCGGTGCTTTTATATCCTCAAGGTTGACCCCACCAAAAGTAGGTTCTAAGGATTTAACAATATCGATAAATTTCTGCGGATCGTTTTCGTTAATTTCAATATCAAAAACATCTATACCTGCAAATTTTTTGAAAAGTACGCCTTTACCTTCCATTACCGGCTTACTGGCTTCAGGTCCGATATCACCTAAGCCAAGTACAGCAGTTCCATTTGAAATTACTGCTACCAGATTTCCTTTGGCAGTATAGGAATATGCTTTTTCCGGATCCTTATTAATTTCTTTACAAGGTTCGGCAACTCCCGGTGAGTATGCTAAAGCAAGATCAAGTTGAGACCCGAGTGCTTTTGTCGGTACTACTTCTATTTTTCCGGCAGGCTCCTGTTTATGATAATTCAGAGCATCTTGTTTTCTGATTTTAATCGCCATAACTGTTTTTTTATCTCCGTTACAAAGCTATTAATTTAGCTTAAAATTGCCGTATCAATTAGTTATATTATCGCTTTATCAAAATAAAAAAAGCCACTGATGTCAGTGGCTAAATATTTTATCCGATAGATTGGGATCAACTTTCGTTTGCCATCTTAAATGATTTAAGAATTAATTCTATTCTTCTCATCGGGTTTCTTTGATCTAATCCCGGAGAATACAGGAATCCTTCAATGTAGTACAACCTGTTTTTTGATTGATCCACCATGGTATAACTAAGAAAAGGCCCACCCATCGTGACATGGTTGGATCTCCATAACCCTCTCATTTCAATTGCAAAATTACCGTTGAAATTAACTGTGTCAATTTCTACATCGGCGTATTCCTGTTCTGTCGTTATGTAAGTTCGTTTATCAGCAGGATCAACAAAGAAATTTTCTTTTGTTATTTCATTTCTAAAAGCCAACAGACTATCCTTCAAGAAAATATTTTCATTATCATAGTCTGTATAATAAACGAAAATATTGTAATCAGACTTATCCAGAGCACTTCGGAACCATACCATATTGTCACTTTCCTGAGCAAGCATATATTCTCCGGGAAGCTGCATGGTAAATTCATGCTCCTTTCTCAGTTGTTCACTAACTGATTTTTTTGGTTTGTTGGCGTAAGTTCTCCTTTTTAATACCTGAATATCGCCGGAGACAAAAAGATCTCTTAATTCTTCTTTATTATCCTCAAGGTATTTTATTAGCTGGGCGGTATTATCAGCGTATAATAAACCAATAGTTTGATTTTTTGAATATACATTTCGCTGAACTGAAAAATGTATTTCAGGATCTTTTTTGATTGCTTCTTTTGCCTCAGTACTATAAAGTTCCAGAACTTCTTCAGGAGATTTAGAAGTTGCCACAATAAGAACATTTCTCATTTCTCTCAATGTTCTGTTTAATCTTTGAGGAGCAACCTGAAATACATCGTAGATTGGTTCAGGTCTGGGAAGCCCGGGAGTATTTATTCCAAAAACATTATTCACAGCTTCACTGATCATCCCTTCATACTGATTGTTATCAGCTATAATCATTAATGAAGAAACCTCACCAGCAGCTCTTGGTAAATTATTTTTGTTTTCACTCTCGTTAGAAGATTTGTCACACGAGGAGAAAAATAAAATTATAGAAAGTAAATAAGCGGTCTTGATTACTGCTCTGTACATAATTTATTTATTAGGATTTATGTAAAACTAATGGTTTAGTTTTAATTATCCTATTCTTAATTGCTGTCCAGGCTTAATTTTGCTTCCTTTAGAAAGATTATTAAGTTTTTTTAACTTTTCTACAGTAAGTCCTTCGTATTTTCTTGAAATATCCCAAAGTGTATCTCCGGGTTGTACTGTATAAACTTTAGATCCTTCCGGAATAGGTTGACGCTGAGGAGCTGAAGCTTTAGCGGTTGCAGATCCTTTAGAAATAGACTGACCAGGAATGATCCAAACACTAAGATTTTGTCCGCTGCGGATCATGTTACCCCTAATTCCATTCCATGCGCGAAGGTCTGCAATTCTGACGTGATATTTTTCGGCAATCAGCCCAAGAACTTCACCGCTTCTGACTTTATGATAAACTCTGGTTCTTCCATAGGTAGAGCCCACACTATTTCTGGCAAGGTATGCGACTCTTTCTTTTCCTTCTTCCTCAATTTTAGCGAGGATCTCTTTTTTATTTTCCAGGAAAAATGGTTTAACATCTACCGGAATATTAAGAGGGAAATTCCTTGTATCATCAGGAAGTGCGCCGTGTTTAATTTGAGGATTTAGCATTCTCAGATCATCCGCACAAACATTCAATTCTGAGGCAAGTGCATTTAAATAAACATAGTTACTGACATGCACCGTATCTACTGCAATTTCATATTCTAGTTCTGTGTCCAGATTATGCTCATGTCTATATTTTAAGGCATAGATCATCGCATAAAACTGAGGCACATAACTTCTTGTTTCTCTTGGTAGGTAAGGATAAATTTCCCAGAATGTTTTTTTATAACCAGATCTTCGTATTGCTCTTCTGACATTTCCAGGACCGGCATTATAAGCTGCAAGGGCAAGTTCCCAGTCATTAAACATATTGTGAAGAGACCTCAGATATTTACAGGCTGCAATTGTCGATTTTACAGGATCCATTCTTTCGTCAATGTAAAAATCATTGTTCAGGCCATACATACGGCCCGTAGCACCCATAAATTGCCAAAGACCAACTGCTCTTGCTCTGGATTTAACCTGTGGTTTAAGAGCCGACTCAATAATAGACAGATACTTTAATTCATCTGGTAGCTCATATTCCTCAAGATATTTTTCAAATAGTGGGAAATAAACTTCTGTCTTAGCTAATACCTGCCTGGTATGACTTCTGTTTCTTTCCACAAAATATTGAATGAACCCATATACAGTTCTGTTAAGCTGCATAGGAAGCTCAGTATCTATATTTTTTATGCGCTCTTCAACTTCTGTATAGGTGAAGTCAGGCGAATAATCAAAATTATAATGAGAGCCGTATGCCTGTGTTTCATTCAGACTATCTAACTCTTCCTCATCAGATAAAGCTACATTTACAGATGTTTGATTTATTTCGCTCCCGGAAGTGACAGGGATTAAAACTATATTATCTTCAAATTCTTTTAATCGCTCTTTCGAAACGGGTAGGGACGTAATCACATTTTTCTGAGCCTGCATGCCTAAGAAAAAAGTGACATTCAAGAAGTAAAAAATTATAACCTTTCTCATCTTATCAACCAATAGAATAACCTTTAACTACACAATATATAATTTTTTGGAGATTTAAAAAAGCTTTTCACAGCTTACTGAAAAAATTCCCAGCTTGTAAAAGTTCTTTTTCATTAAATGGTTTTCCTGTTATCTGCACTCCTACAGGAAGACCAGAGTCTTTATTCGAAAATGGAATATTTAAAGAAGGCAACCCGCAAAGTGATGCTTGAACTGTAAATATATCACCAAGATACATTGCCATTTGATCTTTATTCTTTTCTCCTAATTTAAATGGCTCAGTGGGAGCCGTCGGAGTAATGATAAAATCATATTTCTTTAATATTTCCAGTGTTTTATTTCTTATTAATTTTCTTGCTTTCAGGGCCTTAACGTAATAAGCATCGAAATAGTCTGCTGAAAGCACAAAAGTTCCAAGCATAATTCTTTTCTGAACTTCCGGACCAAAACCTTCTGTTCTGGATTTTTTATATAATATTTCAGGATTTTCGGCATGATCAGATCTATGCCCGAATCTTACCCCATCATATCTTGATAAATTACTACTAGCCTCAGCAGTAGTCAAAATGTAATAGGTGGGAAGTAAATAAGGAAGAAGATCAAATTCAATTTCTTCGACCTGGTTACCAGCTTCCTCTAATTTTGACAAAGTATCCTGAAACACATTTCTGACCTGAGGAGATAAACCCTCATGATTTAATGCTTCTGCAAGGTAGGCTACTTTGTACGTTTTTGACTGCTCTTCTTCCAACTCATAACTTTCTTTTTTGGATGAAGATGAGGTGCTGTCTTTATCATCTTCACCTGCCATAATTTCGAGAAGTAAGGCAGCATCTTCGGCACAATTTGTGAATGTTCCGATACAGTCAAAAGATGATGCATAAGAAGCCAGTCCGTATCTGCTTATTCTTGAGTAAGTAGGCTTGAAACCCCAAACTTTGCAAAAGCCAGCAGGCTGTCTTACTGACCCACCGGTGTCTGTTCCCAGAGATACAGTGCATAAACCGGCTTGAACAGCTACTGCACTACCACCACTGGATCCACCCGGTACTCTTTTATTATCGATAGCATTTAGAGTTGGTCCGTATACAGAAGTTTCGTTTGAGGACCCCATTGCGAATTCATCACAATTCAGGATACCGATAATAATCGCGTCTTCATCGATAAGTTTCTGAACCGCAGTTGCTGTATATAATGATTTAAATCCTTTTAATATTCCGGATCCACAGGTTATTGAGTGATCTTTATAACAAAGTACATCTTTAATTCCTACAACCACTCCTGCAAGTTTACCCGCTTTGCCTTCATTGATTTTCAGATCTATTTCTTTGGCTCTTTCAATGGCTTCTTCTTCAAACACTTCAATAAAAGCATTGAGGTGTTTTTGCTCATTAATAGAAGAAAGGTAATGCTTTACTACATTTTCGCAGTTAGCATTACCTTTCAAAATTAAATCTTGAATTTCTTTGATCGTCTTTGAAGGCACGGAATGAAATTATTTCTCTACTTCTTTCTTGCTTTCGTCTATTTCTTTTGAGATGTCTTTAGTAGCATCTTTGAACTCACGGATTCCCTTACCCATTCCTCTGGCTAATTCAGGAATCTTTTTTGCTCCAAACAGTAGTACAACTACAAAAGCAATTAATATTAATTCTCCGGCTCCCGGAGTCCATGCTAAAATTAAATCTAACATTACTAAAGTGTTTTAAATTCAGTTGTAAAATTAATCAATTTACGTTCACCAACAAACACAGTGGTATTATTTTAAGTCACTATGTAATGTTCTTAACGTAATGAATATTAATAAGTTATTAGAAAGGCTTCAGTATATCCGTATTCTTTTATTTTCTTCAAAGAATTCATTGCCTCTTGTTTATTCAGAAAAGGACCTACTCTATATTTGAAAAGGCCGTTATCTTCTTTATGAACGACTAATTTTTCCAAATGATCATTTGGAAGATCAAAATACCTGGATTCATCCTTTAAAGCTGCGATTTGGACAAAGAATTGACCAGGAGTGTTTTTTTGAGATATTTTATCTGATTCAGATTCTCTGGATGTATGGATATTTAGCTCTCCTTTGTAATTAGGCTTATAATCCAAAAGTTTGTAAGACCTGGTAACTAAAAAATTATCGAGTAGAGGAGAATATCTTTTTTCACTAACTCTGTAATTATTTTTGTTAAGTAATGATCTTGAATCAGTAAGAAATGTATTGATCATAGATTTATCGTTCCCATTAAGCTTTAATGAGTTAATTAAATCCATTTTGTCAGCAGGGATTATATAAAAACGCTTCAGGCCTTCAAAATACTCTTTATATACCCAGGTTAAATAGTAACCGGCATCGCCAAAGCGAATTGTATTATCAATTTTGCTTTTTTCTATTTCAAGACTAAAAAGCATTCCCCCATCGGTATATCTTTTTCTCTGATTACTAACAAAGTTTCCGAGACTATAGGCCGTTATTTTTTCTTCGTTTTCCGTTTTGTTGAATGTTCTTTTAACAGGCTGGATTACATGAGGATGCATTCCAATAATTGCGTCAGCCCCATAATCATAAAATAACTTTTCCCATTTAAGCTGGTCCTGACCCGGTAATCTTCTGTATTCTGCACCCCAGTGTACAACCACAATTATTTTATCGACATTACTGTTACGGGCTTTTTTCAGGTCTGCAGTTATTTGTTCTTTATCAAGACGATTTACAATAACAGGAGGGGAGTCAGGAATCCCATTTGTCCCATAAGTATAATTTAGAAAGGCAATTTTAAACCCGCTTTTTTCAATTATTAAAGGATAGAGTTCATCTCTTTCTTCTTTATTTCTAAATGTCCCGGTATGATTGATGCCGAGACTATCTAAAACATCTAAAGTTCTGATGACACCTTTTTTTCTTCTGTCGTTTGAATGATTATTAGCAGTAACAAGAATATCAACTCCGGAATTTTGGAGAGCCACTGCAAGTTCATCCGGAGCAGAAAATTGTGGGTATCCTTTGTATGGAGGGCCGGCAAGAGTTAATTCCAGATTGGCGATGACCAGATCGTGACTTTGAAAAACAGGTTTAATATATTTAAAAACCGGGTTATAGTTATATCCTTCACCCTTATAATATGCAGCATTTATTTGTGAATCATGCTGCATAACATCTCCTGTAAACAAGAGTGATATACTATTTTCCTGCCCGTGAGCAAAAAAGAATAATAAAACTAAAGAAAAAGTTGAAATTATTTTTTTGATAGCCATATTTCAGGATTTAATACTTTTGCTCCCTGTCTAACCTGAAATTTCATCTCTGAAAGTCCTTCACTGTTAGTATAAACCTGTCCGATAGATTGGCCAGCCTTAACCTGATCTCCTCTTTTTACTGAGACATTTTTAATATTGGTATACACAGTCCTGTATTCTCCGTGCTGAATGATCACTACAGAACCTGCCATATCTCTTACACTGCCCTCAAAAGTCACTACACCATCGAAAACCACTTTAACTGACTCATTGGCCTGGGTTTGAATATTTATTCCATTATTTTTTATAACAACCTGCCTTAATACCGGATGATTTTGTTCTCCGAATCCCTGAGATATAAACCCCTGGTTTACTGGCCAGGGTAATCTGTTCTTATTTTCAGCAAATGATGCGGATAAGATTTTACCTTCAGGAGTATTTTCAACCCGTGTGTCAGATGCTTTTGATGCTTCAGCAGCTATCAGTTTATCAATTAAATTAGAAATTTCGACTGCTGCTCGTTTATTTTTTTCTATTTCTGCAATCAATAAGTTTTCTTTTTCTCCAAGTTCTGCAATAACATTAGACTGCTTATCTTTTAGTGATTGAAGCTTTTCATTTTCAGCAATCTGTTCATTTAACAGTATTTCCTGTTCTACTCTTTTAGTTTGCTTTGAAAGTCTGTTTTCTTTTAATAATTCCTGCACTGTCTGAATTTGATTAACCTGTGTCTTTCTTGCTTCAGAGTATTGCTGAAGGTATTTCATCCTCATTAGAAACTGGTTGAATGATTCAGCACTAAATAGAAAAGCTAATTTCCCGTATGAGCTATTGTTTTTGGAAAGCCCATAAATCATTCTGGCATATTCTTCTTTTAGATTTTCAAGATCACTATCAAGGGCATCATAAAGGAGGTCAATTTCAGAAATTTCAGAATCAAGCAGGTCGATTTCCGATTCAATTGCAGATATCAATTGTGAGCGGGTTTTGATTTGTTGATTGATAGCGCTTAACTGGCCTAAAGTACTCTTTTTCTGTTTAGTAGTTTGTTTAAGGATATTCTCAGCCTCATTGATTTTTTGCAAAGTACGTTTCTTTTTTTCTTGTAACTCGGCTTTGTTTTGAGCTGTTACAGAGAAAAATGAAGTCAAAAATATTATCAATATAAAAAAATAGCCTTTACACATATCTATTCAACTCTGGTATACTTTTCTGGAAGACTAAACGGGAAACTGATTGGTTTATCTTCTATTTCGATCTTATTATATTCTAAACCTATTTGGGCCATAAATTTAGCATTGTCTTCAAAATATTCAAGATAAATTATTGAAGTGAATGCCATAGGTACCTTTTTTCCTTTTGGATAATCAAAATTTCTATATACAACATTTAATTTATGGGGTACCGGAGTATCCGTCATGGTAATATTCTCTAATTTTAGCGTTACAGAATTCACCAAATTAACGACCTCTTTATCATTATAGTCCTGAACAACCTTATAAAAATTTCCTTCTTTTTCTACTTCAGCATTTTCTATATCCTCAATAGGCATTTCACCTAATAATAAAGCCTGCACTATATCAAAATCGAGTTCGATTTTATATTTTTCGGAAAGCTCCTTAAAACTAAATACTCTATATTTTTTTCGAGCCGATTCATCATTACCATCGAATCGCGGTTGATAAGAACTCGTCCTCCTTCAATTCCAATTGCAGAACCTAAAGACATCCAAATCAAAGAATCTTTTTTTACTCTGATATTAACGGTCGCATTTGTTTCGCTGGCATCGGTTTCCAATTTTATTTTACCTTTTGCTTTCAGGTAGTTAAATGTCAGCGTTTCAACCTTTAGCTTTTTTTTCTTTCCAAAATTGAAGTTTAGATCGGAAAACTTTTTATTACAAGATGTTAGTGTCAATAATGCCAGCAAAAAAATGGCCTGGTACTTAATTTTCATATAAGCGTTGTTCTGCAATTTTTTTATCAATAAACTCACTTGTCGAACCCTTGCTTTTTGCTATCTGCCATTGTTCGACTGCCTTTTGTTTCTCTCCTAATTTATAGAGAACATCACCATAATGTTCATAGATTGTTGCATTTGCATCATTTGTATCGATAGCTGATTTCAAAAATGTTTTTGCCTCTCTATATTTCTCCTGATTGAATAAAACCCATCCATGTGTATCTAGATAACGTGCATTTCCCGGGAAAAGCTCAATAAGCTTCGAAGACATTTTATGAGCCTTTTCCAAATTATATTTTCTTATTGCCAGGAAATAGGAATAATTGTTTAATACATGAGCAAGATCAGGATTTATTTTTAGTGCATTATCGTAAGCCTGATAAGCTTTTTCAAATTCTTCTCTGGCATGATATGCATCACCTTTGAGGCCATAAAAAACAGCCTGAAGATCTTTATCATTGTTTGTGTAAGGGATTGCCTGTTCAAAATACAATGCAGCATCATTATATTCTTTCAGTGTTAAAGCGGCCATGCCAGCATAATAGTACACTGATGGCTGGTTTGGATACAAGATCATTGCTTCTTCGGAATGAACTTTCAGATCTTCGTAATAGCCTAAGCTGTATTCCAGGTTGAGGATGTTTTGCCAAACTTCAAAATCATTCTCTTCTTTCTCTATTGCAGTAAGATATTTTGTTAAGGCTGATTTTTTATCACCAGCCTGAAAGTAAATATCACCCATTAACGCATGAGATTTGGGTTCATCCGGATGGGTTTCAATAATATCATTGCCCATGCTGATAATAAATGGAGCAGCCTCCGGATTATTAATTTCTTTAATGTATTCAGCTATGATATTAACTTTTGTTTGAAAATCGAGATTTGGATTTTTTACTGCCTCAGTCAGGATCTGCCTGCATTTGTCTTCTTCTCCTCGCTTACGATAGAGTTCTGCCAGCATTACCTGGGCTTTTGCATTATCAGGGTCATTTTTTAGTAGTAATGCAACCATTTTTTCAGCCTGGTCAAATTTTTCTAAGCTTACATACAGATTACTCAGTTCAAATATATACTTTTCGTTGTCCGGATATATATTGACAAGCTTTTGTAGTTCCTTAGCGGCTTCTTCTTCCTTACCCATTTGGAGCAGGAGAGTCTTTTTCCTGAACGCGGTTTCATACGAAACTCCCAGTTTTTCTTCTGCTTCATTCAGGATCTTCAAGGCCCTGTCGAAGTCTTTTTTGTACTGATAAAGAGTTGATAAGTTGAATAAATAGACATTCGAATTAGGAATGTTCTCGATTAGCTTTTCATAAGTTTCTATAGCTTCCTTAACGTCCCCGGTTTGAGTGCTTACCTCGGCATATAACAGGTAGATGTATTTATTATCTTTCTGATATTTAAGAGCTGCTTCAGCATAAGGTTTAGCCTCAAATGGTTTTCCGAGATTAAGATAAATTTCTCCTATTTTGTATAAGACAGTAGGATTGTTTTTATCTACCTCCAGAGCGGCTTCATAAAGAGTAAGAGCGGTATCATAATCCTGAAGAATAAAATACTTATTTCCTTCTCCAAAGTAATTTTCAAATTCTCTACGCTCTTTGTAATCCATGTTTTTGGATTGAGAATAAAGCGTATAAGTACTTGAAGCTACCGCAAAAAAGAAAATAAGATATTTTATCCCTCTATAGATCATTATTTTTTAACTGTATAATCGCCTATGCTAAGATCTTCGGCTTTGCCATCATATTGAACGTAATTCCCGATCATTGAGTTTGTGGCGTTTAATCCTGTAATCTTAGTGTCATCCTGTATTAATGAAGTATCAATTATACTTCTGTTTATTTTTGTATTATTCCCCACTGAAACGTGAGGGCCAACGACAGAGTTTTTGATTTCTGCATTTTCACCAATATAAACGGGCTCTATAATAGTGGAGTTGGAGATCTTTGCTGAATCCGCTATGAGTTTTTTATCTTTTATAAAATCAAGATATCTCATATTAGTATTTACAGTTACGTCTTTATTACCACAATCCAGCCACTCATCTACGGTTCCAGGAACAAATTTGCTACCCTTGGCTTTCATGTTTTCAAGGGCATTGGTTATTTGATATTCGCCCTTATCCTTGATGTCATTATCAATTAGATACTGAAGTTCCTTTCTTAAGAAATCTCCATCTTTCATGTAGTAAATACCTATTATTGCCAGGTCACTGACAAATTCCTGCGGCTTTTCAACAAAATCTGTTATGATTCCATCCTCATCGTATTTCACGACACCGAAAGCCTTAGGATCTTCTACTTTTTGAACCCAAATAATGCCGTCTTTTGAACTGTCAAGAGTGAAATCAGCACGGAACAATGTATCGGCAAATGCAATTATAGTGTTACCGGTCAGTAATTCCTCCGCACATAATATAGCATGTGCAGTACCCAGAGCTTGTTCCTGATGGTATATATGCCCTTTTGCTCCCAGGCTATCTGCAATTTTTAAGAGTTTTTGCTCGACATCTTTTCCAAAATCACCAATTACAAAACCGATATTTTCTACTTTATCATTGCAAACTTCGACAATATCTTCGACCAGGCGTTGGACAATTGGTTTACCTGCGATCGGAATTAAAGGTTTTGGAACAGTTAGAGTATGGGGTCTCAGTCTGGTGCCACGTCCGGCCATTGGAATGATAATATTCATACTTGGTTGTTTAGTTTTATATAAGAAAAATGGCTATTTAATCAAAAATATAAAATTTTAATCAGTTTTTACTGCGATTCTCTTTCTTTCCGCGAGGAATATAGCCAATACGATAACACCTGTAATTAAAATACCTGAAATGCCATTTTGCAGGTCGAAGAAATAAGTAAGATAAATTGTAAGTCCACCTCCTATTACATATAGGACAATTCTAAACCAATTATAGGGAACAGGGAAATGTCTCTGGCCTAAAATAGCACTAAGGATAACCATAGTTAGGTAAGATAGAATAAGCGTGACAGCCGAAGCCCAGTACCCGAAGTAAGGGATAAAGAAAAAATTACCAAGGAAGGTTACAATAGCGCCTGCAAAACTGAGTAGAGTTCCAAAATAGGTTTTGTCACTAAGTTTAAACCAGATACTGAGATTTACATATAATCCGTAAAGCAGCTTACCAAATAATAAAAATGGAACGATAAATAAGGCACTTTTAAAAACATCGTCACCTAGCAGAATATCACTAATTAACTGGATGTTCAAGCTTATTCCAATCCAGATTAACACAGCGAAAACCATGAAAAAATAAGTGACAGTAGCGAAAAGTTTTGGTGAGTTTTTTTCAGTTGACTGGGAAAAGAAAAACGGTTCTCCGGCAAATCGAAATGCCTGAACTGCTATACCCATTACCATTGATAGTTTAAAAGCAGCACTATATACACCCAGGGCTTCTTTAGAACTTAATCCTTCATAAAAATTATCAGGAAGTCTTAATTCCATCAATATTTTATCCAGATTATCATTGGCCATACCGGTAAGTCCCATTGCCATTATTGGCAGGGCGTAAATCAGCATCGGTTTCAGTATTTTTTTAGAAATGTTGATTTTAACATCAAACATTGTCTTGAAAAGAACAATAATAGCAATCCCATTTCCGATTAGGTTTGCTGCAAACAAATAGGGTAAGGGATTTTCAGGATTGTAGATCTTTGATATAAATGGTCTCCATGATTGAAATATTTTACCTTCTAATACAGCCTCACAAAACCAAAGAAAAAACACCTGGATACCAATCTGAATAAAAATGCTCAATAGTTTTGCAGATGCAAATTTAATTGCTTTGTTCTGAAGCCGAAGTCTTGCGAATGGAATTGCGGTAATAGCATCTACAAAAAGTATCAGGGCCAGCCATTTAATGAATTCAGAGTAATTTGGATCGCCAATACTCAATGCCCAGAAATCTGATCCAAACCACAATACAGATGAAATTAAAATTCCGGTGATAAGTAAAAATGAAAAAGAGGAATTATAAGCAGTTTTTTCGTCGTGCTTTGTTGCAAAACGAAAATATGAAGTTTCCATTCCCATCGTGTAAAGCACCAAAAAGAAGGCAGTATATGAATATAGATAAGTGTATGTACCATATTCACCTTCGGTAAGCACACTGGTGTGCAGCTTGATCAATAAAAAATATAAAAAGCGTCCCAAAATGGTTGGGACGCCATAAATTACCGTTTCACCGGCAAGTTTTTTAAGAGGATTCACGATCAAAAATTATTCTCCGGTAAACTCTGGTTTCCTTTTTTCAAGGAATGCCTGAGTTCCTTCTTTAAAATCTTTTGACTTGCAACAGTTGCTAAAGCTGTTCGCTTCAGTCTGATAACCATTTTCATCACTTCTAAATACCGCGTTGACACAGTCAATGACCATACCTACGGCTAAAGGAGCTTTATTCATGATTTTGGCAAGTATATCTTTTGATTTTGACATTAAGTCATCATGATCTTCTGCAATATGGTTGATGAGGCCAAGTCTGTACGCCTCATTTACGTCGATCATATCACCGGTCATCATATATTCCAGCGCTTTGCTTTTCCCTATAAGTTGGGTCATCCTTTGAGTACCCCCGTATCCCGGGATAACACCAAGATTAACTTCGGGCTGTCCAAACTTGACATTTTTGGTAGCTATTCTGATATGACAAGCCATGGCCAATTCACATCCACCACCCAGTGCGAACCCATTTACAGCTGCAATTACAGGTTTAGTGCTGTTTTCAATACTTTGAAATATTTCCTGACCTTTTTCAGCAAATCCACGGGCAGTCATTTCATTCAATTGAGCCAGTTCGCTAATATCTGCTCCGGCAACAAATGCTTTTTCACCAGATCCCGTAATTATCATAGCTTTTACATCGTTGTTGTCAACTGCCAGTTGTATGGCTTCCTCAATTTCATCTAGCGTCTGAGAATTTAATGCATTAAGCTTATCAGGACGATTAACTGTAATGGTGAGGATAGCATCCTCAAGCGATAACAGTAAGTTTTCAAATTTTTGCATAAAAGCTAAATTGTCTTTTAAGAATGGTTCAAATATAAACCTACCCTATGGAATCACAAAATGTACAGGCGAAGATTTCCGTACGATACCCGGGATTGTTTTTTTTCTTAATTTATGAATAAATATAAAATAATTAAGTGTAGTTTTGTGATTTAATTGATTAAATGTATGGCTAACTTGTTGATTGCTAGACAAGATTTGCTTTTTTTAAAATTGAGGTAGCTGGTTGTTTATCGATCTATTATAAGTATTCGTCGAAGCATTTGGCCTGGATGGTTACAACCTCTGATGTCATAGTATATATATCTGATATGATACGATTTAATAGTGTGAGAATGAAGCATTTTTACTTTTTATTCATTTTTTTATTTGCATTTCAAGCTCAAAGCCAAACGTGTATCTTTCAAGGAACTGCTCCAAAAGCTAAAGATAGAACTGATTGGGATGTAGCTTCAAATTGGAGCTGTGGATTTGTGCCGAATGGATCACAAGCCATAAATGATATAGTTATTGCAGCAGATGTAGTTTTAGGTAATAATACAATATACGATTTTACCTCTACATCCATCGCTTCAATAACAATTCAATCAGGATCAACATTAACATTTGGTGCTAACTCTCAAATTATTTTACCTTCAGGTGCTGAAATTATCGTAGAGAATGGCGGAACCATCGATGCCGGGAACAATAGTAGTGGTACATTGATTGAAATCGGAGGTAATGGTGTATGGGGAAGACAATGTGAAGCAAATGGATGTACTAATGATCAGTTAGCCGGACCTTTGACAGTAGATGAAAATTCATCTCCAGGTCAACTTCCTGTCGAACTAATATATTTTACCGGAGAAATTGTTGATGGAATTGTGGAATTAGAATGGTCAACTGCTTCTGAAGAGAATTTTAATTTTTTTACTGTTGAGCGCTCTTTAGATGGAGTAGAGTTTACAGCACTAGGTAACGTTCTTGGAAAAGGAGGAGACCAGATTAACTATTACTCTTATAGTGACGATTACAATGTGCAGGATATAACATATTACCGTTTAAAAGCAACTGATTATGATGGGTTCATTGAATACCATCCGATCACTGCGGTTTATCCATCAACTCAATCTTCTAATGAAGAAGTTGCTGTTTATCCTAATCCGTTGACAAAACTCGATGATGAACTGGTAATAGATTTAAAAGATAATAAATTAGCGAATAATGCCTCTGTTAGGATATTTAGTACCTCAGGGAAGTTAGTTTTTGAACAAGATTTAATGAATAAAGTGACAGTATTCAACGATCTTGATCTCGAATCAGGATTATATGTTGCTAAAATTCAGCACGTAAAAGGGCAATATACACTAAAGCTTGTCGTAGAATAAATATTGATTTGATCGTAATGTGTGAAAAAACGCCATCTCTTAAGAGTGGCGTTTTTTTTATTTAACAGTGTCTCGTCCTGAAATAGCGTTACACAAAAAGTAATGTTATGAAGCAAAAAGATGAGAACCAGCACGTTAAGCGAACACAAAAAGACTACAGTTACACTTTTAAATTATCAGTGGTCGAAGAGATAGAAAGAGGAGAGCTTGGCATAAGAGCCGCATCAAGGAAGTATGGAATACAATCTCACTCTACCATTACAAATTGGTTAAGAAAATATGGTACCTTTGATTGGTACAACAAAACCCATTTAAACTTGTCAAAGAGCCCAGAACAGAAATTATTGGAGCTTGAACAAAAAGTCAAGCTCTTGGAGAAACAGAAAGCTTCATTGGAAAAGAAACTAGAGTTTACTGATAAAAAGGCTATTTTCTTTGATATGATGATCGATATTGCAGAAGAAGAGCTAAAGATTCCTATTAGAAAAAAGTACTCACCCGAACAATCGAACGATTCAAAGAACAGTACAAAGAAAGCTTAACAGCTACCTGTAGATTGTTTGGGAAGAGTAGGCAGGTTTATTATCGAGCAAAGAAATCTGAGGCTAAAAGAAGAGAAACAGCTTCTGTAGTAGAGAAAAAGGTTCAACAAGTGCGGATGAGAATGTCTGAATTAGGCACAAGAAAGCTCTACGAAAAGCTTTATGATGAGCTTCGGGAACTTGGGGTTGGTAGAGACCGGTTGTTTGCCATTATGAAAGCTAATCACATGCAAATACTCCCAAAACGGCAATACCACATCACGACCGACTCCCATCATAGATTCAGAAAACATCGCAACTTGGTTGAGAACTTAACCCTTAATAGGCCCGAGCAGTTGTGGGTTAGTGATATTACCTATATAGGGAACCGACAAAATCCAATGTATCTATCTCTGGTGACAGATGCTTATTCAAAGAAAATAATGGGGTTTAATGTATCTAACAGCCTCCATGCGCAAGGGGCAATCAAGGCATTAAAACAAGCGATTAAAAATAGAAAGTATTATGATCGAGAACTAATTCATCATTCAGACCGAGGTTTGCAATACTGTTGTGATGATTACCAAAAGGAACTTGATAAAGGTAATCTGTTGTGTAGTATGACAGAAAAGTATGATCCCTACCAAAATGCTATTGCAGAACGAGTGAATGGTATTTTAAAGCAAGAATTTATTAAGGGCATACTGGTAAATGATATAGTTCTAATGAATAAATTGATCAAACAATCTATTGATATTTATAACAGAGAACGTCCTCATTACAGCTGCTATATGAAGACTCCAGAATTTATGCATGGACAAGAAAAAATTAAAATAAGAACCTATAAAAAAAATAGCACCGCAAAATTGTGCGATGCTACTTAATTATTTATCCTTGTAAAAACTGTAACGTTTATTCAGGACTAGTCACAGTTTAGCAAATTAATAATTTGCATTCGATTTCTGTTATGTTTTTTTTAATTCTTGTAATTTTTTGTTGTCAATTAACTCTTAGGGGTTAAGTTCTTTTGAAATCTTGACATTATCATTAAATTCAGCATTCCAATTTCATAACAACACACATGGAGGATCAACAAATACACAAAATTCAGAAGATTCTCGTTGCCAACAGGGGAGAAATAGCGATCAGGGTATTCAGGGCAGCGTCAGAATTAAATATCAGAACAGTTGCAATATTTACATTCGAGGACAGATATTCTCTGCATCGGTATAAAGCTGATGAGGCCTATCAGGTAGGGCCCGATGACGACCCTTTAAAACCATATCTCGATATTGAAGAGATAATTAGCGTAGCTAAAAGGGAAGGAGTGGATGCAATTCACCCAGGCTATGGGTTTTTATCTGAAAACACCACTTTTGCGCGAAGGTGTAGGGAAGAAGGAATAATTTTTATTGGTCCAACACCAGAGGTAATGGAAAAACTCGGTGATAAAGTTGAGGCCAAAAAGGTAGCTATTGAAAGTAATGTGCCAATTATTCAGGATTCTCAAGAAGACCTTACTTCGTATGAAATAGCAAAAAAAGAGGCTAATAATATCGGATATCCGGTAATCGTCAAAGCAGCTGCCGGAGGCGGAGGAAGAGGAATGAGGGTTGTTCAAAATGATAAGCAACTTGAAGTTGCATTTCATGAAGCAAAAAATGAGGCAAAAAATGCCTTCGGGGACGATACTATTTTCCTTGAAAAGTTTATTGACAAGCCTAAGCATATCGAAGTGCAAATCATGGCTGATAACTACGGAAATACTGTTCACTTATACGAAAGAGACTGCTCGGTTCAGCGCCGCTTTCAAAAAGTAGTGGAAGTAGCTCCTTGTGTTAGCATTAAACAAGAAACAAAGGATAAGCTTTACAGTTACGCATTGAAGCTCGCAGAAAATGTAAGCTACAATAATGTTGGAACGGTTGAATTCCTCGTCGATAGTGAAGAGAATATATTCTTTATTGAAGTAAATCCCAGAATTCAGGTAGAGCATACGATTACTGAAGAGATTACTCAAATCGATATCGTCAGATCGCAAATTCAAATTGCCAGAGGATATGCTCTTTCCGATCCGAGGATTTTTATCAAGAGCCAGGATGATATCAAATGCGAAGGTTATGCCATCCAATGTCGTGTAACTACTGAGGATCCTGAAAATAATTTCAAACCTAATTACGGTACTATAATAGCTTACCGAAGTGCCGGTGGTTATGGAATCAGGCTTGATGCAGGAAACTGTTATACCGGTGTAAAAGTATCACCTTTCTTCGACAGTATGCTGGTGAAAATATCTGCTAGTGGAAGGACTTTAAAGGGTACTGCTCAGAGATTACACAGGGCATTACGTGAATTCAGGATCAGAGGAGTTAAAACCAATATTGGTTTTCTTGAAAATGTTATTAATCATGAAATATTCTATTCAGGAAAGGCAACCGTTAAATTTATTCCGGATCATCCGGAGTTATTTGATATTGGGATAAAATTTGACAGGGGAACAAAAATGTTATCTTACCTGGCAGATGTTACCATCAATGGTAATCCGGATGTGAAATTTGTGGACAGATCTAAAACCTTTGTAACCCCAAAGATTCCTGATTACCCTAAATTCTCATCACATCCGAAAGGCAGTAAAGATAAACTTAGTGAACTGGGGCGTGATAAATTTATTGAGTGGTTAAAGAATGAGAAGGAGATCAAATTTACGGATACAACTTTTAGAGATGCTCACCAATCATTGTTAGCAACCCGGTTCCGGACTCATGATATGATGAAGGTGGCTGAAGGTTTTGCCAAAAACCACCCAAATGTTTTTTCAATGGAAGTCTGGGGTGGAGCTACATTTGATGTTTCATACCGATTCCTGAAAGAAGATCCATGGGAACGCCTGAGAAAATTGCGTGAAGCAATTCCTAATATTTTGCTTCAAATGCTATTAAGAGGCTCTAATGGAGTTGGTTATAAAGCATATCCTGACAATTTAATCATTAAATTCATAGAGGAGTCTGCTGAAACAGGCATTGACATTTTCAGGATTTTCGATTCATTAAATTGGGTTGATAATATGAAAACCAGTATAAAGGCTGTTTCTGAGAGGACTGATTCCTTAGCCGAGGCAGCAATCTGTTATACAGGGAATGTCCTGGATAAGGACAGTAAATATAATTTGCAGTATTATATAGATATGGCTAAAAAGCTTGAGGATTGCGGTGCTCATCTTCTAGCCATTAAAGACATGGCCGGATTATTACGACCTTATGCTGCTGAAGAATTAATACCCGCATTAAAAGATGCAGTAGATATTCCAATTCATTTACACACACATGACACTTCATCTATACAGGCTTCTACTTATATGAAATCCATTGAGCAGGGTGTCGATGTAGTTGATGTAGCTCTGAGTTCCATGAGTGGGTTAACTTCTCAGCCCAACTTTAACTCCTTGGTAGCAGCCCTTGAAAATCATGAAAGGGAGCCTGATTTTGATCTCGAAAGTCTCAATGCTTACAGTAGATACTGGGAAGAAGTGAGAGAGTATTATTATCCTTTTGAATCAGGTTTAAAGGCAGGTACTGCCGAGGTATATGAAAATGAAATTCCCGGAGGCCAGTATTCAAATTTAAGGCCACAGGCGCGAGCATTAGGTCTGGAAGAAAAATTTGAAAAAGTAAAGAAGAATTATGCCGAAGTAAACAGGATGTTTGGCAACATTGTTAAGGTAACCCCATCATCAAAAGTAGTTGGTGATATGGCACTCTTTATGACTTCCAATAATCTAACTCCTGAAGATGTTATGGAAAAAGGATCTAGTATATCTTTTCCTGACTCTGTAGTTTCTTTTTTCAAAGGTGAACTCGGACAACCTCATGGTGGATTTCCTGATAAGATAAGTGAATTAGTACTTAAGAATGAGGAACCGTTCCATGATCGTCCAAATGCACATCTGGAACCAATAGATTTTGACAATGAGTTTAAGGAATTCAAAAAGGAATTTGATGAAAGTGTTTCATTCAAGGAGTTTCTTTCTTATAAACTATATCCGAAAGTTTATAAAGATTATTATGAATTCAGAGATACCTATGGAAATGTAGATTACCTTCCTTCGACGGCTTATTTCTATGGAATGAAAACAGGAGAGGAAATTCTTGTAACAATTGGAAGAGGTAAAACTCTAATTGTTACACTACTGTATATTTCTGAACCGGATGAAAAAGGGATGAGAACAGTGAGTTTTGAACTCAATGGTCAAAGCAGAAAGATTCTTGTAAAAGATAACGATATTAAGTCTCAGGTTGTCGTTAATAAAAAGATAGAGAAAGATGGTGATGTAGGTGCTCCATTACAGGGAAGGCTTGCCGATGTTAAAGTGAAAAGCGGAGAGAAAGTTGAGGAAGGACAGGTGCTTTTTGTAATTGAAGCGATGAAAATGGAATCCAACGTTACTGCCCCCAAATCCGGAGTGGTGAACAAAGTATACCTTGAACCGGGTGCGATGGTTCAACAGGATGACCTTGTAGTCGAATTGGATTAATAAAAAAATAAGAGGCTTCGGCCTCTTTTTTTATAACATATAGCCATAAAACCTTGTTGGGGATTTATATGGAAACAACTGTCAAGGAAAAAGTTTTTGAATATATAACCGAAGAAGGTGAAGTAAGGTCATGTGACAAGATTAAAGAGGATGCTTGTAATCATCAGCCCGGTAATTATTTAAAGTTTGTTGCTAATGGAGCATGCTCTAAACTAGCTGAAACACTTATTTCACCTGGAATTACTCTTCCATGGATAATATCAGCATTAGGAGGGCAGGCATTTTTAACTGGTGTACCCGTTCCTCTTAAAAACATCGGATCTCTTTTGCCACAATTGGTCATTTCCGGTAAAATCAGGGCAGAGAAAATAAGAAAGAATTTCTGGCTCTGGCATCATTGGTTCAGGCTATCTGTATGGGAGCTTCTGCCGGGTTGGTATTGATAAACAATAGTTGGGTATCATGGCTGATATTATTTTTATTTTTAATTTTTAGTATTGCCAGTGGGGTTGCTTCGGTTGCTTTTAAGGATGTTTCAGGAAAAACTATCGATAAGGGTTTAAGAGGACAGATGCTGGGTGCAAGAGCAACCATTGGTGGAGCGTTATCATTAGGTGCTGGAGTTGTATTACATTTATTTATCGCCGGATCTCAAAATATTAAAATATATGCTGCTTTATTTGGTATCTCATCGATATTATGGATCGGTGCTGCATATTTATTTTATAAGATTAAAGAACAACCGGGAGCAACTGAGGGGGGAGAAATCCTTTAGATGAGTTCAAAAGCGGATTAAAAATTTTAAAGCAGGATGATAATTTCAGAAAGTTTATCATTACCCGTGCTTTGTTGATGAGCATTCCACTAGCTACACCATTTTATGTTGTACTTGCAAAAGAATATACTGGTGATTCGATTTCAAACCTGGGTTTATTAGTTGTTTTATCTGGTATCGCTAATGTGGTAAGTAGTCCATTATGGGGAAAGTTTGCAGATCGGTCGAGTAGAAAAATGATGGCAGTAGTTGCTTTAATAGGAATTGCCACAGGGATCTATAGTCTTCTTTATCCATTATTTAATTTTGATAATTACGAGATATATTTATTTGCTCCGGTTATTTTATTTAATAACGTAGCTCATGCAGGAGCTCGGCTTAGTAGGAAAACTTATCTGGTAGATATGGCACCTGAAGATGAAAGACCGACATATGTATCTTTATCTAATACATTGATCGGTTTATTTACAATTTTGGCTGCCACATTTGGTGTGATTTCATCATTGATATCTAATCAGGCACAGATTGGATTTTTTATGGTAATGATGATCGCCTCTATCGGGTTTGCATTTAGTTTGAAAGAAGTTTGAGCCTAAAACTCATCTGTTTTAATGATATTATGTATTTCATTAACTTTTAATAGTGCAGCTGTGCCATACCATGTATGCAATTCCATAATCAATCTTCCGGCTTTTACTGCTGGATCAGTTTCAGTAAGTTTTTTGGCTTCCTCTATAGTTTCTACATTAAAAATATAAATGCCTTTAATGTCACCATCATCAGTAAATGGACCAGCAAGAACCAGGTCACCATTTTGAGCCATTCGTTTTATATTTTCAAGATGAGCCTGTTGTAACTCTGCAGCTTCTTGTTCTGATTGGTTTCTATTTGGACCTTTTTTTAAGAATGCCATAACATACTTTTTCATTCCATAATCATCTGCGCCCAGAGATTCTGTACTTAAAGAGTCATAAGCTATTACAGGATTATTTTGGGCAGTAATACCAGTAGTTAAAAAGAAGAGAAGAACTAAGGTGGTGTAAAGGTGCTTCATGATTGTTTTTTCTATAATTTATATTTTTCCAGGAATAATATTCAAGGACTTTGGCAGAATTTTAACTTTATAGGTTTTGTATCCTTTTTCGAGTGGTATTACCTCTCCATCAACATGTAAAAAATTACAATCTGTTTTTATGGTGAATGTTTTAGGTAGCTCAATAGTGCTATAGTAATTATCCGGGATTAATTTTTTCTGGAATAGTTTATATAAAAATCCTGGTAATAAATAAGAAGGCATTTTTTTTAAAATGACTAATTCTGCTTTGCCATCTCTAATATCAGAAAGTGGACTTATCCATGCATTATTACCGTATTGCCCCGCATTTGCTATAGTGATTCCGATGGCATCTACAATGATTCGGTCTTTTCCTGCCAGGAGAATTTCAAAATTTTGATCAGGAAATTTAAAATAAGAACCCACAGATGCTTTAGCATAGCTCATTAGTCCACGTTCAGGCATATTATGAAATTCATGTGTAACAAAAGCATCAAACCCGAAACCGGCAGTACAAAAGAATGCTTCTCCATTAATTTCAAGGCTATCAATAGCGGTTTTTTCCAAATTCACAGCTACTTCCCAGGCCTTCTGTCTGTTCATCGGAATATTTAGCTGTCTGGCTAATCCATTTCCTGAACCAGCAGGTATGATTGCAAGCGCTGTTTTGGAATGAACCAGCTCCCTGGCAATTTCATTTACAGTCCCATCTCCACCAACTGCGATTATCTTTTCGACACCTTGTTTGATTGCCTTTTTTGTTATTTCAGATGCATGGCCTGGATGCTGGGTTTTGAATAGGTTTTGACCAGGAGACTTTCTGATAAATTTAGCCTTTGCTTCAATATCAGGAATTAAAGTTTTATCCTTAGTCCCGGCATTGGGGTTTAATATGATCCAGGTACTGTTCATGTTTAGCAAATATACAGAGCCTGTATAAATTTTGGATAATTAATTAAAAAAGAAAGGGACCCATCAGGTCCCCATATTAAGATTATTTATAGCAGAGATTAATTATTCATGGCTTCAACTGAGCCACTTCCCATAGTGTTTGTATTTACCATATCAGGATTTCCTTTATACACTACATCTCCGCTTCCTGAAATATTACAATCTAATGATCTTGTAACATATGCTGTAATATCTCCGCTTCCGGCAATATGGATATTCATGTTTTCCACTTTGTAATCTTGCATATCAATATCTCCTGATCCGGCTACTTTAGCTGATGCATCACGGCCATTTCCTTTTAAAGTAATGTCACCACTTCCGGCAAGGTTTACTTTAAGGTTTTCAGATTCAATATCTAATATAATATCACCAGACCCGCTAAGAGAAATTCTCATATTGTCATTTTTGAAAGTTGACTCTCCCTTAATAGTTCCTGATCCAGAAAGATTAACCGATTTAAGTTTTGGAGTGCTGATATAAATTTTGATTTCATCCATGTCATCAGACCAGCTCCATCTTCCATTTTTCTTTCTTCTGATGTTAAGTTTTCCATTTTTAATTTCTGTTTCTAATTTTTCTATATCTTCAGAATCACCTTCAAATCTAATGCTGGTTGATCCCTGGCTAAGGTAAACTGTAGCCGGTAAAGAAATTGAAACTTCGTCAAAATCATCAGGGTTATTAATATTCTGAGCCTGAATACCAATAATTGACGATAAGATGATTGCAAATGCAGTAAGTAGTTTAGTTTTCATGATTTAAAATATTAGCTTTTTTCAAAGATGATCTATCAAGGATAATAGTTGCATTTGCCTGAAAAAACTTAGTAAGATATATTCAGTTTTTTAAAAATGAAGTGCATCAACCAAGCAGGGCCAATCAATAAAAATTGCAAGTCTTTAAGAAAAGAAGGCTTTTTACCTTCTATATTATGACCTATAAATTGTCCTATCCACGCCAGAATAAATATTCCAATACTAAACATCCATAATGGAATTGGTAAGATAGATTCTAACAAGTTGCATAAGAAGAGGCATAAAGCACCAAAGACCAGCATTCCTATTGCCAGCGGAACAGACAATGAGAAATAATAAATAGACACCAATAATAATATTAAAGTTGCCCAGTTGATATATGGAGTTAAACTGCCCGCTTCAATGGTTTCCAGGGGACCGGAAGGAATACTCCATATTAAGCCGACAATTGAAAAAAATATAACCGGAACACAAATCCAATGAATGGTCTTATTTGTATCATTTTTATGACTTGCCCCATATTCAATTAACAATTGATCTATTCTTCTCATTGGTTTGATATTTTTAAGCTTTAGTTTTGACTTTATCCCAGGATTTGATCTGCCAGTTAATCGTTCCGGTGCTTATTAAATTTTCTTCAGAATCGTAAGTTTTTACTATGCACGGGACGACAATTTTTTCAGCAGATTCCAGCGGAGAAAATACATTTTCTTTTAACCAGTTTTCGTCAACTGAAAAAGTAGCATAGCAATCGCTTTTTCCCTGATAATGATACTCCATTTCAAGTTTTTGCAAAATTATTCTATACTTTTTGCCTAGCTTTCTCAGAAGTAAAGCGCCACTTGAAAATTCACTAACAGTAGCCAGAGCACATGCATGAACACCTTTAATATGGTTAAAATTTCTTTTTATATATGGTAACTTTACCGTTATTGAATCATCATCGATTTTTTCGACTTGAAATCGATGTGGTTTATTAAATGGTACCATTTTATAGAGTACTGAATTCAGTATTTTTCTATATAGGTTGGATGTTTTAGCTTTTTCGAAAAGTTGATCCTGACTTAACATAGTGAATAGTTTGATTTTCTTTATCCGAAATATACATAAATAATAAAAATAGATGCTAAGCTTTTGGGAAAAGTCTGCGATGATCGATGCGGATATCATCATAATTGGAGGAGGGATAACTGGTCTTTCTACTGCCGCAGCTTTAATTGAAAAAGATCATAAGCTAAAAATTAAAGTGCTGGAAAGAGGTGTTTTGCCGAGTGGAGCGAGCACTAAGAATGCAGGATTTGCATGTTTCGGAAGTCTGACTGAGATCCTTGATGACCTCGAAACATTATCTCCGGAGGCCGCTGCCGAATTGGTTGAAACCCGATGGAAAGGTCTGGAGAAGTTAAGGAAACGTCTTGGTGATGATAAGATCGGTTACGAAGAACATGGAGGCTATGAGTTAATTAAAACAGAAGATTATGACTGTTTGAACAGGATGAGTGAAATAAATAAGCTCTTGCATCCCCTTTTTAACAAAAATGTCTTTCATGAGGATAAAGAACTGATTGATATTTTTGGATTTAACTCAGACAAGGTCGAGACAATAATTACTAATCCACTCGAAGGACAGTTACATCCTGGTATGATGATGAAATCCCTCGCCAATTATGTTAAAAATAAACATGTAGACATAATTACTGGTGCCGAGGTTATAGAAGTCAATAAAACTACCGAGCCTGTTGAGGTGAGTATTAAAGTGCCATTTGATCATAGTAAGACTATAAAGTTTAAGGCCCCCAAAGTTCTGATATGCAACAATGCTTTTGTTAAACCACTTTTACCGGACATTGATATTAAGCCTGGCAGAGGATTAGTTATGGTTACAGAACCAATAGAAGATTTGAAATTTCAGGGAGCCTTTCACTATGACCGGGGATATTTTTATTTCAGGAATATAGAAAATAGGATTCTAATCGGTGGAGGTCGAAATCTTGATTATTCAGGCGAGGAAACAACTGATTTTGGTATAAACGATCAAATAAAAAATCAATTGATAGATGACCTTAACAATACAATATCTCCAGGTATAAATCCGAAAATAGAATACGAATGGTCGGGGATAATGGGGTTTGGACCCAATAAGAAGCCAGTCATTAAAAAAGAGTCAGAAGGTGTATGGACCGCCGTCAGATTAGGTGGTATGGGAGTAGCTATTGGAAGTAGTTTGGGAAAAAAATTAGCAGAAATAGTATTAAACGATTAAATTCGAAGATTATTTTTATAAGATAGCTTAGACGTATATGACTAATACAATTAAACGGCCTCATTTTTTACTGGCACTTTTTCCTGTCATTTTTTTAACTACAATATTATTTCTTAATGTTAGAATCTTCGGAGATGCTTCTTTAGATGGTTCCAATCAAATCGGATTATTGTTTTCTGCAGCCTTAGCAGCTATAATTGCATTGTTTTTAGGAGTAAAGTGGGAAGCAATTCTTGATAAGACAGTACAGAGTATCAGTGCTGCAATGTCTTCAATATTGATTTTATTAGTTATAGGTGCTTTAGCAGGTACATGGATGCTTAGCGGAGTGGTGCCCGCAATGGTGTATTATGGTCTTGATATTATGAAGCCATCATACTTTCTTGCTGCAGCTTGTATAGTTAGTGCGATCGTATCATTAGCAACAGGATCTAGCTGGTCCACCATTGCCACAATAGGTGTGGCACTGATCGGCATAGGAAAAACCCTTGGCATTGATATCGGGTTAACCGGAGGAGCAATTATTTCAGGGGCTTATTTTGGAGATAAGATGTCTCCTTTATCTGATACTACTAACCTAGCTCCTGCAATGGCAGGTACTGATATATTTACTCATATCAGATACATGGCTTTTACCACAGTACCTAGTATATTAATTACCCTTGTAATCTTTACCATCATTGGATTAAATATCGATGCTGGAGGAGGAATGGCAGAGGTTGAGGCAGTTCAGGAAGCAATTAAAGCCCAGTTTAATATTAATGGGTGGCTGTTTCTTGTTCCGGTTGCAGTGATATTTCTTATAATTAAAAAAGTTGAAGCACTTCCTGCATTGCTTTTAGGTACCCTATTAGGTGCTGTTTTTGCATTGATTTTCCAAAATGATCAGGTATTTGAATTAGGTAAATCAATTCTGGCTGATTTGAGAGGGCTTGACGCACCAGGTGTTAAAGAATTAGAGGGTGATTCTCCTTTAACAATTTATTTTGCAGCCATAATGAAAAGCATGTATGGAGATGTATCCATTTCATCAACAAATGAAAAGGTAAGTAACTTACTTTCAACAGGAGGTATGGCAGGAATGCTTAATACAATATGGTTGATTTTATGTGCAATGATCTTTGGTGGAATGATGGAAGCCGGCGGACTTTTAAAACGTATCGCAGATGAAATTATCAGACTGGCAAAATCAACCGGGTCTCTTATATTCAGCACCGCTGCAACTTGTATTTTTTTCAATGGTACAGCATCAGACCAATATATGGCTATTGTAGTACCAGGAAGAATGTTCAGGAAAACATATAAAGAAAAAGACCTTAAACCAGAGGTTTTAAGCCGGACTCTTGAAGATAGTGGAACAGTAACTTCGGTTCTCTTTCCATGGAATACCTGCGGTGCAACACAGGCAGGAGTACTCGGTGTCGCAACCTTGGTTTATGCCCCTTATTGTTTTTTTAATATTATTAGTCCTTTTATGACCATATTGTTTGGTGTTCTGGATGTAAAGATGAGAAGATATTCTGAAGAGGAAAAAAAGGAAATGGATGAAGAAGTAAAAGCACCTGAATATGCAGAAGAAAATAAGTAAAGATGAAGTAAATGCTCTTCCTCTTCATGCATACGACGGAGAGGTGGAAATTATTAATACACCGGCAGGATATAGGAAAGCTGTAGAAGAAATTAGTGATTTTACATTATTGGGGTTTGATACGGAATCCAAGCCTTCCTTCACAAAAGGAATTAAAAATCCGATAGCACTTGTTCAATTAGCAACTGATGACAAAGTGTATCTTTTCAGACTTCCGAAGGGTGATATGCCTAAAGAGCTTAAGAAGATTTTGGAAGATGACAATATAGAAAAGATTGGCATCGGCATAGATGATGATCTGAATGATTTGAAGAGAATTGGTGTAAAAAGGCCGAAAGAATTTATTGACCTAAATAAATTAGCTACAAAGGCAGGTTTTCATAATACCGGGGCAAGGAATCTTTCTGCTATGTTATTAGGGTTTCGAATTAGTAAATCGGCACAAACATCAAATTGGGAAAGGGAGGAGCTCACTGAAAAACAAATCAGCTATGCTGCTACTGATGCCTGGATTTGCCTGAAAATATATGAGAAACTATGGCAATACGATTATTCTGATGTAAATAAATGATCAGATTAATTTAAGCTTGTGATAGTTCTTTATCTCTTCCCTGACCTGTTCAGCGTCAGATAGAGGTACATCTGCCCATAATTTACAGTCGATCATTAATTCCTGATTCACAACTTCAAGATTTCTATCTTTGAAAAATCTGATTGCATCATTGAGCATGGGATATTCACAATGAATTCCTATTCTCTCTGTTAGCGTTTTTTCAATGATTTTAGCATTATTAAGTGCTTCCTGAGCTGCAGTTTTATAAGCGTGAATAAGGCCTCCAACACCTAATTTCGTTCCTCCAAAATATCGGATCACCACGACCAGAACACCACTTAATTCAAATGATTTTATTTGTCCCAAAATTGGGTCTCCCGCTGAATGATTAGGCTCTCCATCATCATTAGCCCTGAATATTTTACCATCAACGCCAATGAGATATGCATAGCAATGATGCCTGGCATCGTGATATCGTTTCCTGAGGTCATCTAAATGCTGCTTTACTTCCTCTTCAGAATTCACAGGATAGGCGTGAGAGATGAATTTAGATCCTTTTTCTTTGTAAAAACCTTCTGAAGAACTGGCTATCGTTTTATATGAATCTTTAATTTCAGACATACGAATTCTTAGTTTCCGATCGATAATAGTAAAATAGCAACCACAGACATCGCTATGCCTACTGCTTTCTTCAAACTAATTACTTCATCATAAAAGAATTTACCTACAAGAGCACTTAATCCAATAATTGAAATATTAATAAATGGGAATACAAATGATCCGTCATTTCCAAATGATGATAATGCTTTTAGTAAAAGGTAAATCGAAAAGTAATTAGGAATTCCTAGTAATACTCCTCCGACAATTGTTTTTAAATCAAATTTTTGCTTTTTGACCAACGAACCTACCAGACCAAAAATCCCGGCAGAAAAGAAAATCACTACGGGGAAAATTTTTTGTTCACTTTCAGCTAATAGAAACCTGTTGGCATAATTTAAAGATGTGTCCAGTCCGCCAGAAAATAAAAACACTCCCACAGGTAGCAAATAAACCCATTTACTAACAACCTGCTGAGTTTGTTTTTTTCTTGAAAGGCTAACCAGGACTATGGAACAGATGCCTAATATTATTCCTGAGATCTTAAAAAAATTAGGATCACTTCCCTGGTATTTGAATACATATAATGAGAAGAACGCAGGAATAACGAGGGATATTTTGGTGGCCATACCCGCTGCAGCGACTCCTGTTTTTTGTGTTGCGGCTGCCATCAGAAAAAAGGTGAATATAAATATAAACCCTAATCCCAATGCAAAATAGGACCAGTCAGAGCCGATTAAATTGATAGTTTGAATTGAATCAACTGAAAGAATTAATCCGACAATTCCACAGATTATGTAATTAATTGTTAATGCAGGGAGTAGTGTTATATTTCGTCTACCAAACTCCTTAAAGCATACAAAAATGTATACATTGAGAAAAATGACTATAATCAAATAAAGCATGCTCAAAATTATGATTTAAAATTTCAAAGGTGGTAGTTATTGAAGGTTATATTTTATTTTAGCTAAATGATTTTTATATAATGAAAAAGTGGTCATTTGATATAATTGATGCATCTGAGAATCTCAAAATGGAAAAATTTCCAGTGTTTGAAACGGATAGGTATATCCAGTGCAAGAACAATTATGCTATAAGACTAATTCTAAGAAAAGGTGACGAACTTTTTGGCCAGATTTCATTTACTGTTCATGAAGACGAGCTTATTTCGGGTTATTGTGCTTCATATGGAGGGTTTTATTTAAAGTCATTTCCAGGGACCGAAGTTCTCAGATCATTTATTGAACAAAGTGTTGTGGTTGCCAGGCAGGTACATTGTAATAAGATTATTATCAGGCAACATCCTGAGTTTATATATCCTGAAATCACCCCTTGGATCAGCGTACTGTTGAAGGAGCAAGGTTTTGCGATGTGCGAGATGAAAATAAACCATCATTTGGATTTGAATGAAGAAAGTAATTTTAAGAAATATAAGAAGGGGAGGCATGGTAACAGGTTGAAGCATGCTGAAGATTTCAATTTAATTGAGCATTCGATAGATCATTGGGAAGAATATTTCGATTTTATTAAAAAGTGCAGAGATAAAAAGAATTATACTTTGAGCCTTACTAAAGAGCAATTAAAAGATCAACTGGATAATCTTCCTGATAATCATTTATTTTTTGCTTTAATAAATATACAAGATGAAGTCATTGCCCGGTGTATTTCGCTGATAATAAATGATGAGGTTATTTATAATTTTTATCCAGCTCATGATCCGGATTACAGTATGTTTAGTCCATATGTGGTATTACTCTTGCATCAATCTAAAATATTAAAACAACGAGGATTTAATTATATTGACCTTGGCTCATCAATGCAGGATTCATTTGTTCAGAACCAACTTGCAGATTTCAAATCATCAGTTGGGGGTAAGGTATCGACAAAATTAAATTGGATTAAATCAGTTTGAAAAAGCTTTTACCATTTTTTACGCAATTATTAAAGGGGTTATTTCAGGTTGGGATTAATAAATTATTCAGCGTGTTAGGTGGAGGTATAGCATTACTTAGCCTATCTCATTTGCTTAATTTTTTTCAATTATGCCTGGCTCCTGTTAATACCTTCTATAGTCAAAGTTTGCATCATTACCTCGGAGGTGGTGGAGAAAGAAGTAAACCTTTTTCAGGGTATCTTATTATCATTGCTACTCTTACAAGTTATTTTCTTGCTTTCATTGCCCTGATTTTTAGTCCTGTACTTTTTAAAGGGTTTGAATTGGACTTATGGGTGTTGATATTATTATCAATCGGAATACTGCCGTTTTATGTCGTTTTAACAGTGGTTGAAACTCAGTTAATTTTTAATAGTCGTTTTGATATCCAATTCAAAGGGTATTTATTAAATGTGATAATCACTGGTGCAATAGTATCGATAATAGCATGGATGGATTGGTATTATGGGATAATCTCACTGATTATATTAAGAGTTCTTGTGATATTAATAGCCTTTGTTAAGCAAAGGAAGAACATTTCATTTAAGTTCAGAAAATATTTCAGGTCCTTTTATGAAATTACACGGCCATATATTGGTATATCAGTACTCGCAGTTATATTGACTCAGTTTATTTTTCTGGCAGAAAGAAACCTGGTTAAAGGATTTGCAGATCTGTCAGCTGCAGGAGCCTGGCAGGCGGCATCTACCACCGGATTTTATATCCAACTCATTGCAATTACCATTTATAGTAGCTTCTACATACCTGAAATTAGTAAAAGAAAGGGAGCCTTATTGTTGCAATATGTCTGGCGATATTTTTTGATTCTGTCTATGTTTTTTCCAGCAGGAGCTATGATTATAGTTTTTTTTAGTGAATACCTTCACATGATGCTATTTTCAAGTAAAATAATATACAGAGCAGAACTTTATTACTTTATTATTAGTGGTTTTGTTCTACGTTCGATGGCACAGTTGTTTTCACTACTATTTTTAAAGGAGAAACTCTGGAGAGATTACCTGGCAATCTTATTATTAATAACTTCTATCCATATTTCGGGACTAATATACCTTTATAATTCAGTTTTTACTGTAAATAATATTGCTATTCTTTTCCTCATTGTATGCACAGTACAATTCATAATGTCCCTTGGTTTTTATATATTCAGGAGACAAACTTTCAGAAATGGGTAGCTTGGTCACAGTCATTTTAATATGCTATAATCAGAGAGGCTGGGTGCAAGAGGCGATCGATTCGGTACTCAACCAGACATATCCTTATGTTGAACTCATTGTTGTTGACGTAGGAAGTAATGATGGGTCAAATTTATATCTAAAGAATGTTTGTGATCAATTGGATCTGGAATTTATAGGTCTTGAGGAAAATATCGGCAACTGCAGGGCTTTTAACTTAGCATTTAAGTTTTGCAAAGGTGACTATGTTATTGATCTCGCCGGGGATGATGTATTGTTATCTGAAAGGATTGAAAAAGGAGTTAAAAAGCTGGAGGAGTATGGAACTGATTTTGGTTTTCATTACTCTGATGCGGAATATATAGATGAAAAAAGTCGCTTGATTGGACAACATAGTAGTTCTTTGAGAAATTTACCAGATGAATTTTTTTCAGATCCCTTTCCCGAAGGTGAATTATTCAATCTTATCTTACGTAATTATTTTATTTGTCCACCTACAATGATGGTAAGAAAAGATGTGGTGGAAGAATTGGCGGGGTACGATGAGTCATTATCTTTTGAAGATTTTGATTTTTGGTTAAGAGCTGCAAAAATAACCTCATTTTGTAGTTCTCAAGAACCCTTGGTTCAAAAAAGAACTGTTATTGGGTCTCAATCGAACAATCCAATTTATCATAAAGACCATGCTAGTTCCATGGTGAAAATCTGTAAAAAAATTCAGAGGAATTTACTAGAACCGACTGATGATCACGATGCTTTTAATAAAAGGCTGGAGTATGAAATGAGATTGTGTTACCGTCGAATGTTGAAAAAAGAGTTGAAAGAGTTAGCAGAAATTTACAAAGAACATAATCGGAATAATAAAAAATCCTGGAATTACTATGTCCATATTTTTTTAAGCCGAATGTAATGAGCAAACGCTTTTACCTCCTGTTGTCTTCGTCTTCTAATATACTCAAGTAGCTAAAATATCTGCTTTCACTTATTTCACCGCTTTCTATTGCAGCTTTAACAGCACAGCCCGGTTCGTTGATATGAGTGCAATTATTAAATTTACAGTCCTGCCTGACTTCTCTCATTTCGGGGAAATAATCACTTAATTCCACTTCATCCATATCAACCAGTCCTAATTCCTTGATTCCCGGTGTATCAATAATACTGGTTTTACCGTCTACAAAAAACATTTCTGCAAAAGTGGTTGTATGAACGCCTTTATCAGCAAAATCTGATATTTCAGCAGTTTTCTGATCAGCTTCAGGGATTAACCTGTTTAAAAGTGTGGATTTCCCTACTCCACTATGTCCTGCCATAAGGGTAGTTTTGTCTTCCAGAATAGCATAAAGTGGAGAAATATCTTCATCATCATGAGCAGACATTAAAATACAAGGGTAACCTAATTCCGAATAAAGATGAGACATAGCCTCAAATAACTCCAGATTATCCTCATCTAATAAGTCACTTTTATTGAATAAAAGAATGGCTGGTATCCTGAAACTTTCGCAGGCTACCAGAAATCTATCGATAAAACCAACGGAAGTTCTGGGGCTGGAAAGAGTGACCATCAAAATAGCCTGGTCTAAGTTGGTAGCGATTATGTGGTGCTTGTATTTATGCTTTGGAGATTGCCTGATAATATAATTTTTACGCTCTTTTAGCTCCTTAATTACTGCTGAACCCTCTTCGGTATCTTCCGGATCGATAATAACATAATCACCAACAGCCAGCGGGTTAGTGCTTTTGGATCCTTTTAACCTGTATTTCCCTCTCAATCTTGAATTGATTATTCCCTGATCAGTCAATACTTTATACCATGATCCTGTTGATTTAACGATTCTTCCTTCAATCATGACCCGAATATAATACCTTTTCCACGTATTTAAGAATCTGATCGGTAGCTCCTTTATTCTTTCTCACAAAATCATAAGAAATTTTTGAAATCCGTTCTCTCTCCCCATCCTGGAGGAATAATTTTTTAAGTAAAGATTCTGCTTCATCAGAATCAGCGATAGGGAAAGCCCCACCTTCTTCTATCAACAAAATGGCCTCATTAAATTTTTTGTAATTTTTATTTCCAAATAATACCGGCATTCCAAAGGTAGCTGCTTCAAGAATATTATGAAGTCCATCTTTAAAAGCCCCTCCGATAAAGGAAATCTCACCATATTGGTAGACAGAAGCCAGCATACCGAAATTGTCAATTATTAGAAAATCAGAATCAGAACTATCTAAAATTTTTTCTGATACTTTACTATATCTCATCGTCTTCTGAGGTAGAGAGCTTTCTAGTTTATTGATGCTTTTTTCAGATATCTCATGAGGAGCAATGATCACTTTTACATCATTTGGTAATGAGTTGAAAAACTTTTGCAAAGCATTAATATCTTCCGGCCAGCTACTACCAACTATTAATAATTTATTGTTTCCTTTAAACTTTTCTACTAATGGTATTTTTTTTACAGAATTACATGTATCAATCACTCGGTCAAACCGTGTGTCACCGGCTATTTTAACATTGTCGGATAATCCGATACCATGAAGTAATTCTTTTGACTTTTTGTTCTGGACGTACAGAAAATCGAATTTCTTTAACATGTTTCTGAAAAAGTCGCCACTTGGCTTAAAAAACTCCTGAGAGGATCTAAATATCGCTGAAAATAAGATAGTCGGGATATTTCTACTATCAAGTTCTTCAAGGAAATAATGCCAGAATTCGTATTTAGTAAATAGGACCAGGTCAGGTTTTATTAAATCGATGAAATCTGAAGCATTGGATTTGGTATCAAATGGGAGATAGGTTACCAAATCGGCTTTTTCATAATTCTTTCTCACTTCGTAACCACTAGGAGAGAAGAAGCTAACGATAATACAAATATTATTATCTGAGAGTTTTTCAATTAATGGCCTTGCTTGTTCAAATTCACCAAGAGAAGCACAATGGAACCAGACTTTTGACTGGCTCACACTATTAAGTGTAGTTGTTAATTTTTGTCGCCAGTTTTTTCTGCCCTCGATCATATTGCTTGCTTTTTTATTGAAGGGAGCAGCTAATTTGATGAGGAAACGATATAAATTAATACCTATGGTATAGGTTGTTTTATTCATGGGGCAAAGATAAGGTAAATTAGGATCATGGTCATTTTTAGGAGATTTGAATATGGGTATAATTGATTTAGATAGAATCTATATTATTTAAAATGTTATATCCACAATTAGACCAATTAATATTTTATTAGAATAAGTATTTCTAAACAATAATTCTAATTATGGGTTTTATAAATATGAAAGAATATACCATAATATATAAAGACGGTAATTCGGAAGTGGCGATGTTTCCTAACAAGCAATCTATTATCGATAAAAAATTTGGTGGAAATAGTGATGCTTTCGAAAAAGAGGTGAAAATGCTACAGTGGACCACATTGAGTATGAGGTATGTAGAGGATATTAAATCCGGTAAAATTAATGCAGTGATTAGTACAGCTGATGCTAATCCTTATGGGTGGAGAGGTAGAGTTTAAAAAAACGATAATTGTAGTTAAAATAAAAAAGGCAACCATGTTAAAACAGGTTGCCTTTTAAGATTATTTTAAAGCTGAATTATTTAGCATGCTTGCTAAGATAATCAGATACACCTTCTCTTGTTGCTGACATAGCGTCTTCACCTTCTTGCCAGTTAGCAGGGCACACTTCACCGTGCTCCTGAACGTGATGCCATGCATCTACAACTCTGATCATCTCATCGATATTTCTTCCTAAAGGAAGGTCGTTTCTGGTCTCGTGTCTTACGATTCCTTCTTTATCAATGAAAAATGAGCATCTGTAAGCAACTGGAGTACCTTCAAATTCTAATTCACCTTCTTCGTTATAATTCCAGTCTCCTGCAAGAGCTTCGTAGTTTGTAGCAATTGTTTTAGAAGTATCAGCTACAAGAGGGTAAGTAACACCTTCGATTCCTCCTTTATTAGTAGGAGTTGTTAACCATGCCAGGTGAGTTTCCTCTGTATCTGTAGAACAACCTACAACCACAACGCCTCTTTTTTCAAATTCTTCCAGTTTCTTTTGGAAAGCAAGGATCTCAGTTGGGCAAACAAAAGTGAAATCCTTTGGATAGAAATAGAATAAAACTTCTTTCTTTCCGATGTATTGCTCAAGAGAAAATTCCTGAACGATTGAAGTTCCATCTAATACTGCTGGTGCTTTGAAAACAGGTGCTTTTTTTCCTAATAATGACATACTAGTTATTAAATTTTAAATTAAATATATGCTTAAATTAAACTTTTCTTTTTCCTCGTAATTGTAACTCAATATCCGTAACGTCGAATCCCTGTATAGGTTTTTCTCTTAGGTATTTTTTTATTAACCCTGTAAGATCTTCATCAAAATAATCAAATACTTCATTCGATTCATTACAAACTAAATGATGATGCGGAGTATCCGTTACATCAAATCTTTTAGGTCCTTTTTCTACAGAAAGTCTTTTTGCTAACCCTTTCTCACAGAAAACATCCAGAATGTGATAAACTGATCCCTGAGACAAGCTTGGGATTTCTTCTTTTAGCTTATCATAAATTTCTTCAGCAGAATAATGTTTTGAATTTTCAGAAAGGCACTCCATCACAGCTATACGCTGCTTTGTTGCTCTTACTCCTGCTGATCGAAGTTTTAAGACTATATTTTTATCCGTTTTATTCAAGTATTTTCTAGTTCGGAATTTTTACGAAGTGCAAAGATAGGAAAGCAATTATTTTTCATCAACCCTTTTCTAACAGAATCAATAATTATTAGTTAATAAACTATAGGGTGCAGCTTGTTATATTGATTATATTTAGTTTTATTTTATTCAAGAGCAAAAAAACATGGCCACAACGAAGTTAGACGGAGAAAAAATACAGTTAGCAGGTAAAATGCCTGCAGTAGGAGGGGCTGCTCCAAAATTTACTGTTGTAAAAAAAGACCTTTCAGAAATGAAACTTGCGGATTTGAAAGGCGAAATTGTTGTTCTGATGTCAATCCCGAGTTTGGAAACCGGGGTTTGTGCAAAAGAAATAAGGACTTTCAATGAAAAGCTTTCAGGATTAAATGGAGTGAAGGGGTTGATGGTTTCTAAGGATCTTCCATTTGCTATGCACAGATTTTGTGAAGTGGAAGATATTGATAATATTATTTCAGGTTCTGATTTCCGGTATGATGAATTTGGCAGGCAGTATGGAGTCGAAATATTAGACGGCGCCTTTAAAGGATTACTGGCAAGGGCTGTTTTTATTGTTGATCAGGAATTACAATTAAGATATCTTCAGATCGTTGATGATATAGGGAACCAGCCGGATTATGAAATCGCAATGGACGTTGTGAAAAAATTACTTGACGAAACTGAGTCATGAGGTTTATTTTAATATTTTCTTTTTGTTTGCTATTTAGCTTACCTGTTTTTACCCAGGAAAATCAAATACGTGATTTAACAAGGTCAGGACCAGAAGACCTCAATAAATATATAGAAAATTATACAAGATCATTTATAGTCAATACTCCACAGCTTTTTTCTTATGGATGGTTTAATACTCCACATCTATATGAAAAATTTAATTTCGACCTTTCTATAAATTATAGTTCACTAAATATATCTCAGGGAGATAAATCTTTTTTATTTAAGAATAGTGAATACAATAATTTAAGATATACCTCTGCAGATGAGCTAGAACTTGCAAGCTTCTTAGGAATTGTAAATCCAGCAGACCAATTAACTATAATTCAATCTGGTGAAGTTTTGAATGTACCTGGCGGAGTTAATCTTAATTCAATACCTGCTCCCATCATTCAAGCTGGTATTGGCTTTAATCATGCTTCGGTTAAACTCAGATTTTTACCTGGGTACGATCAGGATGGTGTAAGCTTTTTTGGATGGGGAGTTGGCGCTATGTACGACTTTAGTAAAATGTTGATGAAGGACAAGTATGATGATGAAACTGGTGATCGACCAATTGATTTAGCAGTACTTGTTGGATATACCCGATTCAGAGGAAAAGCCGACCTTTCAGAGAACAATGTGTCTTCAGAAGATGAGGCAAGGATGATAATTCAAAACCTGACAACTCAACTTATTTTGGGTAAACAGATGGATATTTTTAATGTTTACGCAGGTTTGTTAGGAAATTTTAATTCCGGAAATACTAAAATTACCGGGACATATAACTACGAAGATCCGGAAACTAATTCTGAAAAAGAGTATTCCGACCCGGTCGACCAATATTATTCAGATGAAAATTTGTCTGCTTTGTTGGGTATGGATATTCAATTGGCTGTTTTTTCTATACACGGACAATATCATTTTATTGGATATCGCGGCTTTACAGTAGGATTTGGTTTAAGCCTGAAATAGAATTGATATAAAAAACGAGACCTTCTACAAATTTTTGCAGAAGGTCTTCAACTTTAAACAGGCCAACAAATTATAATCATTCATAGGTATATACTACAAGGCATATCCAAGGTAACCTTTGAATTAAAAAAAATAATCTGCTAGAAATCTTTTTTAGAAACTGCGATAGTTTTTGGAAATTGAACAGGCACCGCACCTTTTTTTATATTGATGGTGTCAGGTTTATTTTTCACTTCAGTTAATTCCATTTGTTTATTAGGTTGAACTTTCATTAATAGAAGTACGAACAATGAAATAACTTTAAGAAAAAAAATACGATGGTTGATCAGTGCCTTCATTGATTGATAGAAGTTTGGTGCTAAAATAAATTTTGTTCTTGAAGTTTCAATGAATTATAGAAGTTTTTCGATATTCATTAAGAAATTAAGAATGAAAAGAATCAATTGATGAAATTAATAGTCGTATAACTTAATTTAAGAATTTTAAATTTCGATAGATAGAATGATGAAAAAACGAATATTATTTGTTTGTTTGGGGAATATATGCAGATCACCGATGGCAGAAGGGATTTTCAGGCATTTAATAATTAATAAAGGTTTGGATGATGAGTTTGAGTGGGATTCAGCAGGAGTAGCGGGATATCATATTGGTGAAAAGCCCGATAAGCGAGCGATTAGTTCGGCGGCAAAACACGATGTTGAACTGGTATCTAAAGGCAGGCAATTCAGACATGCGGATTTTGACGAGTTCGATGTGATACTTGCAATGGATAAAAGCAATTATCATCATATTCTTGCATTAGCCGGGGATAATGAGAAGTATAGAAAAAAGTTCATATGATGAGAGAGTTTGATGATAACAGAGATGAGATGGATGTTCCCGATCCTTATTATGGAGGACAGGAAGGATTTGAAAATGTTTATCAAATGCTTTTTAGATCATGTAATAATTTAATTTCAGAATTAAATGCTGAATCCTGAATTATTAAAAGAAATAATTTCTAAATCCGGATTTGCAATAGAAAAAGAGCCTAAAGTAAGCTCTATTGGAGGAGGTAGTATCAACCAGGCTTATAAAGTCTCTACAGATAATTTTGAAATTTTTATAAAACTAAATACTGGGGTGAATCCATCCTTTTTCGAAGTAGAAAGAAAAGGTCTTGAGATTCTTTCTGAGAATTCAGAATTTGAAGTTCCAAAGGTATATTCTGTTGATCAAACAGGTAATTATAGTTTTCTTTCAATGGAATATTTTGGTGCCGGTAAAAGAAAACCAGATTATTGGTATACTGCGGGTAGCAGATTAGCCAAAATGCATAAGATTAGCGAAGAAAAATATGGGCTTTCTTTTAATAATTATATGGGAGCTTTACCTCAAGACAATACTTATCATGATAGCTGGGCAGACTTTTTTATAGAACGGAGGTTAAAACCCCAGGTTGAGCTGGCAATAAACAAAGGTTTAATGGATCATTCTCATAAATCATTATTTGAGCAACTATATGTCAAATTAGATTCATTAGTTCCAAAAGAAAAGCCATCCCTGATTCATGGGGATTTATGGAGTGGGAATATTATGACAGCAAATAATGGTGAAGCAACGATAATTGATCCGGCTGTTCATTTTGGACATCGTGAAAGTGATCTGGCCATGACCCAAATGTTCGGAGGTTTTTCCACAGAGTTTTATGATGGTTATGAGTCTGTATACCCATTGGAACCAGACTTCTCTTCGCGGATTGGTTTGCTGAATCTTTATCCACTTCTAATTCATGTAAATCTGTTTGGCCTTGGTTACTTGAGAGAAACAATAAATAATGTAAAAAGGTATATATGATTAAAAGGTAATGTCTTCTCCTACAACTATTCTGTAATTATTCCTGGACCTTTGTTCGAGTAAAATCTTTTCTTCCTTAAATCGTTCGATACTTTCTTCTGTGTAATTTTTAACAGTGATCAACTGCAGCTTTTTGTTAAACAATATCTTGAATTCAGAACTTAATTGTTCTATTAATCTGTTTACCTGGTACTCCTTATAGTCAATACAAATACTAAATGAAGTAGCTGAGTTTTGCATCAGGTTAAGTTTGATATTCAGGTTTGTGATAGTATGGAAAATAGTTGTTAAGTTGTTTTCATCAATAAATGAAAAATCTTTTACTTTAAATGAGACCAGCGCCTGATTGTTTTTTGTGATAAAGGCAGGAAATACTTTATGAGATTTTTCATTGCCGATCAGAGTTCCGGTTTCTCCGGGACGTTCAAAACTTCTTACGTTTAAAGGGATTTTTTTATTTGCAAGGGGTTTAATTGTCTTTGGATGAATAACAGAAGCGCCATAATAAGTCATTTCTGCTGCTTCACGATAAGAAAGGTAGTCATAAAGCTGAGCATCATGAAATATTTTTGGATCAGCATTAAGTATGCCTGGCACATCTTTCCAGATTGTTAGCGATTCTGCATTCAGGCAATTTGCAAAAATAGCCCCTGTAAAATCGGAGCCTTCTCTCCCTAGTGTGGTGGTATTGTTATAAGGGTCTGCACCAATGAAGCCTTGAGTTATTTTAATACCATTAAATTTGGTTATTTGTTTTTTTACTCGATCGTTGGTTTTCTTCCAGTTTACTTTTCCCTCTGTATATGTGCTGTCAGTAACAATTATTTCTCTGGCATCTAACCATGAGTTTTTTATACCGGTTAAATTCATATATTCAGAAACAATATTAGAGCTAAGTAATTCCCCATAGCTTACGATCTGATCATAACTGAATTGATATGATTCGACGGAACCATTATATTGATTAACTAATTCTTTAAGTTTTATTTCAAACGATTGAAAAAGGTTATTTACTAAGTTTGTAATATTTGAAGAATCATTATTCTCTAAATCAGAAGCCGTTTCAAGGTGGTAATTTTTGAGTTTATTCAGGTCTTGCATATAATCTTTGCCGTTTAAAGCATTTTGAAGGATTATTTCCAATGCATTGGTCGTTTTACCCATAGCAGAAACAACAACGATTAGAGGATGTTCGTTTTTATTACTGCAAACGATTGAAACCATGTTAATTATAGCATTTGCATTTTTTAAAGAAGCTCCGCCAAATTTGAAAACTCTCATTTTATTTAAGTTATATATGTTGTAATTTCGAGCTTAAATTAAACAACAACGATCTGGATTTCTCACAATAAGCCCCTAAAAAAATGAATGCAGAAACAGAAAAGCTGGCTTTGCCGGTAGGTACCACATTAGACAGATTCATAAAAAAGAAACAAGATGACTTTCCTTTTGCTAGCGGTGAACTATCTCAGCTTCTGAGAGATATCGCCTTAGCAGGTAAAATTATTAACAGAGAAATTAACAGGTCAGGTCTTTTGGGAATTGAGGGTGCTTTTGGTGCACAAAATGTACAGGGAGAGGAGCAGCAAAAGCTGGATGTTATTGCCGATATACGGTTTATGCGTGCTTTGAGAAATGGAGGAGAGGTTTGTGCAGTAGTCAGTGAGGAGCAAAATGAAATTATCGACCTTGATAACCCAAATGGTAGATATATCATAGCAATGGATCCTTTAGATGGATCGTCAAATATTGACGTTAACGTATCGATTGGTACAATATTTTCAATTTATCGAAGATTGTCACCAGTAGGAGGGCCGGTTCAAATGGAGGACGTTCTTCAGCCTGGTGTTGCGCAGGTTGCAGCAGGTTATCTTCTGTATGGATCATCAACGATGCTCGTTTATACAACAGGAAGAGGAGTTAACGGATTTACTTATGAAGCAGGGCTTGGTGAATTCTTTTTATCCCATCAAAATATCCAAACCCCTCTGGATGGAAAAATTTTCTCAATAAATGAAGGTGCCTATAATGTTTTTGAACCTGCGGTAAAAAAATATATCGAAGATTGTAAGGAACAAAGATTCTCTGGTAGATACATCGGTTCGCTGGTTGCAGATTTTCATAGAAATCTTTTTAAAGGAGGGATTTACATATATCCGAGAACTGATACTGCTCCGGAGGGGAAATTGAGACTTTTATATGAAGCAAATGCACTAGCTTATATTGTTGAGCAGGCTGGCGGGAAAGCTTCAAATGGAAAAACCCGTATTTTAGAAATTGAACCAAAGGAACTTCATCAGAGAACCCCGTTATTCATTGGAAGTAAAAAAATGGTAGAAAAAGCTGAGGGTTGCTTTTAATTGCAACCCTCAAATTTTATTTATTTTCGTTTCCTTCGTCTTCACCATCTTCAGACCCTTTTGATAATAAGTCTTTTTCATGCTTGTAAAGAATATTGTACCAGCTGACTAGCTTTTTGATGTCAGAAGCATAAACTCTTTCTTCATCATAATCCGGCACAAGGTGTTTAAGGAATGCATGAAGCTCATCATCATCCGAAGTTGAATTAACACCGGGATCATCATCAAACTCATCCTTTATCTTTTTGAAAACATCAGCTACTGGAACAGATCCCTCAGCATCTACTGTATAAATTGATATATCAGATAGTACCGAAACCCGGGCATTCCCTCCAACTACCAGTTTCTTCTTTTGGTCGTCTATTGTTTCAAGAATTACTCCCGCTCTTGTTGGTTTTACAATATTGAATAACCCTCCTTTTCCGGCAACAGCCGCTATATTTGTATAGCCCATAATATATAATTGATTATTTTTTATCTCTGTCTGGCAAAATTAGCTCAAAAAAAATCACTCAACCAACAATTCGCTGCGGTTAATACAAGCCATTCAATTCTTCGATATAGTTAATTACTTCTTCTCTTCCTGAACCTGTTTCAGAAGATGTTACAAAAGTTGGAGGTAATTCTTCCCAGTGTTTTTTCAAGTATTTATTGTGCCTTGCAACCATGCTTTGTGCCTTGTTTTTCGAAAGTTTATCAGCCTTGGTGAAAATTCTTGCAAAAGGAACACCTTTGAGTATTAGATCATTCATGAATTCAAGATCTATATCCTGGACATCTAATCTAATATCAATAAGGACAAACAGACATAGCAAATTTTCTCTCTTGCTGATATAATCATTGATCATGATATTCCAGTCGATCTTTTTCGTTTTCGACACTTTAGCCCAGCCATATCCTGGCAGGTCGACCAGATACCAAGTATCGTTAATTAAGAAATGATTAATAAGTTGAGTTTTACCTGGTTTAGAAGATATTTTAGCAAGTTTTTTTGCCCTGTAAGCATATTTATCAATGAAGACTTTCCCACATTAGATCTTCCTATAAATGCATATTCAGGTTTGTCAGCTTTTGGAAGACCAGTAATCTTGGTTTCGCTTTTAATAAATTTTGCTGACTTTATTAAATTATCCATATATCAGAGCAATAAATAAGTTCTAAGATTATTAAATATTCTCGCAAAAATGCTTTTTTATGGATGTTTATAATTAATAATGAGCTATTATTTTTGTAACTTTCGGCCAAATTTAGCAAATAATTGCAGGAATTAGAGATTAATCAGCTTAAAGGGTTGATTTTTTAGTAGTTGAGTTTGAATATTCTAATATACTTTAGTAATATTAATTTAATTTTTTTCTATTTTATGAACGTAATGCAGCGTATTATTTTTTATGCTGGCTTGCTGTTATTATTAGTAACAAAGCCTTTCATACTTCAAGCCCAAGAGGACAACGAGGAAGTTGCGGAACAACTTGTTGAATTGGGTAAAGAGACTATGCGGGCTACGCAGGCTCTTGAGATTGCTAAAGAACAGTTTGTACAAGCTGCAGATCTTGATCCGGATAATATAGAAGCAAACTGGCTTGCCGGAGAATATATCCAACGAACATCCAATAAAGACAGAAGCGTAAAATACTTCAAAAGAGTTCTTGAATTAGATGCAGATTACAGGTTCGATGTCCTTTACTGGATTGGCAGGGGCTATCAATATGGTTATGATTTCTCCAACGCCCTGGAATTTTATCAGAGATATTACGATAAGCTATACTCGGATGTTAATTATCGTGGTATGGATAAAGTATCTGTAAAGGAAACAGAGAAGAAAATTGAGGAGGCGAAAAATGGAATAGAGTTTATGGCTAATCCCATGAATTTTTCCATTGTTAATGTTGGATCATCGATCAATTCTCCAATGCCTGATTATGGACCGGTATTGAATGAAGATGAAACAATTATGATCTTCACTACGAGAAGAAAAGACGGGAACCTTAACCAGGACGTGTTCGAAGATAACTTTCCATATGAAGATATTTTTATATCATATAAGAAAGATGGTCAATGGACAGAAGCCAGAAATATTGGTGATGCGATTAATACACCATTTCACGATAGTAACCTCGCTCTTTCTGCTGATGGCGACGACCTTTATATTTATATGGATGAAAATGAGGGAGATATATACGTTAGTAGTCGGATTGATGACAGTACCTGGTCAGAACCAGAGCCTCTTTCAGATGCAATAAATAGTTTAAATTATAACGAGAAATCAATTTCCATTTCGCCAGATAAAAGCATCATGTTCTTTTCGTCTAACAGACCGGGTGGTTTTGGAGGTGATGATATCTATTATGCTACAAAAAATGAGCGTGGGGAATGGTCTCGAAGCAGGAATCTTGGACCTGTAATCAATACAGAATATAATGAAGACGGACCGTTTATAGATTACGACGGCAAAACTTTATACTTTTCAAGTAACGGCAGAGGAGGAATGGGAGGTTATGATCTCTTCAAGGTAGAGTATGATAGTATAGAAGATGCCTGGAGTGAACCCGTAAATCTTGGGTATCCTATAAATACCCCGGACGATGATATCTATTTCGTAAGTACCAAAGATGGTGAACGTGGATATTATGCTTCAATTAGAGAAGACGGCATGGGCTTTACAGATATTTATATGGTTACTATTCCTGAAAATCTGGATGAACAACTAGTGGCAATGAATTCTGACAATAATGTAGCAGAAGAAAAAAATGGTGAGATAGATACCCCACCGGTTGTTGAAGAACCAACTGAGGTTATCGAACCTGATCCGGAACCAGAACCTGAGGTTATATCACCTGTTCAACTGGTAGTAGCAACATTTGCAGAAGGAGCACCGGTTAATGCCAGGGTTAGATTAACAAAAAAAGATGATAATACAGTAGTTGCTGTTGGTACAAAGCAACCAGGTGTTTATGTAAGCTCTTTAACCCCTGAACAACCAACAGATTACATTTTGTCTGCTGAATATCCGGGATACGTATTTAAAAATGTAAGCGTTACAATTCCTGCGGCAACAAGTGAAACACAGACTATTACAAAAACAATAGATTTTCAGAGAGCGTCAACCGGGGCCAGAGGAGTTTTAAGAAATATATATTTCAAGTTTGACCAGGCTAAACTGACAGATAATTCATTTAACGAACTGAATAAGCTTGAACGTATGATGGCTGAAAATCCGGGTATCCGTGTTGAAATTGGAGGGCATACTGATAATATTGGATCTGCTAGCTATAATAAGGACCTTTCAAAAAGGCGAGCGATGGCTGTAGTGAATTATCTCATTGATAAAGGGATAGATCCAAGCAGGCTCACAGCTGTAGGGTATGGTGAAGAAAGACCACTTGCTTCAAATGATGATGAACGCGATGGAAGAGAGTTAAACAGAAGAGTAGAGTTTACAATTATTAAGTAAAAGAATTTATTTTTATAGATATAAAAGGGGCTTTTTGCCCCTTTCTTTTTTAACAAATAGTAATGTTACAGGTTATACTCATTAACTTTGCAACTTAATTATTTACAGATGACAGTAGTACCATATAAAAATAAGGAAGAAGGTAAGAAGAAGCAGGTTGCTGATATGTTTAATAGTATCAGCAAGAAATATGATTTTTTAAATCATTTTTTAAGCTTGGGTATTGATATACTTTGGAGAAAAAAGGCGGTTAAGCAATTAAAACAATATCAACCTGAAGTAATACTGGATATAGCTACAGGAACCGGTGATTTTGCAATTGAGGCAGCTAAAGGATTACCTGCAAAAGAAATTATCGGAGTCGATATTTCTGAGGGTATGCTGGAGGTAGGCAAAGATAAGATGAAGGAAAAAGGCCTTGATAATCTTATCACGATGGAACTTGGCGATAGTGAGAACTTACGATTTGAGGACAATAAATTTGATGCTGTTATCGTTGCATTTGGAGTAAGGAATTTCGAAAATCTTGAAGCAGGTCTGAGTGAGATGTATCGAGTTTTAAAACCCGGGGGCGATTATCTATTATTGAGTTTTCTCAACCGGAGAAATTTCCTTTTAAACAGTCTTACAATTTTTATTTTAAATATATTTTACCTTCAATTGGAAAATTAGTCTCAAAAGACAATGCTGCATACACATATTTACCAGAATCTGTTGAAGTTTTTCCATATGGTAAAAAATTTGTTAATATATTAGAGCAGTTAAACTATAAAAAAGCTAAATGTCAACCGCTTACTTTCGGAATAAGTTCAATATATACGGCAACAAAATAGTAATTATTTTTTTCCTGGTAATCATATCAGGATCCACATTTATAAAAGGACAAAACCGGTCTGATATAAATTTACCCAATTATGATGACCGGTGGTTACATTATGGGTTTCAATTAGGTGTGCACTCTTCAATGTACAAATTGAAATACAGTAATGCCTTCACATCACCAGATCTTGCCTCTTTACAGGCAATTTATACTAAACCCAGCATAGGTTTCTCTGTCGGATTTATAGCTAATTTTCGAATTAGTGAATTCTGGAATTTCAGGGTTCAACCAAAGATCGGGTTTTATGATTTTCGTCTGGAGTATATATATAATGATCCTCAGCAACCGGTGGTAGACGAATTAGTTGAGTCCACTTTTATAGAGGTTCCATTATTACTGAAGGTTAAATCTTCCAGAATGAAAAACTCCAGGGTATATCTAGTAGCGGGCATTACGCCAATGTTTGAGGCAAATGGAAAGAAGAAAAGGCAAAATGACGACAGATTGCACACCGAAAGCTTTAATCTAGCAGTCGAATTCGGGCTTGGTCTGGATAGATACAATGAATTTTATAAGTTTTCACCGGAATTGAGATACTCACTTGGAGTTCTTAATATGTTAGGGAATGTCGACAATGAGTTCAGTGAAGGGATAAAGTATATAAATACTCATACAATCACACTATATTTCTTATTTGAAGGTGGAAAATAAAACTGTATTAATAACCGGCGCTACATCTGGAATTGGCCTTGCTACAGCCAGGCTTTTAGGCTCTAATGGATTTAACATCATTGCATGTGGAAGAAGAAAGGAAAGGCTGGATGAGCTTAAAAATATACTTGAGAAGGATACAAGGATTCTTACTTTAGAATTTGATGTTCGAAATAAAAATGCAGTCAATAAAGTTTTTAATTCTTTACCTGAAGAATGGAAGAAGATCGACGTTCTTATAAATAATGCAGGAAATGCTCATGGTCTGGATACTATCGACCAGGCTAGCCTGGAAGACTGGGATTTGATGATCGATATAAATGTCAAAGGTCTGCTTTATGTTAGCCGGGCTGTAATTCCAGGAATGGTTTCAAGAAAATCAGGACATATAATTAATATCGGATCACTGGCTGGTAAAGAAACATATGCTAAAGGAAACGTGTATTGCGGAACAAAACATGCTGTTGACGCGATATCTTCCGGAATGAGAAAAGATCTTCTCGAGCATGGTATTAAGGTTAGCCAGGTATGTCCGGGGTTAGTTAATACTGAATTTAGTGAAGTTAGGTTTAAGGGTGATGAGAAAAAGGCAGAAAATGTTTATAAAGGAATGGAACCTTTATATGCAGAAGATATTGCTGAGATAATTGAATTTGTTATTACAAGACCAAAGCACGTTAATATAGCTGATTCGTTAATTCTTCCTTTAGACCAGGCCTCTTCAACTGAGGTCAAAAGAAGTTAGCTATAAATTAATTTTATTAACAAAAATAAGAAAGGGTATAACCAATGGTCATACCCTTTATATTTTTAAACTTTATTAGTTGGCTTATCTTTTGAATCCAAGTACTGCTCCTCCGCAATTATTATTGGAATTATTGAACGTAAATGTGATGTAATAGATTCCTGTAGCATTGCAGGGGTATGCAATAGTGCTATATAGCTTACCATTGGCGTTATTTGTACTTACAAGCTGCCTGTTTGAGTCGTATAAGGAAACTACAATGCCATCAGCATCATTAGTGCCTGTGCACATATTAATCATGTATTGTGTTCCTTTAGCAAAAACGTAAGAGTATTCTATCTTTTTCTTGCTACCTCCTTCACCATCGATTTTATAACTTTTTACAAAGTTAAAACCTTGTTTAAGCTTAGGTATGCAAGCTTCAGCATATGATCCTGCCTCGCATTGAGCAACAGCATCCGAAGGGTTTAGCACGAAGAGAAGGCCAAAAAATAAAGCTAGGTGGAGTATCCTTTTCATATATTTTAAAGGTTAATTAGCTAATAATATTTTTTCTGATTTCTGAAGTTATATCAATTATCTTTTTAAGCTGTTCGTCAGACATCAAGATTTCTGATGTTGTTTCCTGAACAATAGTCAATACACCGTCAACTTCTTTAAACGATGATTCACCATGAGTATATTTTATTTCAACTTCTGCATAAATATCTGCCAGTTTTTTCATCTCAGTTTCAAGTTTGGCAATATCCGGATCGTCATTATAAAATGACAACAGAAGCATTATATTTTCCAGAATGATTTTTTGCTCCCCGATTTTCTCTCTCAACGCTTCACTTTCAGGGTTTTCCTGATATACCTGTTCAGCAATATGGAGTGCCTCAAGCCATCCGCCAGTTAATAATAATATGCTAAGATTTGCTCTTTTTTGCTCTTGAAGATAGCTATTGATATCATTGAAGTTTTTCGTGGTAATCAATAGCAGCGAATCAAGATTACTTGAATTCGTGGCAAGTCTTTTAATAGTATTAAAATCAAAAAATTGTCCGATGTTAAGCTCATCCGCCAATTCTTTTATTGACGATAAATAAACAACACCATCCTGGTTTTGCTCATATATATTGGTGTATCCAAGATCCGTGCCATAAATTCCCAGGTTTAACGCTTTTTCGAAATTAGTATTATATTTCGATACATTGTCTGATGAGTTTAGATAGGACTTGTTGTATTTATGTCCTGACTCTTTTAAAAGAACCGAAATTTCCAGTGGAGAGGGGATCTGCTGTATAATGGCAGATAGCGTCTCCTGAGAAATTTCAGGTTTTAAAGAATCTCCTTCGTTAATATCTTCTAGAAGGTTTTCATCTTGTGCCGTTTCCTTACTGTCTCCGCAAGAAGCCAGAAAAAATACAGCCAGGAAGAGAACTAAAAATTTCTGTGTCAATGAGATTTGGTTTAGTTTCATTTTTCTAATATAAAAAATGGAGTTCAAATATAAAACTTTACTGATTTACCTGTGTTCAAAATACCGTATAATTATAAATATATGTAATATTTAGACACTATTTGTCTGAATCCCTACTAAAAGAAATAGTACCTAACTTATCAATCAGCTTTTTTAACAATTCAAAATATAAAATTATGTATAATACGAAAGTCATAAACCAGATGACCAAAGTATTAAATATAAAGGTAGAAAAATTAATTCCTAAAAAGTGTTTCTCCGGAGCGTAAAAATGTGCTCTGTAATCTAGTTTATGTTTCGGATATGTTTCTGTATTATAAATAGGGTTAATCTGTTGTAAAAGACCACCTTTATATTCCAAAATTCTATCTTCTGTCGAAATATTTCTTACCAGATCGCTCAGGCTTTCATTAAAATATTCATTTTTTAATTCAGCAAGGTATTCTTCGCCATATTTATCTTCAGCTTCATGAACTGTTTTAGCAAGCTTTTTATTCATGAAATTAAATATTTCATAATATCCTTCCTCTATCTGATCAAGATATTGATTAAGTTCTTCAGCTTTTTCTTCATCAAATTGTTTATAGGCATCAGCTTTTAATTCTGGCAATTCGGCATTTTCAAATTGTTTAATGTTTGCTTCATGAACTGAATAACCTGCCTTTAGCTTGTCCAGTTCTCTTAAGATTAGTGAATAATCCTCTTCCGCAATATCCAGTGTAGAATCCGTTTGGATATTTACATTTTTAACTACTGCATCAATTTTCTCCTTTAATTTAGGAATATGATAAGCAGTAGCATAATCAGCTTTCATTTGTAATTGCTCGAAAGGATATATTCCACTTTCGTATTTATTATCCTTAAACTGTTTCACTGCCATAGCTTCAAAAGCCCATCTTGATGCCATCATGTCAGCAACTATTGGTACTTCCCCTTTGCTACTGATAGTCGTATTTAGCTTATCAAAAGGAAATAACAGGCCACTGAGGATCATTTGTGGAATCAGCAGTATCGGAATTAAAATATATACAGTTACAGCTGAATTAAAGGCCGAACTGATATTGAGGCCCAGTATATTCGCAAAGCAGCTTAGACTGAATAAAATAAACCAGTAAGGAAGGGTCATTCCCTGTATTTCAAGAATAAAATTGCCGATCAGAACAAAAAGCAAAGTCTGAATTGCAGAAATTAAAAACAGGTTAGTGATCTTAGATAGCAAATAAGAATTCCAGCTTAGATTCAAGAACGCTTCCCGTTTTAGGATTTTTCTATCCTTAATAATTTCCTCTGCACTGACAGACAATCCCATAAACAGAGCCACAACGATTGCCATCATCATAAATGCAGGGATGTTTTCATTAAATCTAAAGAAATAACTGCCTGCATCAGGAGAATTTTTATACCTGATGATAAATGCCAGTATAATAGCAAGTAATGGAGCTTCAAGAAGATTAATTGTCAGGTATTGCTTATTACTAATCTTTGAAAGAAAATCTCTTTTCACAAATACCATCATCTGCTTGAGCTTAGATGGAATATTTAGTGATTTTGGAGGTTCTTCTTTAACCGGCTCAACCTTTTTAAGTGAGAATTTCTCTTTAAATAAGTTATACCAATCTTTCGGATTCATTTTCCGTTTATTGGTAAATTCCCCATATTCATCAACAACCTTGGCCTCGATGATATTAAATATCTGTTCCGGGTTAACGTTGCCACATGACGCACATTGTCCACGTTCGCTATCTACCTGGTTTGAAGCACTTTTGAAATAAGTTACTGCTCCAACAGGGTTGCCATAATAGGCAGGATATCCTCCAGTGTCGAGGATGTACATCTTATCAAACATTTTGTAGATGTCTGAAGATGGTTGATGGATTACTACAAATATTAATTTTCCTTTTAGAGAAAGTTCTTTAAGAAGGTCAATTACATTTTCAGAATCTCGAGATGAAAGTCCTGAAGTTGGTTCATCAACAAACATAACCGAAGGCTCCCTGATTAATTCCAAAGCTATATTCAGCCTTTTTCTCTGCCCACCGGAAATAGTTTTATCCAATACTGATCCTACTCGGAGATCTTTACGTTGCTCGAGCCCCAGGCTCTGAAGAACGTCCATCACTCGTTCATCTATTTCCTTATCTGACAGATCTGCGAAGCATAGTTTAGCATTGTAAAATAGGTTTTCGTAAACAGTCAGCTCTTCTATTAGCAAGTCATCCTGAGCGACATATCCTATTACGCCATGAATATTTTCTTTTTCTTCAAAAATATCAAAGCCATTAATAGTGATTTTTCCTGAGGATGGTTTGTTAATACCGGCCAGGACATTAAGTAAAGTGGTTTTACCTGCTCCACTTGCCCCCATGATACCGATGAGTTTTCCGGGACCTTCAGAAATATTGATATCTCTGAGTCCGACACCTCCGTTTGGAAACTTGTATTCAACATCGATCGCATTGAAACTAAGCTTAACATCTTCGGCATCAGATCTGAAATTTCTAATTAACTCTGAATAATATAAAGCTGCTCCGGCCGGGGTTTTGATCGTTGACCCGTGACCAAAAAGGTAAACACGGCCAGGTTTCATTATAAAACCATTAAGAACGATCTCGTCGTTCCCTATATATTTCACAAAATAGAGATCAACACTAGAAACCACCAGAAATATGATCTCTCCGTTTATGTCTGTTTGAACATGTTTAAACGGAACACCTTCTTGTGGCTTCTTATCACTCAGACAGAGTATGTTTTCAAAGTTGATCTTATCACAGCTTTCTTCAGACACAAAACTTCTGATAAGTTCGTATTCTTCGTTAGAAAATTTAAACACTTCAGAGACAGTGTTTATAATCTCCATTCGCTGTGGAGTGAACTTTTTATCTGAAGCTACAAGTTCAAATAGCTTAATTAATACAACAACCTTCTGTTTTTGAGTAAGTGTTTTATTGATCTTCTTACATATAGCAAGAGTTTTAACAGAATCTCGTACAGAGGTTAGTTTTCGTTCTTTTTTAGGTTTGTCATCGGAATCGGAAGATTTTCTCTTTCTTTCCTTTTTCTCTTCCTGAGAATACTTATCGTAAAGATCGAGATACTCCTTTACAGAGTCCTGATCAAGTTCCTGTTTGAAATAATCTATTACAAACTTCCGCTCATTATCAGTTACCCCTCCATCCTGTTTTGTAATAATGGCAAACAGTTGAGTTAAGGCTTTTAATATTTCTTCACTCATGTCCTGATCTAAAAAATCTTACCTAAAAGAAAAAAATGTATTTAGTAATTAATAGGTTTTGAATTCGAATGGCAATTCTACCAATTCAGAAAATTCTTCTCCTGCTTCTTCCATATCTTCATCATCTTCGTGGAAGTACCAGTGAATTGTCGTATTGTCAATATCTTCAAGAGCAGACAATACATCAAGGATCAGTTTCGATGACGCTGTATTAAAATATTCTAATTTAAATACAAAGTCAGTTTTATCATTTGGATCCTCGCTGTAAGATTCGAGCCATTCCAGAATTGGATTGAAAAATTCTGCTGAATCTTCAGGTAATGACCTACCTGATATCTCAAATATCCCATTTGATTTATCAAGGATGATTTTAGGAGTATCTTCTGTACCTTCGAGGTTTATAATTTCCATTTTCTTAATCGTTTTTTATTTTTTTAAACTCTTGAAATTAAAGTTTGAAGAGAGAAAAATGAATGACTATCGTCGATCTCTATAAAGTCAAAGTTAAGCGGTTTTCCTGATTTTCTTGCCATATCAACGAAACCTAATCCTGCACCACCTTTATCTGAAAGGCTTCCGCTCTTAATAGTTTCTTTATATAACTGTTTCAGGCCATCTTTATCTAAAGAATTAATCTTTTCCAGCTTTACTTTGATTTCACTTACATCAGCACTTTTACAAGCATTGCCTGATGTAATCAAATATTCGCTGTCGCTTTTCCCAAGCATAAAAATGGCGTTTTGCCTCCCTTTGCCATTGTTTTCAGTGTTTTCACTGTGCTTAACGATGTTTTGAAGTGCTTCCACCATCACATTAAAGACTTTTCTTTTAATGCTGGAATCCTCACCGATCGCATCCATGTTTCTTTCAGCCATGGATAAGACCGATTTCGTGATTTCCTGGGTGAACTCACCCTCATAAACTAGGATCAAATGATGATCCAGCATCGTTTTATGCAGGTCATATACATATTTCATTGGAACAGATTTATTAAAAATTGTGTTTAAAAAATTACTTTTATCGTTGTTATTTATTCATTCAGTTAAAAAAACGAATATAAAGATTCCAAGATAGTTATTTTATTTTGGAATTATTCTTCGTTATTATCAAAACTTGATTCCGATCATCAGAACATCATCAGTTTGTTTTTCGTCACTCTTCCAATCTTCCCAAGTATTCTTAAATATACCGTAAACATCTTTCATTGACTTAGTATGATGGTCCATAATTAGTTGTCGTGTACGTTTTGGACCAAATTTACGGTTTTGTGGGCCTCCAAACTGATCAGGGAATCCATCAGAACAGAAATATGCTGAATCTCCTTCCTTGAATTCAATCACTGTATTAGTGAATTCAGTCTGGTTTTTGAACAGTCCACCACCAATTGGGAATTTGTTTCCTTTTACTTCCATCATTTCGCCGTCTTTTACCATGTAAAGAGGCCTGTGAGCACCTGCATACTCAAGTGTTTGATCTTTTAAATTGATCTTACAAAGTGCAATGTCCATACCATCTTTGGTCTTTGAATCATCGCTGTCCTGACGTAGCGTAGATGTTACACCTTCATCCAGAAGGTCAAGAATTTTACCAGGTTCCGTTACCTTTCTTGATCTTACAATATCATTTAATAAGAAATACCCTATCAATGAAAGTAGTGCGCCCGGAACTCCATGACCTGTACAATCTACAGCAGCAATAAAAATATCGTCACCAGACTGCAAATACCATGGGAAGTCACCACTGACCACATCTTTTGGTCTGTAGAAAATGAATGATTCCGGAAGGGTTCTGTTGATCACTTTATTATTTGGAAGAATTGCCCCCTGAATACGCTTAGCATAATTTATCGAGTCATTGATCTTTTTGTTTTTATTCTGGATCTCTAACTCAATAGCCTTTCTAGCTGTGATATCGTGAGATACGACAAGAACTGATTCTATATTTTCAGCTTCGTTGTATTCAGGAATAGCATTCACCTGCATCACGAGTTTCCCATTATCTGTAGGAAAATCGATCTCATTGGTAATTTTTTCTTTATTTTCTTTAACCAGGTTAAGTACTTCTAACCAGTAATCAGTTATACCTGAATTCAGGTCCAGTTCTGCTACCTGTTTGTGTAGATAATTCTCAGGCTGCTGGCCGGTAAAAGTTTCAATTGTCGGGTTAATATAACTTACTTCCCCATCAGATTCTATCCTGGTAATAAGGTCAGGTGAGTTTTCAGAAAGCGACTGCATTTTACTTCGCATTCTTTGCTCTTGTTCTGCACGTCTTCTTTCGGTAATATCCCTTGAATTGACAATAATTCCCTGAATCGCCTTATCATGTAGAAGGTTGTTTCCGGTAGACTCGATCCAGATAAGATTACCTTCAGAAGTTTGGTATTCATACTGGATAGTAACTTGCTCATCAGGATTCTCAAGGAGCTTCTGGAACATATCGTTAAAGTGATTTTTGTATTCATCATCAACGAATTTTATATCCTTGATACCGATCATCTCTTCGGTTTTGTGTCCGAAGATTCGCTCAACCGATGGCGAAATGTATCTGATCGTCTGATCTTCTTCATAAATAGTAATAACCTCAGAGGCATTTTCAAGAAGTAACTGCATTCTTTTTTGAGTACGGTTTACTTCTTCTATTTGCTCTTCTAGCTGGTTATTAGTTCTCTTTAACTCTTCCTGAGTAGCCTCCATTTCTTCAGCATTCTGTCTTAAGACTTCCTGCTTTTCCTGAAGTTCGTTACTCATGGCCTGAGATTCTTCTAAAAGCTTTCTTGTACGGTCATTTACCTGGATATTAAAAATTGTCTGGGCAATGATAGTCGACAATTCTTCAACGAATTTCACGTGAGTAGGAGTGAATTTCTTAAACCCGGCGATCTCAACTACACCATAAACAATTTCATTAGCGATCAAAGGAACGATCAATAATGAAGTTGGCCTTTGTTCTCCGAGCAATCCGCTGGTAAGTGTTACATAATCATAGGGAATTTCAGTTCTGAAAACTGTATCTCTTTCTGCCCATGCCTGGCCTACCAGTCCTTCAGCAAATTTAAACTTTGCTTTTAATTGCTTTTGTTTATTGTAAGCGTAAACGGCTCTCGCCTCTGCAAAGTCTTCTTCTTCTTTTTGATTTTGAACAACATAAAAAGCACCTTGAATTGCTTCAGTCTTTTTAGTAATGTACTTTATCAATTCATATCCAAGAGTATCCAGGTCATTGTGTGCACGTAGGATTTCTCCGATCTCAGCCACACCAACGACGATCCAGTTTCTTTCCTGGTCACGCTTTTCAGCCTGCTGGATACTATCACGCATATTGATTAGTGATGTACCGATCGTATCTTCAGAAGAAAGAGGTTCGAATTCGGCATCGTAATCTCCTTCTCCAATATTCTTAGCAAAGTTTGCTGTTCTCTTAAGGCCTGATACAAGGTTGCGGGTTGCTGAAGCTATCTGACCGATTTCATCTTTTCCTTTTATTCGAATTCTTTCGGGAAGAACTCCTTTTGATAACTTTTTAACTATCTCTTGAAGTTCTTTTAAAGGTCTTGTCAGAGATCTCGTTACTAAAAGACTGATAACAATAGTGAAAATAAGAGCTGCTACACCACCTATGATCAGTTTTCTTAACAGGTCATAAGAAGTAGAATAAATTTCTTCCTGATCTATTTTTGAAATTATGCCCCAGTTTGTTCCTTCAACCGGTCTCCAGACTGATAATACTGGAGTTCCGGAATAATCAATGTCTTGCATGCTTCCAAGAGTATCCGTTTTGATGACTCTTCTAATGGCATTTTGTTGATTACCCTGTTCTTCTATATCAACACTTCTCTTTACCAGTTCACTACCAATTTCTCTTGATGGGCTAACATAGATTCCGCGATCCAGTATATTTGTTACCAGGAGGTTTTCACCCGTTTTTCCCATATAAGAAGTATCGGATAGAATTGAATTAATTTCTTCGATTCCATGTCCGGATACAATATACCCTACGTTTGTGCCATTAAATTTAACAGGTGCCGCAGTATAATATCTAAAGCCATCTTCAGTTTCCTGAAGATTTCCTACTGCAGGACCATCAGTTGCTTTCATTAAAATACTTTCGGCTTTATCCTCGATATTTATTCCTGATATTCCTTCGGTAGAAGTAAGGATAGTACCGGTGATATCAGTGAAATATAAGTCCTTTTCAGTTAACGAGTATATTTTTGAATTAAGGACAGGAGTTATCAGACTGTCAACACTATCAGCATTGATGTAACTATAATTGTTGTACAAAGCCATAGCCTCTCTTAAAGCAAGGTCTTCCGTGATGATCTCGACTTTGCTTTTATTTAAGTTAAGTCTGTTAATAACGTCTTTTTCAATCGACCTGTTTACAACAGAAAGCTGGGTTAAATATTCTGATTCTAGTTTATCTCTATTAAGGTTGTATGCCACAGTAATAGACATAGCAACACCTATCAGAACAATTAACGCTGTTAAAGTCGTTATTTTTCCCCCGATATTGATGTTTTTAAACATAGGTGAAAAAATTAAAATTGTTAATCATTTGTTTCTTTTGATTGTTTCGAAGCTCTTGCTGTTTTGGCTTCATTTTTCAGCTTTTTCGCAATGTAATTCGAACACTCAGCAATGTATTTTTTCTGCGCCTCAGAAAATTGTTTGAAAGAAGCTATTTCAACAACTCCATAAAGCATTGATGAGTCCACTAAAGGAGCAACAAGCAGGGTAGAAGGAGTTGATTTACCAAGTCCTGAAACAATATTTATATAGCCCTCAGGGACATCGTTTATCTCAATAAGCTTTTTTTCTTTTCCGACAGTACCAACGATGCCTTCGCCCACTTCGAAAGATATTTTCCTGCTTTCGCCAAAACTTAATGCATAACCGGATATCAAATTAAGAGTTGATTTACCATTAGCTCTTTCTTTTACATAAACGGCAGCCTGCCCCGCTTCGACCACAGTGCTTATTTTATTAACAGCTTTTTCAAGAACATTTTTAAGTTCCCCGTCCGAGTTAATAATCTTAGCAACTTCTTTGAGGTCTGAATCTTCTATTTCATCATCATTGACGATTCTTTCATCCGAATCTTCTGCATTTTCTTTGTCAGCTGCAGACTTTTTACTTGAAAAGCTTTCTGACTGATTATCTTTTCTATCATAGATCAAAAGAAAAACGATAGTAAGAAGAGCTATTCCATAAACCCCGATGACCGTGTAATACAATTCGTTAAATTGCTTTTGGGCCATCTCGATGTTGGTCAGATTTAAGTCAGGTATATTTTGGATCAATGCACCTTTAAAATTCTGCATCAAATAAGCCAATAATAAACCACCGACTAAAAAAATTATGAACAGCAGGCCAGCAATTTTTTTCAGGCTATTTTTCATTTAATTTTAAGTTTATATCTAAAAATACAGCAGCTAAATAATCAAATCATTTATACTGACTGTCCAATTGTTTCAAAAAATTAATGATCTCATCAATATCTAATGAGTAATCAATTTCCGTCATGTTTTTTGCCGCTGTAGGCATTGTATCAATCATACAAGTTGACGGATCTTGTATAATTGTCAATCCACCTCTGTCTTTGATCCGCTTCATCCCTTTTGCTCCGTCTTTGTTTGCCCCGGAGAGCAGGATACCAATCAGCTTTTCTTTATAAACATAAGCGGCTGTTTCTAAAGTGATGTCTATTGCCGGTCTGGAATTATTTTCCAGTCTGTCAGTTGATAAAGCAAACGTATGACCGAGCTCAATGTGAAGATGATAATTGGCCGGAGCCAGGTAAACTCTTCCTCGCTTTATACTTTCTTTATCAAATGGTTCATGTACCGGTTTTACACTTTTTATACTCAAGGCCTCTACAAAACCATTTCTCACATGTTTGAGTCTATGCAAACACATGATAATCGGCAACTTAAAATTTTCAGGGATATTTGATAAAATCTTAACTACACCCTGAAAACTTCCGGCAGATCCTCCGATAACTATGGCTTTATATTTATCGCTTAAATCGTACTTTTTCATAGTATTTGATTCAAGATCCGCCGATTATTCTTTTATTTTTTTATAAATTTTTTCTTCATTGTTAACAACAATAAATTTGTTTGCTATCTCGCACCAGATCAAAGATTCTTTACTTCCTATTGCCAGGTAACCATACTTGAACATTGATTCATGTATTTTCTTAAGTACCTCGTTTTGCAGATTCTGATTAAAATAAATCATTACATTTCTACATAAAACAAGGTCAAATTTATTGAAAACAGGACCATTGACCAGGTCATGTTCTCTCCAGCTAACATTTCTTACCAGTTCAGGATTCATTTGAATCTCATCACCTTTGATCGTATAGTAGTCTTTAATAGAATGTGTACCCTGAAACCTGATATAGTTCTTTTCATGAAGCTCCATATTTTTGAGCTTATATCTACCAGAACGAGCTCTTTCAAGAATCCCTTTATCAAGATCAGTAGCAATGATCTTTGATTTATCCAGGATCCCCATTTCATTTAGTAACATACACATGGAATATACCTCTTCTCCTGAAGAGCATCCTGCATGCCAAATGTTAATACTAGAATGATTCAAAAGTAAGTTGGGTACAATATCTTCCCTGAGTAACCTCCAAAATGAAGGATCTCTGAACATCTCAGTAACATTTACTGTGATTTCCTGAACGAAAGACTCAAAAAACTTAGGGTCTGATTCCACTTTGCTTATCAATGCATCAACAGATTGAAAATTGAATAAATCCAATACCCTGCTGATTCTTCTTTTAAAAGAAGACATTGCATAATTCGTGAAATCATAATTATAAGTAGCTTTGACAACTTCCGTTAGCTTCCTTAAATTAGCTATTTCTATTTCTTGCATTCCAATCACTTAACAGACTTCAGGTGTTTATATCAGAATTACCTAAAAAGTAAACACTCATTGCTTTACTAACCGTAAAAATTTACTGAAAACTAGGAATAAAATTGGAATTAACCGTTTCGATGTAAGTTATTTTTTGAAAAAGACAGCTATGATAAATACAATCCATCCAATTATAAGTGAAACGCCACCTATTGGAGTAATTATTGCAAAAGTTTTAATACCATTGAGTGAGTAAATATAGAGGGAGCCTGAAAAAATTATCATACCTATCAGGGTAAATAAAAAGGTGGCTTTAATGTATTTTTTGGGGATTCGCCTGCTTAACAGACCTATAACTATTAATAAAAAAGTATGATAGAAGTGATAGTCTGACGCAGTCTGGTATGTGTCGAGAGTTTCATTAGCCATCAGGATCGGTTCAAGCTTGTGTGCTCCAAATGCTCCAAGTCCTACTGCAATCATTCCTGAAAGGCCGGCTATAGCTAATATTGTTTTTTGCATATCAGGTATTTCGTTCTCCAAAAATTTTACTTCCTACCCTGATCATGTTAGATCCTTCTTCAATAGCAATGTTGAAATCATTACTCATCCCCATTGAAAGATATTTCATTTCGATATTAGCATCAGATTCAAGCGAGGAAATTCTATCAAAAATTCCTTTTAGGGATTTAAATTCTTTTCTGATCTGATCAGTATCTTCAGTGAAAGTTGCCATACCCATTAATCCGACGATTTTAATATTATTATATTCATCAAATTCACCACTTTTGATAATCTCTAAAATTTCGTCTTCATCGAATCCAAATTTAGATTCTTCTTCAGCAATGTGTACCTGGAGAAGGCAGTTGATTGTTCTTTCATTCTTTCTGCCTTGTTTGTTTATTTCTTTAGCAAGTCTTTTACTATCAACAGAATGGATCAGATCAACAAAAGGAGCGATGTATTTTACTTTATTTCTTTGTAAATGGCCTATCATGTGCCATTTAATATCTTTGGGAAGTTCTTCGTGCTTTTCTTTTAATTCCTGGGCTTTATTTTCCCCGAAGACCCGGTGTCCATCGTCATAAAAAGACTGTATATCTTCTTTTGGCTTCGTTTTACTTACTGCAACGAGCACAACGTCTTCACCAATTTCTTCTTGTATTTTTTTATAATTATCTAAGAGTACCGCCATAAAATATCAATCCACTAAGATGTTCGAAAAGATAGTTATTTTAGTTAATAACCAACAAAGGAACAAAGCTAAGGCCCAGTAAAGATATACGAAATAATAGTCGAAGGTATTTTTGTAACGATTTTCGTAGATTTTGGCTTTTTCAAGCTCATCAATTGTATTAAACACCCTTTGGAGTCCTTTATTATTTTCAACACGAAAAAATTCACCATTTCCAATTTCTGCAATCATTCTTAGCGTGGTCTCATCGATACTGTTTTCTACATAATATGGTTGCCCAAAATTGTCGGTACCGTATCTTACTCTTCCTTCACGACCAATTGCAATGGTGTACATCTTAATATCATAACCCGCAGCAAATTGAGCAGCGGTTTTAGGGTCAATATTACCTGCAGTATTGTCCCCGTCACTCAAGAGAATGAATACCTTTGATTTAGCCTCAGATTCTTTCATTCTGTTAATTCCCATGCCCAGGGCAAGGCCAATAGCTGTCCCACTTTTTCTGATTTTGCTAAAAGTGATGTCTTTTATCTCTGATCTAAGTAGATCATAGTCAGTTGTCATTGGGGCAAGGGTAAACGCCTCACCTGCAAAAATCACAATTCCTATTCTATCCTGATTTCTGCCATCGATAAAATCCAGGGCAGTTTGCTTAGCAGCTTCAAGCCTGTTAGGCTTTAGGTCCTGAATCTTCATTGATTCCGAAATATCCAGAAGCAACATAATGTCGATCCCTTCAGACCATTGCTCTACTCTTTCATTAGTTTTTTGAGGCCTGGCTAATGCGATAACCATACAAAAAAATGATAGAATAAGCAGGATAGTCGGAATGAACCTCAAATAAGATGTAAAATCCGTTCCCACATCTTTTTTTGGTAATGCGATTTCCAGAGTTTGGATCCTTTTTCTTAAAAATGGAATAACGGCAAGAATGACAGGTATGAGAAGTAAAAAATAGAATACCCATTCATTTTTCCAGTCAAAATATTCACCTGATCCAATCAAAGGGAATTTTTCCGGATCAAACCACTCCAGTGAATACCATGGGGTTTCTGTTAATTTATCTCCTTCTTTCATTACCTAATCGCTGTAACTTTTGTTCTAAAATTTGATCTGATAGTTCTGCCAGAGTCAGAAAATCATTATTGAGATTAGAATCCTGCTTTTTATTACTGTAGATATATCTATCAATTGATCTCAATTCGTTTTCCACTTTTGAAGTTTCAGAGAATTTAATTATTTCATCAGTGGTAAATGCAGGAACCGGAAGTTCAGTCGATACTTCAAGCATGCTTTTCCATATTGCAAGCTTTTTAGAAGCTTCATGCTTATCACTGAATTCCGTTTTGAGAAATTTATTTTTTAGTTTGTTATATTTTCTTTTAAGTACCCATCTCCTTAATGCAGTTTTTATTGGTTTGGCCAATACAATGATTAAAGTGATGATGATAATAACCGCTAAGAATGCAATTAGTGTTATGATAGGATAATTCACAAGTTCTTTTAGTGGTTGTAATGCAGTATTCTCTTTAACATTCAGCGTATCGGAAACGACCGGAATATATTCTACAAAATAAAGCGTGTCATTTTCTGTATTAATTAACCCACTATCACTTTCTGCATAATATTTAATGGGAACACTTAAGGTCTGAATATTTTCTATACTAAAACTCGTCAACTGGTACACTACACTATCATAGCTATAAATAGAATCAGATACCGTGGGATAAAAATTTCTTCCCGTTAATATAAAGTCACCAAAATTATGAGTTGTATCCGGTAAAAGAACATCATAATCTTTAGGGTACTTAATATTTAGCACGTATTCGAGGGGCATTCCAGCCTTAACACTATCACTTCGAAAGTATCCTTCGTAGGTAATATCCTGAGCGATGACATTATAGCCCAGCATGAGAAATAATAAGATGTACCTAAAAAAATTAGCCACGCTTAAAAGTTTGATTTCTGATATTAAACAATTGAATAAGTTTGGGCACGTAGTTTTCTTTTGTATCTATATGCACGTAATTAATCTGATGCTTATTGGAAAAATCCTGCAATTCTTCAGACTGCCTTTCAAATCTTTTGGCAATGTGCGTTCTGAAAAATGAAGAAGAAGAATTTATCCATTTAGTTTTACCTGTTTCTTTATCGTGTACCGGAACTATACCCAGTTTAGGCATTTTTCGTTCTCTTCTATCAGAAACATGTACGGCAATCACATCGTGCTTTCTAGCTAACCCTTTTAATGTATGCTGATAGTTTTCGTCAATAAAATCCGAAATCAGAAAAACCACACTCTTCTTTTTCAAATGATTTAATGTGTACTTAAAAGCAGCATCAAGATCAGTTTGTGAAGACTTAGGTTTTAAAGTAAAAAGGCTTTTGATCAATTGATAAATATGATTTTGACCTCTTAAAGGTTTAAAATATAATTCTTTCCTATCTGAAAATGCTATGAGCCCAACCTTACTGGCTTCCCGTGATGCAGCCATTGCGAGGACACCCGTAATCTCTTTACAGATTTCTAATTTAGTTTGATCTCTGGAGCCTATATCCTGAGAGCCACTGACGTCGATGATGAAGTAAACTATCTGTTCTTTGTCTTCAACATAAGTTTTAACAAAAGTGCCATGACCTTTTGCACTCACTCTCCAATCGATGGTTCGAACATCGTCACCATACTGGTACTGCCTGACATCATCGTATTCCAATCCGGAACCTTTGAATACAGACTTAAAGTCACCCTGCAATTGGGTGTTTATTGCCTTTCTTATTTGTATCTCGTATTTACGTAGCTTTTTTATTAATTCGCGCATACGTTATTTGATTTTCCGGATTATCGACAGTACGAATGTATTCATTATAAATGGATAATTGGCGCTAAAGTTACTATTTTATTGATTTTAGCAACGTTAAAAAATGTAAAATGAAAATAGAATTATGGGGATTTACAATATAAAAAAAGGAAATTTGAACCATATGAAGTTACAATATTTATTTCTGACGTTAATTTTCCTTTCATTTGGTTCTTGTTCTGAAGATAATTCGGAAGACAAGCCTGAAAATCTTATTGATAAGGAAAAAATGATTTCAATTCAAAAGGAATTGTACATTCTTGATAGCGAGGTCAATTATGTTTCCGGGTCAGTAGATTCTCAAAGAACAGTATTTAAAATCTATGAAGACTCTATTTTTGAACGTTTCGGCGTCGATTCGACGACTTATTTCGAATCCTACCAATGGTACCTCAAAAACCCTGATGAATTGAAAGACGTAACTAATGCTGTAATAGACAGTTTGACTCTTGAAGAACAAAAATTAGAATAATATTTAATGCTATATCCCCAAAATCTAGAAGAGAAATTAGGATTTCAATATATCCGCAAAACACTATCAGAAGGGTGCAAAACTAAAGCAGGGAAGGAATTTGTTGACAAGATCAGATTTTCCCACCATAAAAATGATGTATCTAAAATGCTTACTCAAACTAATGAGTATAAGATGCTTTTGGAGGAAGGTGTGGTGATTGATCTTGCAGATGGTATAGAGATTTCTCCATTTATTAATAAAATAAAATTATCCGGGGCATGGCTCGAAGCCATCGAATTACTTCAACTGGTACAATATTTATCTAAATCTTTGTCATTACTCACTTTTTTTGAATCACAAAGTGAGGAATTTCCTTCTTTAAAGAGGTTAGGCGAGAATTTAAACATTCCCCGACATCTCTTTAAAGAGGTTGAAAGGGCTATTGATGAAAAAGGTACTGTAAGAAATACTGCCAGCAAAGAATTAAACCTGATCCGAAAGGATCTGATCGATGCTGAGGTAAAAGCCAGGAAGGTATTAAACAGGGTGATGTCTGATGCTGACAAACAGGGATTCATACCAGAAGGCATGACTCTGACAGTGAGAGGAGGCAGAATGGTGATACCGGTTCAGGCAGAATATAAAAGAGTTTTAAAGGGGTTTGTTCATGATGAATCTTCGACCGGACAAACTGTATTCATGGAACCGACCGAAGTACTGGAGATTAATAATGATATCAGAGATTTACAGCTACGGGAGAGAAGGGAGGTAATTAGAATATTAACTTCTTTAACAGAGCAATTCAGTCCCTTCTTTGAGGATCTGGGACAAATAATAAAATACATCGGGTTATTAGATTTTATTCGGTCTAAAGCAAGGTTAGCTCAAACACTGGAAGCTGTTTATCCGGGCATCAATAAGGATGGTAAACTTGAAATCGTTGATGGATTTAACCCTGTATTATTATTAACTCACCAGGGATCAGAAAAGCCGGTGCGTCCACTCACAGTTCACCTTGAAAGAGATCAACGGATTTTAATAATAAGTGGCCCGAATGCCGGAGGTAAATCAGTTGCTCTTAAAACAATGGGTGTCATCCAATATATGTTGCAATGTGGGTTATTGGTTCCAGTTGGAGAAGGAAGTACTTTTCCTTTATTCAGAGATATTTTTGCTGACATTGGGGATGAACAGTCAATTGAAAATGATTTAAGTACATACAGTTCTCATCTTAAAAATATGTCCCATTTCCTCAAATTCTGTGGAAAGAGAACATTGTTTTTAATTGACGAATTCGGAACAGGTACCGAGCCGAAATTTGGAGGAACCATCGCAGAGTCGATTCTTGAAGAATTATTAAAATCATTAGCATATGGAGTGATAACTACCCATTATGGAAACCTGAAAGCAAGGGCAGAATCAACCGAAGGTTTGATTAATGGAAGCATGTTGTTTGATCAACAAAAACTCGAACCCCTTTACATGCTTGAACAAGGAAAGCCAGGTAGTTCTTTTGCCTTTGAAATCGCATCTAAAACAGGTATTCCTAAATCAGTTATTGAAAAAGCAAAGTCACTTCTGGGAGAAGAAACTGTAAATATGGAGGAATTACTTCATCAGCTTGAGAAAGAAAGGCTCTCTTTTTCACAATTAGTTGCAGAAAATAGCAAACTTAAAAAAGATCTTTCCAGTCAATTACAAAGCTTCCGCGATAAGGAATCAAATCTTGAGGCAAACCGAAAGAAGTACATTAACGAAGCCAAAGCAGAAGCAAAAAGGCTAATTAAGGAGGCTAATAAAGAAATTGAAAATACGATCAGAAGAATCAAAGAAGTTAATGCTGAAAAAGAGGCTACTAAAGAGGCTCGCCAAAAGTTATCAGAAAAAGAGAGTAAACTAAAAGTTAAAGAACAACCAAAAGAAACTGAAGTTGAAGGGTATGATGTTGAAGAAGGCCCAATTAATGTAGGTGATTCAGTAAGAATTAAAGGTCAGGAGGCAACAGGAGAGGTAATGTCGCTCAAAGGTAAGGACGCAACTGTAGCAGTCGGACAATTACAGACTACTATAAAATTAAACCGACTGGAAAAAGTTTCAAAGCGTAGTGCCAGAAAGCAAGAACGAGAGAAAAAATTTAGTGGTGGAGGAGTTTATCAATCCTTAAATATGAATCAACGGTTAGCTGAATTCAATTCAGAACTAGATATTAGAGGTAAAAGGGTAGAGGAGGCATTTAATGTTGTAGAGAGCTTTATGGATGATGCTCATATGTTTGGAATTAAAGAAGTCAGGATTCTGCATGGAAAAGGTAATGGAGTTCTTAAAGACTTCGTAAGGAATCAACTTGGGAACATGAGTTTTGTCAAGTCTTACAGAGATGAACATGCTGACAGAGGCGGTGCCGGGATAACGATTGTCAAGCTCGGCTAATCTTAATATATCCTTTATTAAGTATAAAAAAGGGAGCTATTTCAAATAATAGCTCCCTTTTTATTATATTAAATGTCTTTAATTATCTCGTAAACTCAAATACAAAGTTTCCTGAGATCCCCATCATTTTTGCTCCAGATGGAGGGTCAGATATTGTAAATGATACTGTCAATGTATTTTCAGTAACATTTGATAGGTTCATTTCAACACCACCGCTCACAGAAGGATTTCTGATAATCGTATTGATATCAGGAGTTCCATTGTTGTCTGCATAATCCCAGTTTCCTGACACTGGCCAAGTAGTATAAAGCTCGTTTGGAGTTGCACTTGTGTAAGTAGCAACATAAGTTTTGTTATCGTTAAATGTAACTGTCATACCTGAATATGAACCAGTAACATCCTCGCTACTATTTCTTGTTGCAGTTTGAAGATTCCATGCTCCGTTTGATAATAATTCTGTTCTTACTTCATCTGCAGGTTTAGGATTATCTCCATTCTTATCGCAACTTGATAACACTACAGTGAGAGATAAAAATAGTCCTAATAAAATGGTTAAATTCTTTTTCATATGATGCTTAGTTAAAAAATATTCTATAAATATAGTGTCTTTAGTTTAAAATTCAATAGGGTATAAAACCTAAAATTATTTATAATCCATCACATTTAAAACAAAATCAACAAATTCATATTCAAATTTTTGATTAGATGATACGATTATCAGACGTTCATTGTGGATTTTTAATATTTCTTCTTTGTACCAATTGATACCTGTTTCGTCAAGATTAGAACACGGCTCGTCAAGAAACATTACAGGAACATCGCTATAAAATGCTAACCCCAGCTTTAAACGCTGTTTCATTCCCGAAGAAAAATGTTTGATGGCTTTATTCTGGGCACCATCCAAAAGCATTTTTTCCGGAAGCCTCATTAGGTCAAGATTTCTAACTACCGGTTTAAAAGAAAAGTGAAATTCTAAAGCTTCTAATAGAGTGAATTCTTCTATCAGGTCAAAATATGGAGCAGCGTATACAATTTTTTCAAAAACTTTATCGTCGGAAATGATATTTCCATCCTCTTGTATATAATCAACCTTTCCCTTTGTTGGTAAAACAGAACCCGATAAAATTTTTATAAGAGTACTTTTTCCTGAACCATTATTGCCAGTAATAGCGTACGATTTTCCGGACTCGAATGTGTAGCTGAGGCCACGGAAAATCCACTGTCTTAAATATTTTTTACTGATACTCTTACAGGAAATTTTGGGTGTCGTCATAGGGGTTAGACGCCATATCCTTTCATAATCCCACGGTCAGAACCGGATATGAAATTAATGATGTAATCTCTTTCTTTACTTGCAGGAATCTCCAGTCTGATTTGATCAATAGACCTTGACCTGTTAAGTCCTTTCTGGTATATTATTCTATAGATTTCCTGAATCTCGTTGATCTTTTCGTTGTCAAAACCGCGTCTTCGAAGTCCTACTGAATTAACTCCGCAATAACTTATAGGTTCTCTTCCAGCCGTAACAAAAGGAGGGATATCTTTCCTGACCAATGACCCCCTGACACCATTACATGGGCGCCTACTTTAGCGAATTGATGAATGGCACTTGCCCCTCCGATAATTGCATAATTATCTACTTCTACGTGTCCTGCCACCTGAACTGCGTTAGCAATAATACAATTATCTCCTACAAGACAATCATGAGCCAAATGAACATAAGCCATAAGAAGGCAATTTGATCCTACTTTTGTCTCACCTCTATCTACGGTTCCTCTGTTTATAGTTACGCATTCTCTAACCACTGTATTGTCACCTATTACTGCAAGAGTTTTCTCTCCCTTGAATTTCAAATCCTGGGGAACAGCACCAATAACCGCTCCCGGAAAAATCTTACAGTTTTTCCCTATTCTTGAACCGGACATTATGGTCGCATTGGGACCAATCCAGGTTCCATCACCAATTTCTACGTTATCTTCGATTGTTACAAAAGGAGAGACGGTTACATTATCTCCAACTTTTGCATTAGGATGAATATAGGCTAGGTTTTTACTCATGAATCTTTTTTAACTATACTTGCGGTCATTGTCGCTTCACAAACAAGGTTATTACCTACATAGGCTTTACCAGACATTTTTGCGATGCCTCTTCTTATTTGACCAATTAATTTACACTCAATAATGATAGTATCCCCCGGAAGAACCATTTTTCTGAATTTGCAATTTTCCACTCCAAGGAAATAGGTCCAGTAATTCTCCGGATCAGGAACGGTATTGAGTACGAGAATCCCCCCTACCTGAGCCATTGCTTCAATCTGTAATACTCCCGGGAATACAGGATTATTGGGGAAGTGCCCCTGAAAGAATGGTTCATTAATGGTTACATTTTTAATACCGGCAACACTGGATTCATCCAGATGGTAAATTTTATCTACCAGTAAAAACGGGAATCTGTGAGGTAAAGTATTAGATATCTGATTTATATCAAGAACAGGAGGTAATTTCGGGTTGTATTTAGGAATATTATTATTCGTTGTTGATTCCATCAGTCGCTTAAGTTTTTTAGCAAAAGCAACGTTTGAAGCATGACCCGGTCTGGCTGCAAGTATCTGAGCTTTAATAGGTTTACCAACCAGGGCAAGGTCACCAACTACATCGAGTAATTTGTGTCTTGCAGGTTCGTTTTTATATCTAAGATCGACATTGTTCAGAATACCTTCCTCTTTAACTGCAACTTTTTCTTTATTGAAAAGTCCCGCTAAATGATCCAGTTCATTGTCATCAACAACTTTGTCAACAATAACAATAGCATTACTAAGGTCTCCACCTTTAATCAGGTTCTGACTATGCAGCATTTCCAGCTCATGTAAAAAGCAAAAAGTTCTGCAAGAGCCAATCTCTTCTGCAAATTGACTTATATCATTTAAAGAGGCATGCTGACTACCAAGAACAGGAGAATTATAGTCGACCATTACAGTCACTCTATAATCATCCAGCGGAAGTGCAGCCATTTCTACATTTTTTTCGTGGTCTCTATAGAAGATTCCTTCCGGTACCTCGAAAAAGTCTCTTAATGCACCTTGTTCTTCCAGTTCTGCATTTCTAAGAATTTCGATAAATGGCTGAGCTGATCCATCCATAATAGGAATTTCAGGACCATCTAATTGAATAAGGATATTGTCTATCTGCTCCCCGACAAGAGCGGAAAGGACATGTTCTATAGTATGAACCCGTGCACCGTCTTTTTCAAGAGTAGTTCCTCTGGAAACATCCACAACAAGGTCACAATCTGCCTCAATAATGGTTTGTTCTTCCAGGTCTACACGCTGAAACTTAATGCCGTGATCCGGCGGTGCCGGGCAAAAAGTCATGTTAGTCATCGCACCGGTATGTAAACCGACACCTTTGACAGTTACTTTGTTCTTAATTGTGTGTTGTCTCGTGTACATGCTCCCAATTTTCTACGAGGGCGTAAAGTTAATCTTTTTTTTCAAGTTTCGTAATTCTCTCAGCTAATTCAGGTAATTTCTTGAAATATATGAATGATTGCCTGAAATTACGAATATCTATAGCCGGACTACCCAACATGGTAGTACCTTTTTCTTTTATTGACTTTGTAATACCTGACTGAGCAGCTATCGTTGTTTTATCAGCGATCTTAAGGTGACCAATTATTCCTGCCTGGCCTGCAATGACACAGTTTTCGCCTACTTTGGTCGATCCGCTAATGCCAGCTTGTGAGGCTATGACAGTGTTTTTTCCGACAACAACATTATGGGCTATCTGTATCAAATTATCAAGCTTTACGCCTGATTTAACAATTGTTGAATCAAACGTAGCCCGATCGAGTACCGTATTGGCACCAATATCAACATTATCTTCTATAATAACATTACCCAATTGAGGTATTGTCTTATAAGTTCCATCTTCCTGAGGTGCAAATCCAAAACCATCACTACCTATTACCGCACCTGAATGAATGGTGCATTGACTTCCAATTTGACACCTTCCATAAATCTTAACGCCACTATAAATCACAGTGTTGTCACCCACTACACAATCATCACCTATATAACTGTTGGGATATATTTTGACGTTATTGCCAATCTTGCATCGTTCACCTATATAACTGAAAGCACCCCTGTAGATATTTTCACCTACTTGTGAAGAATCGCAAATAAATGAGGGAGATTCTACACCGGATTTTACCGGACGGATCATTTTTTGTATCTGTTCTAATAAAGTTGTGAACCGCGTATACGGATCATCAACGAATATTAGCGTTGTATTAACTTCTTTTTTTGGTTTGAAATCGTCTTTTACGATTACTGCTGACGAATCTGTTTCATAAATAAAGGGTTCATATTTCGGGTTGGAGAGAAAAGAAATACTTCCTTTTGTTCCTTCTTCAATACCCTTTATTGTATAGACTTTTTCTTCACCATTCCCCTCAACTCTGCCCTCTAGTAATTCTGCGACCTGATTTATAGTGAATTCCATTCAATTTTACTTTTTAATCCTTACAAAGATAAAGATTTGGGCCAGCATAGGTAATATTTTTTCACGATTTTGGACATAGCCTTAATATTTGGCAAATCTGACGCCTGAGCGACATCTTTTATCTCTCCATTTTTTGTCTGGATATAAATTGGTTGATTTGTCGGCATATAGGCTGAGTTGGTCATACTGCCATTGTCTATCAGGTATTCAGCTTCATGCTGAGCAATATCAAAATGTTTTTGAATCTTATCTGTAATTTCTTTTATCTGACCTTCCTGTACTGGATCAGGACTTAATTGAATTTTAAACAGTTTCCTGTCGATAATCATCCTGCACAACGATGAAAGAACTTTATCTTCATGCCTGGACCATGATTTAACTGCGTTCCAAATATCAGCATCATCCAGTTCGCAGTAATTATTGAGTATTTCAGGGTTGTTTTTAATTTGGTCTATAGTGTAATTGTTTTCTAAAAAAGGCTTTAGAAAAGGGGAGCAATGCACTTCGACTCCAGTTCTGGCAAGAAATTTTGCTCTTTTAATGGTTTGAATGAGCATTTTTTCGGCTGCAACAGCGGTTTTATGCAAATAAACCTGCCAGTACATTAATCTCCGACTATTCAGGAAATTCTCGATTGAATAGATACCTTTTTCTTCCACGACTAATCTGTCGTTTTCTATTTCCAGCATTTTTATGATTCTTGATGAACCTACCGTTCCTTCACTCACTCCGGTGAAAAAGCTATCCCTCATCAAGTAGTCCAACCGATCGATATCAAGCTGACTGCTTACTAATTCATGAAAAAAGTGTCGTTCATATTGATTAGTGAAAATCTTGAGAGTAAGGTCAAGAGTTCCTTCGAATTCCTCGTTCAGCCTCTTCATTATTTGAATTGACATTTCTTCATGTCTTATTCCAGGCATCAATGAGTATTCCAGAGCATGACTGAATGGACCGTGACCAATATCATGTAGTAAAATAGCCATTTGACAGGCTTCAAATTCTTTATCAGAAATATCATGACCTTTATTCCTGAGCTGTAGCAGGGCAAGTCCCATTAGATGGTAAGCACCAAGTGCATGATGAAACCGGGTATGTAGAGCTCCCGGATAAACCAATTCAGCAAGTCCTAGTTGTTTTATTCTTCTTAGCCGTTGAAAATATGGGTGGTCGACTGTATTCAGGGGTAAACCGTAGGGAACGGAAATAAATCCGTAAACAGGGTCATTGAATATTTTGGTTTTATTCTTCAATCTTCTTTCGGTTCCTTAATTAAATTATTTAGCGCAAAAATGTTAAATTATGCTTAGTATTATGTTCTGTTGAAACAAAATCTTTATTTAAATAAAGTCTTTTCCAATGCAAAAGTATAATATTTTATGGGCGGATGATGAAATTGACCTATTAAAGCCGCATGTCTTATTTTTAGAGAGCAAAGGTTACGACGTCACCGGAGTTAATAGTGGGTTTGATGCATTGGATGAAGTAGGTAAAAGTATTTTTGATATCGTCTTTCTCGATGAGAACATGCCCGGAATGAGTGGGCTGGAAACACTACAGAAAATTAAAATAAAACATCCTTCTCTTCCGGTTATAATGATCACAAAGTCTGAGGAAGAACATATAATGGAAGAGGCTATAGGTTCGAAAATCGCCGATTATCTGATCAAACCTCTCAATCCTAATCAGATATTACTCTCGGTAAAAAAGATCCTCGACAATAAAAGACTGGTGACTGAAAAGACCAATATGGGGTACCAACAGGATTTCAGAAATATCAGTATGGCTTTTGGTGATAACCTGGATTTTAAAGAATGGGCAGAGATTTATAAAAAGCTGATTTACTGGGAGATGCAGATTGACGAAACTGAAAATAAAAGCATGGCTGAAGTGCTTGAATCTCAGAAGACCGATGCAAATCATAATTTCGCCTCGTTTATTGCAGATAATTATGAAGACTGGCTCAATAACCCTTCTGTAGAACGTCCGGTCCTTAGTCATCAGCTGATGGATTATTTTGTTTTTCCTGAATTGAAAGATGATAGCCCTTTGTTTTTCTTTATTATTGACAATCTAAGGTATGACCAGTGGAAAACCATTGAGCCTATGGTCAATGATAATTTTTCAATTGTATCGGAGGATACCTATTACAGTATTTTACCAACTACAACTCAATATGCCAGAAATTCTATTTTTAGTGGATTATTACCACTTGAAATGTCAAAAAGGCATCCTGATCTATGGGTAGGTGAAGATGAACCAGAGGGAAAGAATAATAATGAGGATAAGTTCCTGGCAGAACATCTTAAACGAAAAAGGATCGATGCTAAGTTTTCATATCATAAAATTAAAAATATTCATGAGGGAAAAAGCCTGATTAAAGAGCTTCCAAATCTAATGAATAACCAGTTGAATGTACTGGTGTATAATTTCGTCGATCTTTTATCCCACTCCAGAACTGAGTCGCATATGATAAAGGAACTGGCACCGGATGAATCGGCATATAGATCGCTTACGCAATCCTGGTTTTCACATTCACCTTTATTAGAAGCGCTTGAAAGAATTGCTGCTGCAGGAGGGAGGGTCATTTTAAGTACTGATCATGGTACAATCAGGGTGAAAAGACCATTTAAAATCATTGGAGACAGAAATACTAATACAAATCTTAGGTATAAAACAGGTAAAAATCTGAATTACGAGCAAAAGAATGTTTTCAGTGTAAAGCATCCGGAAAAGATTTATTTGCCAAAAGTAAATGTTACCTCTACATTTGCGTTCGCGATTGAGGATAACTTTTTTGCTTATCCTAATAAATTTAATTATTACGTAAATTATTACGATGATACCTTTCAGCATGGAGGAGTATCTTTGGAAGAAATGATAATTCCGATTATTAAGTTAAAACCTAAGAATACCTGATGACAAAAGATTTGTCCGGATTAGATTTTAAATTAGAAGATATAAAAAATGTTTCTGCTAATCTGCTGCAGGCATTCGGTGATTATAAAATATGGCTTTTTGATGGAGACCTGGGAGCAGGGAAAACCACATTAATAAAAGCAATATGCGATGAGCTGGAGGTTGAGGACCAGGTAAGCAGTCCGACTTTTGCCCTGGTGAATGAATATGCTTCAAATAAAGAGGAAACCATTTACCATTTTGACTTTTACCGGATCGAACATGAAAGTGAAGCATTTGACATTGGGTTGGAAGAATACTTATATTCAGGCTATAGATGTTTGATTGAATGGCCTGAGCAAGTATCATCTTTCTGGCCTGAAAAATATATACACATCAAAATTATTGCTAATTTAGATGATAGCAGAACTATAGAAATAGCTAAGCATGACGAAACAGCTTAAAACGGGACTCGAAGCACTTTCGAGGGAGCACGGTCTGATGACTCAGGAAAAACCGGAACCAACCAAAAAGGAACATAAGTCTTTATTTATTGGTATTCCAAAAGAAACAGCCTACCAGGAAAATCGGGTTTCTCTTACTCCTGAAGCTGTTGGGTTATTGGTTAATAACGGTCATGAAATATTGATTGAAGCCGGAGCAGGAGAAAGATCTAATTTTGGGGATAATGAGTACAGTGAAGCTGGAGCAAGGATTTGTTATGATCCAAAACAGATATTTAAAGCTGATATTATTTTGAAAGTCGAGCCATTGACGAATGAGGAAATGGAATGGCTCGAGCCGGGTAAAACTTTGTTTTCTGCTATGCAAGTGGGTAATCAGACTCCTGAATATCTCAAGGCATTAATAAATAAAAAGATCACCGCCATAGGATTTGAATACATTGAGGACAAAGTAGGCGGTATGCCAGTGGTGAGAGCCATGTCAGAAATTGCAGGTAGCACAGTCATGCTTATTGCTGCAGAATATTTGAGTAGTGTAAATCGGGGAATGGGGATAATTTTAGGTGGGATTACCGGTGTACCTCCGACTAAAGTTGTTATCATCGGAGCGGGGACTGTGGGTGAATATGCCGCGAGAACTGCTATCGGCCTTGGAGCTGAAATTGAAGTCTATGATAACCAAATTTATAAATTAAGAAGAATCAAACATGCACTGGGTCAGCAAGTGTTTACGTCCGCTATTGATACTGTCAGACTTGGGCGTTCATTAGAAACAGCAGACGTAGTCATTGGTGCAGTCAGAGCTGAGAAGGGCAGAAATAAAATAGTTGTGACTGATGACATGGTAAGCAGGATGAAACAGGATTCTGTAATTGTTGATGTCAGCATCGATCAGGGAGGTTGTTTTGAAACAAGCAGAATCACCACTCATGATGACCCGATTTACAGGAAACATGGTGTTTTACATTATTGCGTGCCCAATATAGCATCGAGAGTTGCCAGAACCGCAACTGAAGCATTTTCAAATATTTTTACGCCTATTTTACTCAGAATGGGCGATTTAGGTGGGGTAGATGATATGATCTTTACTAATCCCTGGTTTATGAAAGGTGTTTATGCATACCGAGGTAGTTTGACAAATAAGCATCTGGCTCAACGATTTAATTTAAGATACAGAGATCTTGAGTTGCTTATTACAGCAAGATTTTAAAACCTATTTATTTGATAACTCTAAGAACAGTTCTTTAAAATCGTTAAAATTTTTATCTGCAAAAGCCACCGGTGCTAACTCTTCTTCAGAATGAGTAGTTGTGATTCCGGCTGTCGGCATGCCTGCTCTTCTCCCTGCTTCAACTCCGGCAAGAGAATCTTCAATTACCAGGCATTCAGCTGAAGGAAAACCAAGCATTTCTGCTGCTTTCAGGAAAATTTCGGGGTTAGGTTTGCCACTTTTAACCATATTCCCATCTACAATAACTTTGAACGCCGATTTGATATTAAAGCTGTCCAGGATGAAGTCAATGTTGCTTCGTGGAGCCGAACTAGCAACGGCCATTTTTATATCTTTTTCTTTCAGAAACTTTATGAAGTCGATTAGACCGTCAACTGGCTCTAATTCCGGTCTGATTAAGTCACGGTAAATAGCTTCTTTTTCCTCGCCTAGTTTAGTAGTTAGCGATTTATCAAGCTTTTTTCCAAAAAGATTTTCAAGAGCATCGTGATTGGTATGACCATAAACATGCTTTTCCATAAGCTTGTCATTGATCTCCAGACCGATTTTTTCACCATAGATTGGCCATGCCTTTCTATGGTAAGGATTGGAGTCAACCATGACTCCATCCATATCAAATAATACCGCCTTAATGTCGTACATTTATTTCTGTAATAATGTTTTCCAGGCTTCTTCTACTTCATTTGCACCAAGGTATTTTTGAGCTAATAAATGAAGAAATTTTCTATATTCCTCAGGCTGATCAGCGTGCTGTTCCCTTAATGAAATAATTTCAGTATCCACTTTCCCAAACTCGTCTACAACCTCCTGTTGGGGTAATTTTTCAACATTGCCAAGTTTCCCTAAGTCATTTCCGGTGAGGATGGTAGAGTTTTTTACATGATCCGGAAGACTGTCCACTCCGATTCCTTTTTTTGCCAGAGGTTTTGCAATTTCAAACAATGCATCTCCATTTGCTCGACAATACCAATTGCCGCCCATTCTGGCTACAAGGTCTATTTTGAATGGATCGATTGTTTCAGTTTCATCAAGAACATCTCTTTTGATGTGCATTTTGAGCACTTCGCATATAATTAAATTACCTGCACCCCCCTCTGATCCGGTCTCTACGATTTCATTAACCCTGCACTCAAAAGCGACTGGTGATTCACCAACACGAGGAGGTTTTACTAAATCTGATTCAACTGGTGTTAATCCGGATTTTACAAATTCATTTATGCCTTTATCATATTCTGTACTCGATAGAGACATCTGTTCGACTATATCGTAATTCACGATATTTATAACTACTTCTTTTACCTCTTTAACATTTTCAAAGGTGTGCTTAGTAGTATTGTCCCGTCCTCTGCGGGCAGGAGAAAATATCATGATCGGAGGATTAGCACCAAAGACATTGAAAAAGCTAAAAGGGCTTAAATTAATCTTTCCGTTTTTATCAATAGTCGAAGCGAAGGCAATCGGCCTGGGAGCCACTGATCCTAATAAATAATGGTGGAATTTGGGTACCGGTATATCGCCTGGTTTAATTGTCAGATATTCTTCCTGGGCCATTTTTGTTTATAGTTTAGGTAAAAAGTAAAACGGGAAGTAAACCTTCCCGATAAACAAATGTTTTATTGATCTTCTCTTGCGGGTAGAATCTTTGAAGTTACTTCTCCAAAACCAATTCTCACACCATCTTTTTCAGACCATCCTCTCATAGTGACGGTGTCACCATCCAGTAAAAATACTCTTTCTGATCCGTCATCAAGTTTTACGGGGCGTGTTCCTTTCCATGCTAATTCGAGCATTGAACCATACGAGTCCTCAGTTGGGCCTGAAATCGTACCTGATGCATACATGTCACCCACATTGATGCTACATCCATTAACAGTCTGATGAGCTAACTGCTGATTAACACTCCAATACATGTGCTTGAAATTAGAATGACAAACAGTTTTAGGTTTTCCATCTTCAGGAGTGATGTCAACTTCAAGGTTGATGTCAAAGTTATGATTACCTTCAAATTTCAAATATGGAAGTACTTCCGGTTCTTGCTGCGGTTGAGCTACTCTAAATGGTTCTAGTGCTTCTATCGTAACTACCCATGGGCTAATGGAAGAAGCAAAACTTTTAGCAAGGAATGGTCCCAATGGCTGATATTCCCATACCTGAATATCTCTGGCAGACCAGTCATTAAAAACGACCATTCCAAAAATGTGATCAGTTGCTTCATTGACATCAACAGAATCCCCCATTTTAGTTGGTTTTCCTGTGATGAAAGCCATCTCTAGCTCAAAATCCATTCTTTTGCTAGGGCCAAAAGAGGGTTTGTCAGCATCAGGGGCTTTTGTCTGACCAAGAGGCCTTTGAACAGGTATTCCTGATGGAATGATCGTAGAAGCTCTACCATGGTATCCTACAGGTAAGTGACGCCAGTTAGGTAATAAAGCGTTGTCAGGATCTCTGAACATTGTTCCGACATTAGTAGCGTGTTCAATACTACTGTAGAAATCAGTATAATCTCCTACTTTAACAGGCATATGCATGGTTGCATCTTCCATTGGGATCAATGCTCTTTCTCGCATTTCTTCGCTGTCTCTCAAAACTTCGTTGTCTTCTTGCAAGATTTCTGAAAGTCTTTCTCTCACAGCATTGGTTGTAGATTTGCCAAGTGCTATAAAATCGTTAAGATAGGTACTAGTGAAAACATCGTTTGGAAGCTCGATATCCTTAAAGAAGTCATTTACCAAAAGGTAATCCAGATCTATGATATATTCACCAATTGCAACACCTACTCTTATATTAAGGTAAGAAGTTTCAAAAATTCCGAAAGGAAGATTTTGAATCGGAAAGTCTGAGTCTTTAGAAACTGAAACCCATGATTTGAGTTTAGGATCGTTTGCTTTGCTCATGGTTTTTTATTTAATGTTGTTTATTATTTTTAATCTCGTAAAATTAAGAGATATCCTTCAAACAAAAAACCGGATAATAATACACGCTTTTCCCTGCCTAACATTACTCAAACGAGCGAAATTTGCTATTTTTGCCAATCAAAATGAAATTAAACTAATACAATGAGCATATCGGCTAAATATAACCCTGCTGAAATCGAAGATAAATGGTATCAGTACTGGATGGATAAGAAATTTTTTCATTCAACTCCTAAACCTGATAAAGAACCATATACAGTGGTCATTCCACCTCCTAATGTCACAGGAGTTTTACATATGGGCCATATGCTCAATAATACTATTCAGGATATTCTTGTAAGAAAGGCAAGAATGGAAGGAAAGGAAGCCTGCTGGGTTCCGGGTACAGATCATGCATCTATTGCAACTGAAGCCAAAGTGGTTGCAATGTTGAAGGAAAGAGGTATTGATAAAAAAAGTATTTCACGAGATGAATTCCTTAAATATGCGTGGGAATGGAAAGAGAAATATGGTGGTATCATCCTTGAGCAGTTAAAAAAGTTAGGCGCCAGCTGTGATTGGGACCGTACAAGGTTTACCATGGAGGAAGATCTGTCGGATGCTGTGATCAAGGTATTTGTCGACCTTTATAAAAAAGGAAAGATTTACCGAGGGGTTAGAATGGTTAACTGGGATCCACAAGGGAAAACAGCTCTGAGTGATGATGAGGTGATACATAAAGAGGTGAATTCAAAACTCTATTATGTGAATTACCAGATTGAAGGTAGTGACGAACATGTTACTATCGCTACGACCCGTCCTGAAACTATTTTAGGTGATACAGCCGTGTGTGTTAATCCTAATGATGAGAGATATGCTCATTTAAAAGGCAAAAGGGTGATTGTTCCGGTTGTGAACAGGTCAGTGCCAATTATTCAGGACGATTATGTATCAATGGAATTTGGTACGGGAGCATTGAAGATTACTCCGGCTCATGATGTGAATGACTACGAGTTGGGAATAAAGCACAATCTTGAAAGCATAGATGTAATCGCAGATGATGGGACAATGTCAGAAGCTGCTGAGCACTTTGTTGGTGAAGATAGATTTATAGTGAGAAAGAAGATCTCCAAAAAAATCGAAGAACTCGGTCAGTTAGAGAAAGTAGAAGAATACAAAAATAGTGTTGGTTTTTCTGAGCGAACTGATGCAGTGATAGAACCGAAATTATCTATGCAGTGGTTCCTTAAAATGGAAGAAATCACTAAGCCTGCTCTTGACAATGTAATGAATGACGAGATTCAGTTACATCCGCCGAAATTTAAGAATATGTACAGGAGCTGGATGGAAAATGTTCGTGACTGGTGTGTAAGCCGTCAGTTATGGTGGGGACATCGTATTCCGGCTTATTATTTACCAAATGGAGAGTTTGTTGTAGCTGAGTCAGATGAGGAAGCATTAAAACTTGCACAGGAAAAAGACAGTTCGATTACAGCTTCAGACCTGAGACAGGATGAAGATGTATTAGATACATGGTTTAGTAGCTGGTTATGGCCTATTTCAGTTTTTGATGGATTCAAAGATCCTGAAAATGAAGATATAAAATATTATTATCCTACTAATGACCTGGTCACAGCCCCAGAGATTTTATTCTTTTGGGTTGCCAGAATGATCATAGCAGGATATGAGTACATGGATGAAAAACCTTTCAAAAATGTATACTTAACTGGTATTGTGAGAGATAAGCAAAGACGAAAAATGTCTAAATCTCTTGGTAATAGTCCTGATCCACTAGACCTGATCAAGCAATATGGAGCTGACGGGGTAAGAACAGGTATGTTGTTTAGTTCTCCTGCCGGAAATGACTTGCTTTTTGATGAAAAGCTTGTTGAGCAGGGACGTAATTTCAGTAATAAGATCTGGAATGCTTTCAGGCTGGTTAAAGGCTGGGAAGTAGATGAGAACCTGGACAATGTTTCTAATAAAGTAGCAATAGACTGGTTCGAATCGAGGTTTAATAAAGCGTTAGCTGAGTTAACTGATCATTTTGAAAAATTCAGGATCTCTGATGCCCTTATGGTTGTATATAAATTGACCTGGGATGATTTCTGTAGCTGGTATCTTGAGATGATTAAACCAGAATATGGTAAACCGATCGACCAGGCGACATTAGATGCTACGATTGGTTTCTTCGAGAAGGTGATCAAATTGCTTCATCCTTTTATGCCTTTTATTACAGAAGAAATCTGGCATCAGATCAAAGAAAGAGGTGAAGATGAAAGTTTGATCGTTGCTGATTGGCCGAAACCGGGAAAAACAGATGAAGATCTTCTGGAGATCACAGAAAGGATATTTGAAATTGTTACACAGATAAGGAATTTCAGAAATAACAAACAAATCTCTCCTAAGGAAGGTCTGAACTTATCAATAAAATCTTCTGATTTCGGTATTTATACGCCATTTGAAGATATTCTTAAGAAAATGGCGAATCTGAATGAGATAGAAAAAGTTGATGAGCAGCCTGAAAATGCGACGGGATTTGTTGTTAAAGGAGATGAATTCTTTATTCCTATGGAAGGCTTAATTGATACGGAAAAGGAAATCGAAGAAATTCAAAAAGAATTGGAATACACAAAAGGGTTCCTTAATTCTGTGATGAAGAAATTGAGTAATGAACGATTTGTTAATAATGCTCCTGAGAAGGTAGTTTCGATGGAAAAACAAAAACAGGCTGATGCAGAGGCGAAAATCAAAGCTCTTGAAGATCAGTTAGGTTCACTCAAATAAACCTTATAAATAAAATTAAAGTAAAAAGCGCCCTTAATCCGGGGCGCTTTTTTGTTGATTGATAAACGACTGTGTAATTGATTTTCATTAGAAACAAAATAGTATGGTGGGATTGAATTATATCAACCCCACCAACTGAATGAACTATTCAACAGACCATTCCTTTAATAGTTCACCATTACTTTTGTATTTCAATGCTTTTGTTTCTTCTTCCATTTTAACATGAATCTCATAAGTGTTATCATCATGTTTCATAATTTTGGCTACGCTTTCTTTTGAGTAAGTTTTTGTAAAAGCGTCTTTTATGGCAGTAGGCAATTGTTCGTATGTTATTTCATCATTGAATTTGAATTCAGAAATAACATTTTCTTTTTCCAACGTGTTAGCTTGAATAGATACAAATTCAAAAGTACCTATTAATGCAGCTGTTAAAACTAACTTTTTCATATTGCAAGTATTTTAATATTCTTTCATTGCAATGGTGTTACAAATAATTTAATAACCATGCCAAATCCTTTAATCCGCTTTAAAGAGCATTTAGGAGGGGTGTTTATCAGTTAAGGTGTAGATTTTAGTTTCAATTTTTGTACAAATCGTGGATTTAATGCACAATTAATAGTATTGTAGGTCTTAAAAAATTAGTTTGGTGTAAATGAAGGAACACAAAAATAAAGTAGTGCTTATTACCGGTAGCAGTTCAGGAATTGGAAAAGCCGCTGTGAATTTTTTTGCCACAAAAGAATGGTGTGTGGCAGCGACAATGCGTAATCCTAAAAAGGAGCCTGATTATAAAAAAGGCAGTAATGTTAAAGTTTTTAAGTTGGATGTGACTGATCGCGCTGAAATAGAACAGTGTATTAAAGATGTTATGAATACTTTTGGGAAAATCGATGTGGTAGTAAATAATGCCGGATACGGATTAATCGGTCCGTTGGAATTAGGCACTGTTAAGCAGGTGAAAAAGCAAATGGACACTAATGTTATCGGTCTTATAAACGTTACTCAGCTTATTATTCCTTATTTCAGAGAACAAAAAGAGGGAAGAATAATCAATATTTCAAGTATTGCAGGTAAAGTTGCTTTACCTTTTCATAGTTTTTATAATGCAACGAAATTTGCAGTCGAAGGACTTTCAGAAAGCTTGTCTTACGAGTTGAAACCGTTCAATATTAAGGTCAAATTGATTGAACCCGGTGCTATAAAAACAAGGTTTTATGATGAGTCATTGGAATCAATTAAAGTAGGCAACATTAAAGAATATGATAATCACATGGCTAATTCTTTAACTAAGATTCATGAATTTGGTCGAAACGGCTCAGGTCCTGAGGAAGTGGCTAAGGCGATTTTTACGGCAGCGGTTGATCAGGGAAACAGGCTGCGGTATGCTGTTGGAGGAGGGGCTCCATTTCTTTTGTTTTTAAAACGAATTACCCCTGCTCCTTTGTTCAGATCAATGATCAGGAAGTTTCTCTGAAATATTTAGCCTGAGACATTATGATGCCAAGATGAAGTGCTTCGTGTACGTTGTTAAATGATATAGCATCTTCAACCGAATTCAATTTAACTCCATAACTGGTCTCGTATTCTTTAAATTGTTTTTGGGAAAGCAAAGCATAATCTTTTGCTAATTTTTCTGATTGAGATAGAAGGTTGTTATTTATGATGTTCACATCTTCTTCTTTTATTTCATCGTTAACCGGTTTGGTGCCTTTTCTGTATTTTTCAATAAATTTCTCAGGAATATTCATTTTTGAATTGCTCAATTGGTAAATCAATAGCTGGTGTGTAACCAGGCAATGGGCTACGTTCCATAATATATTATTTTTAAATCCATCAGGGATATGTGCCAGATCATGAGGTTTGATTGCATCCCAAAATACTTTTATATGTTTTCTGGTGTTTTTATGGATAACTATTGTGCTATTAATCGAAATATCTTGCATATACTTGACGGTTTGGGAAATATAGTTAAAAATTGTAGTAAACTTTTTTTGTATGAATTTTTTCAATACACTTTTTAATCTTGGGGTATCCGAAGATATGGATAACTCATTGAAGTATAAAGTTAAGTTAACCAATATTGTTGCAGTAACATTATTAGCGTTAATCATTGTTTATACTATTATTTCAGCCATAATATATACTCCACTATTGCCATACTGTGTTGTTGGACTTTTTGGATATGCCTCTGTTCTAGTTTTTAATAAAATTGGATTTCAATATTTATCAAGATTTTTTGTTTCCATACTTCCAACAATAGTTGTTGCTCTTTTGCATGCAGTTATCGTCAGAGCAGGAGAACAGGTAAATATAGAAGTTTACTTATTTAATTTTGCTGCATTAGTATTGCCATGGGCAGTTTTTTCCTTAAAGGAATATAAAAGTATAATCCTGACCTTTGGATTTAACCTTTTAATATTCTTTAGCATAGATGAAATTAATTCTTTTATTGAGCCAGAGGAAACTACTGATGTATTTAATACAGGGTGGGTACAGCTATCTGTTGTTCTTGGAGCTATATCTTTTTCATCATTTATTGTAATATTTCTCCAGTATCTGAATTCACAATACGGTGAAGAGATGCGTTTACTATTGAAAAAATATGATGAAGAATCAAAGCTGGCCAAAGAAAAGGAAGAAGAAACTACAAAATATTTAAAGGAACTAGAGAGATCTCAAGAGGAGGAAAAGAAAAGAAACTGGGCTACTCAGGGGTTGGCTGAAATTGGATCATTATTAAGAAAAAGTGATGATTTACAAGAATTATGTGATGAGATAATCTCTTTTACAGTAAATTATTTGAAAGCAAACCAGGGAGCTCTTTTCTTAGTTGATGATAAGGACGAAGATGCAGTTTTAGAGCTGAAAGCTACATATGCCTATTCCAGGAAAAAGTTTGAAGAAAAAATTATCAGGCCAGGTCAGGGACTTGTCGGCCAGGTATTTTTAGAAAAATCATCTTTACTGCTAAAAGAAATACCTGAAGATTATGTAAGAATTACCTCCGGACTTGGTGATGCTACTCCTGGAAGTCTTATCATTGTTCCGATGATCGTAAATGAGGAAGTACATGGCATCTTTGAAATCGCCTCATTTAAAGATTTTGAAGATTATGAAATTTCATTTTTAGAGAATATTGGGGAAAATATAGCAACCTCCTTAAACAGCATACAGGTAAACTTAAAAACAAAAAGGTTACTCGAGGAATCTCAGGAATATACGGAGCAACTCCAGGCTTCGGAGGAAGAAATGAGACAGAACCTGGAAGAAATGCAGGCTATTCAGGAAAATCAAACCAGATTGCAAAACGAAGTAGCTGAAAAACAAGCTCAATTATCTGAAAAGATCGAAAAGATCGATAATTTTAATTTTGTATTAGACAGTTTGAGAACTACCGCGGAAGTTTCAAATGGTGATCCTGACGGATTAAAATTGATCCTTGAGGAAATCGCAAAAGTTATGAAAGTAAGCATGGCTTCATTTTGGTCATACTCTCCTTCAGCATCAAATATTATTTGTGAAAATAATTATGAATTATTTGCTGATGAGCATCAGAGTGGAGAGAAGTGGTCTCGAGGAGAGGTTCCAAATTTCTTCAAGGGTCTTGACGCAGATAAAGTGATCATGGCAGGAGACATTTCAAATCATGAAAACACTTTTGAATTAAAAGAAAAATATTTATCGGGTACAGAGGTGGTTTCAATGATGAGTGTACCGGTTTATATAGGAGGTAAGAATTCCGGGATTTTAAAAGTGGATCACGAAGATAATTACAGGGTATGGAGTCAGGAGGAGCTTACCTTTATGAAATCGGCTGCTGACCTTATTACTATACTTTATCAGAATAGCGGCGAAATTTCTTAAAAAGTATCAATTATTTTTATTTAATAAAAGGAAGTCTTAATTTAAGGTTTCCTTTTATTTTTTTTATAGGGTATTAACAATGAAATGCATTTTTTTAGTATTTATCCTGGCATCTTTTGCAGGATATTCACAAAGCCTTGATAAACCATTTGATAAAAAAGAGTTAATCCGTCAGGATAGTTTATTCTGGGTTTCATTTAATAAATGTGATGTCGACCAAATGATGACTTTTTTCACCAAAGATATGGAATTCTATCATGATCGGGGTGGATTAACGAAGGGGATAAAAGAGTTTGAAGAAGATACGAGGACAGGAATGTGTAAAGACCCGGAACTATGGAGCCTAAGAAGGGTAGAGATCGAAGAAAGCACTGAAGTTTATGAAATTAGCCAATATGGGGCATTGATCTCAGGTGAACATTTGTTCTATATAAAAGAGGCTGGGAAGGAAGAATTTCTTGATGGGTACGGCAAGTATCAAAACATCTGGAAGTACAAGGATGGGAAATGGAAAATGTCCAGAATATTGAGTTATGACCATAAGGCTCCTCCTGAAAAATACAACTAGGACTATAAGGATTTTTTAATAGGAATATCTATTGACATGAAATTACGAATATTTTTTTTATTACTTTTTTTATCACCAATAATTAAAGCGCAAGTCATTCAGGAAGGATTGGTTGCTTATTATCCTTTTTCTGGTAATGCAGATGATGTAATCGGGGTAAATGAAGGTACTGTATATGGAGCAAGCCTTGCAACAGACCGTTTTGGTAATCAGAATAATGCATATTATTTTGACGGACAAAACGATTGGATTGAAATTCCTGATAATGATTTGCTGGATTTTGCTGCTAATCAGGATTTCACTATTATTATCTGGGCTAATATTGCTTCCGTTCAAAATGATATGAGAGGTAATAATCATGAGTTGATAGGTAAGTGGAATGCCTTTAGGTCTCAACAATATCCATATGCAATCAGAATTACTAATGAAACTGCCAGCAGTCCTAATCGATTAGCTACCTGGAGATTTGACTCTGATTATTGTGGTAATGGACCATATACATTTTCTGCGTGTGAGTTTAAAAGAGATTTTTGGCATCAGTTTGTGTTTAGAAAAGCCGGCGAAGAATTAACTATTTTTCAGGATGGAGTAATAGTAGGTACATTTACAGATAACACTTCATTAAACTGTAATACAGAAAATAACCATCCGATTTATATAGGGAAAAGAGAATTTGATATGCGTATGTTTACCGGCTTTATGGATGATATTGCTTTTTACAATCGCGCATTGAGTAATGAAGAAATAAAAACCACCGTTACAGCACAAGAATGGGATCCGAAATACGGGACCACTAATTTTGTTGAATATTTAATACCACAGCAAATTGAACCAGCTAAAATTGATTCGGTAAATAATACAATAGAAATTAAAGTAAATTGTGAGGCCGATATAACAAATGTTATTCCAGAGTTTAACACAAATAATGCTGTAGTAAAACTAGATGGTATTGTACAAGTCAGTGGTTCTTCTTCCATAGATCTAAGCTTCCCCCAAATTTATACTGTTGAAACCTTTACAGAGCATGGTTGTAATGAAGAAAACTGGACTGTTTCGGTTGTTAAAACCTTTCCTTCAGAGGAAGAAATAAAAGCTCAAACAAAATTCACTTCATTTTATATTCCAGGTCAAATAGGGAATTCAGAAATTGATTCTGTAAACCAGATTATCAATATTTTGGTTCCTTGCAATTTTGATAAGAGTAATATCATAGCTGAATTTGGTTTGGCAAATGAACATGCAAAGGCAACTATCAATAATGTAGTTCAAATTAGTGGTGAAACATCTAATGATTTTACTAATAAAATTTATTATGATGTTATATTTAAGGATTGTGGGACTACCAGTTGGGAAGTGAATTTATTAGAAGAGGAAATAACAACAGCAGAAATAGAAAATTATAAATCCTTCTTTGATTTTGATATTCTTGGGAAGACAAAAAGTGTAAATATTGATTCTGAGAATCATCAAATTGATGTAGTTGTTTATTGTGATATTGATTTAACCAACTTAACTCCTTATTTCGAGGTATTTGAGGGTGTAAAGGTGTACCTGGATGATGTCATACAAGAAAGTGGTGTTAATTCAAATAATTATACGAAGACAAGATATTACAAGCTTGAAGAACCAACTAAGTGCATTATACAGGAATGGAGCGTAGATATCACTAATTATGAATTAACTGATACTGAAATCACTAATAAAACATCAGTTATAGATTTCTATATCGAAGATCAAATCGGAGAAACATCAATTAATACTCAAGAGAAGGAGATAAATGTTATAGTGCCGTGCAACTTTAAACTAGATTTGGTAAATGCTGATTTTGAATTAAGTGAAGGTGCGTCAGGATATGTTTATGAGGAAAAATTATTAAGTGGAATTTCTGAAATCTCCTATGAAAGTCCTGTGAAATTTCAGGTGTTTGGAGAAAAAGGATGTGTATCTACCGAGTGGACTATAAATGTAGAGAAAGAAGTTGTGAATCCTTCAGAGGTATTGACTCCCGACAATAGGAAATATTTTGTTCCAAATGTTTTTACACCTAATAATGATGGTTTTAACGAATTTTTTGAGATTGGTGAATATCTTCAGGGTTCGGAGTTGACTATAGTTAATAATAAAGGGAAGATAGTATATCAGAGTGATGAATATTATAACACTTTTGATGGCGAAGGGCTACATAATGGTATTTATTATTATGTAATCAGAAGTAAGTGTTTTGAAAAGGAAATTGATGGGTATGTAGTAATTGCATTTAAGAATTCAGGTAAATAGTAGGAAGGGGAAATTTTTAGTAAATTATAGTTAAAGATTTTATTATGAAAAATTTAACTACCTACCTGATGTTTGATGGCAAGTGTGAGGAAGCCTTTAATTTCTACAAATCTGTTTTTGGGGGAGATTTTATAAGTTTGGAAAGGTATAAACACATGCCTCCCTCAGAAAAAGAAAGCCCTGAAATTCCTGACGAACACGGTGATCGTATAATGCATATATCTCTGAAGATATCTGATGAAATAATCATTATGGGAAGTGATACTGCCGGAAAGTGGGCAGAAAACCATAATCAGGGTAATAATTTTTCGATTTCTATAGATACTGAAAATAAAGAAGAAGCAGATAAGTTATTCCAGGAATTATCTAAAGATGGCAAAGTCACCATGCCCCAGGTAAATACTTTTTGGGGCGCATACTTTGGTTCTGTAGAAGATAAGTTTGGAGTAAACTGGATGGTTAATCTGGATACTGAATCCTGATCATGAATCTAATTTAGATTTGAACTCATTAACCTTATCCCTGCTTACAATTATATCATCTTCAGGTTGATTTTCAATAATCACTTTTAAGCGACTATTTGAATAAGCAATTATGTCTTTTATTGCCGAAAAGCTAATAATGTATTTCCTGTTCACCCGGTAAAATGAATCGGGATCTAATAATGACTCTAATTTATCTAATGAATGGTCGAGAAGTAAATTTTTCCCATCCAGCGTATTGCAAAAAGTGGCTTTTTCTCGTGAATAAAAATAATTTATCTGATTTACCGGCACTGATTTGTAATGCTCTCCTGTCTTAATTAAGAATCTGTTTTTATAATTCTTGGTAAGAGATTTCATCGTATCAGTTAATTGTTGAATTTGATTCTCACCAGAAAATGAACTTTTCAGATCTTCGAGCTTATTTAATGCTTTCTCAACATCCTCATCGTCTATAGGCTTTAGCAAATAATCAACAGAGTTTAATTCAAATGCTTTTAAAGCATATTCGTTGTAAGCAGTTGTAAAAATAATTGGAACTTTCACTTCTACATGATCAAATATTTCAAAGCTAATACCGTCAGAAATTTGAATATCTAAAAAGATTAAATCCAGGTTAGAGTTATTTTTAAGGAATTCAACAGAATCTTTGACAGAATCTATCTTTGCAATGACTTTATAATCAGGTTTAAGTTGCTTTATAATGGATTCCAGCCTTTTAGCTGCTGGTTTTTCATCTTCTATTATCAGTATGTTCATTTTTTAATCAGGGGTAAACTAACAGAAAAAGTATTTTGGTCTTTGGTTATTTCTATTGCATCTGAAGACAGGTATTTATAGCGAGACTTAATGTTTTCAATTCCTACACCAGTGTTATTTTCGTTGATCGTGTTTTTTATTTGGAGATTGTTTTCAACTATTATTCTTTCGTCTTTTATATAAATATCAATTGTCAAGGGGCTTTCAGAAGAAAGCACATTGTGTTTTATGGCATTTTCAGTCAATAACTGTAAAGTCAGAGGGGGGATCATTATATTACTGGATTCTTCCAGACCTAGAAGGTTTTCATTAATAAATAAAGCATCTTCATGTCTTATTTGCTGCAGGAAGACATAGGATCTGACAAAATTCATTTCCTCTTTTAATTTAACAAGCTCTTTATCTTTGACTTCCAGCACATACCTGTATACTTCAGAAAGCTTTTTTATAAATTTTGCGGCTGTATTTTGATTCTCAAACACCAGGTTGGTCAGGGTGTTCAAACTGTTGAAAAGAAAATGCGGATTAACCTGGTTTTTAAGAGTTTCAAATTTGGCAGTCATGATTTCCTTTTGCATTCTCTCACTATCAATAGCAGCCTGTCTCCAGGCTAATAAGAATTGTCGGGCATAAAGGATCAAAGTCATAACCAGAGTAATTCCTATTGCTATTAAAACGGTTGTTTTATAATTGGATATAGTAATTCCAAATAGCGCTGTGACTTCAAATATCACTGTCACAAGTACGAAGGTAATCAGAGAGTGGCCTATAATTCCAATAAATGCTCTGAGCAGTGGTGTTTTAACCCATGAAACTTTCAAGTCCAGTACTGCAGACAAAAATTGATTTCCTTTCCAAAGAGTCACCCAGAATGTACCACTTATAATAATGGAATAGATCTTATTCTCGCATGTTAAACACATGAGGTATCCCCAGGGGATTCCAATCAGGAATATGAGAAAGGACTCGAGAAGTTCCTTTTTGAGGTTAAAGTTAATTGCCGGTTTTTCAGACATAGTTTGCAAATAAACAGATTTTCGAACTAAAGATGAAATCGTGGAATTATTTATATTTATTCCCGGTAAATTCTTGATGAGTGGGTCTTTTAAATAAGGCTGCCGGATCAGCGGCACGTTCTACTGATCCGGCAATAATATACAAATTAGAGTGCCCCGAACAATTAGTTTACTTTAAGGTAACTGTTAACATTCTATCTTTCTGAAAGCTCATTTTAGCCGATTCATATGGTGCAGGACCATATGGGTTAGAAGCATTATTAGAATATCCCAAAGGTTCTTCCGGTCCCATCATCCCTATATCAATATTGTTATTTGAATTTAAATCCTGATAAATAATAATAGCATAATCTCCTGCCGGAAGGTTTTCAACTTTATAAATATCCGACTGTTCGTTTTTTAAGTCTACGATGACGTCTCTAAATGCCTGATCAGGATAATTTACATTAGTGTTAAAAACTCTGATCATTAACTGACCTTGTTGAGCTTTAATCCCCTCAATTTTGAGAGTGATATTAATTGATTCTTTTTCTTCTTGAGCAAAGCTGTTAAAAGCTATAAGTAAAATTCCAATTCCAATTAGTTTAAACTGTTTCATTATTCGATTATTTTTGTGTTTTTTTATGATTACACTGGAAAGTTGATGTTTTATCAGATAACCTGATAATAATTGTTGCCGAATCGTTGAATCAGCTTACTGAATCGTAGATATTTAATTTTTTCCTGTTTTGGAAATTAAAAAACTTGTAGAGATCACCGAGAGAAAATGAAATTTGAGGGACAGATTTATTTCATAATTTTTATATTATTTCTATTAAGTGCAGGTAGTATACAATCTCAGGAGATAGATAATCCATATATTGATTCTTTAAACAAAATACTTAAAACAGATTCAATTTCTAATAATCAGGAGCAAAGGCTTATCATTTTAAATGAAATAGCAAATCAACACTATATAAAAGGAGATTTCAGAGAAGCTCATTCAAAATATAACGAAGTTGTTTCTGATTCTACGAATGGGATTTTTGAACGAGAAATAGCAAAAGCTCTATCCGGTTTATCTCACATAGAATGGAGATGGGGTGATAATGTTTCAGCCATAAACAAGGCAATAAAAAGTATTGAAATTTTTAAAGCAATAAATGACACTGCTAACATCTGTAAAGCTTCTGATATTTTGGGTGGTATATATGCTAGTCTTGGAAAATACGGGGAGGCTGAAAAAACATACAGACAAATACTGAAGTTAACGGGGGCCACTAATGATTCTGTCAATGAAGGGTCCGCTCTTGAGCATATTGGAATTGTAAAGTTCTTCGAAGGTAATTATGATTCTTCAATCCTGTATTATCAAAAGTCCTATGATATATTTAATACGATAAATGCTCCAATACGTGCAGCTATTGCAAAGTCAAATATAGGAGAGGCATATCTTTATAAAGGAAATTATTCTAAGGCTATTGAATACCTTGAAGAGGCAATTACGGAAATGGAAAAGGAGTCTTTTCGTTCAGGGTTAATATTTGCTAACTATAGTCTGGGGAGTAGTAAGACAAAACTCGGTCAATACAAGGAAGGATTAAAACATTATGAAAAGGCCCTGGAGTTAATTAAAATAACTGGAGAGTTCAGGGAAAAACCCTTTGTTCTTGAACTCATGTCAGAAAACCTGGATCAGCAAGGGGATCATGCCAGGGCTCTGGAGTTGTATAAATTAAGTGCTGAAATAAAAGATTCGATAGATAATATTGAAAACAGAGCAGCTATCGAAGAAATCAGGACCAGGTACGAAGTGGCTGAAAAAGAGAGAAAAAATAAGATTCTTTCAGATCAAAATAAGCAGAAAGAAGCTTCGATTAAGGTTAAGAATCAGATGTTATTAGCTCAATTTTTGCTGGTATATTGTTGATATTAGTATTAGTCGTAGGTATATACTCTTACAGAAAGGTTAAAAAGCAAAAGAATAATCTTAATGCCGTAAATAAAGTTAAAGACCAGATATTAAGAGTAATTGGTCATGACCTGCGAGGACCTGTAGGTAACCTGAAAGTGATTACTGATATCATAACCTCCAAGGATAACATTTCAAATCCTGAAGAGCAGGCATGGATATTAAATCGATTAAAGTCAGAAATTAATGATACTTATTTTTTATTGACAGATCTTCTGGCATGGTCTCAAATGCAGAGAGATAATCCTAAGTTGACATTTTCGAAATTTAACTTAGTTGTCCTTGTCCACAGATCAATAAAAATCATGGAGCCTAACGCGACGCGTAAAGGAATTGAAATTAACTTTAATTACAGCGATAAAACAGTTGAATGCTTTTCAGATCCAAATATGATTCAATCAGTTTTAAGAAACCTTATCGGAAATGCTGTAAAATTCACACCTTCCGGTGGTTCTGTGAATATCAAACTTATAGAAGATATCCAGAAAGGTAAAGCCATAATCGAGGTATCTGATACCGGGGAAGGTATTAAAAGAACTGAAATGGATAAAATATTTACTTATCAGGGTCTCAAGTCTTCGCGGGGAACCTCGAATGAACCTGGTACGGGAATAGGTCTCTCTTTATGCTATGATATTATTTCGATGTGTGATGGACAGATAGGCGTAAGAAATAACAGTGACTTGGGATCAACATTTTACTTTACAGTTCCTTTAAATACCTGACTATTATCAAGTATGATAATAATCAGTTAAAATAATGAGAAAATCACAGGCTTTTATAGAGTTAAAATTTTAATTTATATAAAAAGGTTTTTCGTTGATATTCATACGGTTAACCATTAAAAAATAACTCAAAATACAAAGCCATGAAAGAACCAGTTGACGAGTCACGCGACGAGGTTGTTATTCACTTCGCAGGAGATTCAGGCGATGGTATTCAACTTACTGGTGGCCAATTCACTGAAACTGTTGAATTATTTGGTAACGACATTAGTACATTTCCTAACTTTCCCGCAGAGATAAGAGCTCCTATCGGAACCCTTGCAGGAGTATCAGGGTTTCAGTTAAAATTTGGATCTGTAGAGGTATTTACCCCTGGAGATATGTTTGATGTGCTGGTTGTAATGAATGCTGCAGCATTGAAGATCAATCTTAAAAATTTAAAGCCAGGTGGCATTATTATTGCGAACACAGCAGGTTTTGATAAGAAAAATTTAAATCTGGCAAAATATATCGATGGTGCAAATCCACTTATTGATCATTCCTTAGATAATTACCAGCTTCATGCTATAGATATTACCAAGATGACTCGTGAAGCCCTTAAAGACTTTGGGTTATCAGTAAAGGAAGTGGATAGATGTAAAAATATGTTTGTCCTTGGATATGTCTATTGGATGTTTAGTCAAACCCCCGACAACACGATAAAATTTATTCGAAATAAGTTTAAGAAAAATACTGAAATAGCGGAGGCTAACATTAAAGCCCTCAAAACAGGTTACAATTTCGGAGATACCAATGAAACCTTTAAAACTCGGTTTAGGATTAAAGCAGCTTCATTACCTAAAGGCAAATACAGAAATATTAATGGAAATAGTGCTTTAGCTTTAGCTCTAATTGCTGCTTCTCATAAAAATAATCTCGAACTTTTTTATGCAAGTTATCCGATAACCCCTGCTTCAGATATTCTACATGAATTAAGCAGACATAAAAATTTTGGTGTTAAAACCTACCAGGCAGAGGATGAGATTGCAGCGGCTTGTGCAGCCATTGGCGCTTCATTTGGAGGATCATTAGCTGTTACCGGTTCCTCCGGGCCTGGAATAGCTTTAAAAGGCGAGGCATTAGGCCTGGCAGTGATGCTGGAAACACCAATGGTAATTATTAATGTCCAGCGTGGAGGCCCATCAACAGGTTTGCCAACAAAAACCGAACAAGCTGATCTTTTACAAGCTATATATGGTAGAAATGGTGAAGCACCGATTCCGGTACTAGCAGCGTCTTCTCCAAAAGATTGCTTTGATGTAGCCTATGAAGCCTGTAGAATCGCAGTCGAACATATGACTCCGGTTCTGGTACTCTCTGATGGTTATGTAGCAAATGGGTCAGAGCCATGGCAATTTCCTGAATCAAAGGATTTGAAAGAATTTAAGGTTCACCGTCCTACCGGAGATGAGTTCGTCGATGAGCAGTACCTACCTTATTATCGCGACGAAAATCATGTTAGGCCCTGGGTGGTGCCCGGAATGAAGGGGTACACACATAGGGTAGGTGGATTGGAAAAAGAAGCAAACACCGGTAATGTATCTTATGATGGGAATAATCACGAGCTTATGGTTAAAACCAGGGCTGAAAAAATCGAAAAAATAGCTGATTTTATTCCTAAGCAGGAAATTAATAGAGGTGAAGCCGGTGCAGATATATTGATTCTTGGCTGGGGATCAACTTTTGGTGCTATCGAAACCGCTACCAAAGAATTAATTGAGGAAGGATTATCGGTTGCTCACATTCAATTGAAATACCTATTCCCCTTCCCTTCAAATCTGGGAGAATTGTTGAAAACATTTGACAAGGTAGTGGTTCCGGAAATGAATCGTGGTCAGCTAACTAAATTGATCAGAGATAAATTTTTAATAGATGCAAAATCGATTAGTAAGGTTAAAGGACTTCCATTTACAGTTGATGAAATCAAGGAAAGAGTTTTAAAATTGAGAGAATATGCAGACCAAAAATAAAAGTAACGGACATGGTGAAAATCTTGTAGCTAAGGATTTTGCAACTGATCAGGATGTAAGATGGTGTCCAGGTTGTGGTGATTATTCAATTCTTAAGCAGATTCAGACTATTTTACCTTCTATTAATGTTCCCAGGGAAAATATCGTCTTTATTTCGGGTATTGGCTGTTCTTCACGGTTTCCATATTATATGAATACTTATGGCATGCATAGTATTCACGGTCGGGCAGGAGCAATAGTCAGTGGACTTAAATCTGTAAATCCTGATTTAGATATTTGGATGATTACTGGCGACGGAGATAGTTTGTCAATAGGCGGTAACCATCTCATCCATCTTTTAAGAAGGAACTTTAATGTGAATATCGTTTTGTTTAATAACCAGATTTACGGATTGACCAAAGGGCAATATTCTCCAACTTCTCCTAAAGGTCAGGTAAGTAAATCTACTCCTTTTGGTTCGGTAGACAGGCCATTTAACCCGATCACTCTTGCTTTAGGAAGTGAAGGTACATTTGTTGCCAGGGCCATCGATCGGAATCCTATTCACTTGAGAGAAATTTTAAGTGCCGCTCATGATCACAATGGAGCATCTTTTATCGAGATATATCAAAATTGTAATGTTTTTAATGATGGTGCTTTTGAAGAATTCACGGATAAATCGTTAAAAGATAAAAACACCCTGTATCTTGAAAATGGAAGACCATTATTATTCGATAACGAATCAAAAGGCATTGTTTTGGATGGATTTAAGCCTGTAATCGTAGATATGGATTCCTATTCTCCTGATGATTGCTGGATACATGATGATGAAGATAAAATTAAAGCCTCGATATTGGCTGAGTTTTTTGACTATACAGAAGAGAGGGGGAATTACCTCGTCCTTTTGGAATATTTTATAAAAATCAGAGGAATACCTATGAGCAGGTATTCCAGGATCAGATCGACCTTTATAAATCTAAAAGAGAAGCTGATCTGGATTCATTGCTCAGTGGTAATAACTTCTGGGAAGTTAAATAAGGCCTAAATGTAAATAATGAAATAAAACCGAAGAGAGATCTTCGGTTTTTGTTTGTATATTAATAATATCAGAATTATTTCCTTACGGAACTTTCTATCATAATAATATTAATTACCAATGACTAAATATTTCATATTAACAGTTTTTGTAGTTCTTTTTTTTACTTCTTGTCAACCGACCGAAAAAAAGAAATTAAGTGAAACTTTGGAGATGGACACTGTACAGCAGCCGCTTTATCCATATGATGTGGAAGAAAAGATTGAAGAGTTGGGTTTAAATATAACAGAGCCTGGTACACCTGTAGCTAATTATGTGAATGCAGTAAGGTCAGGAAACCTGGTATTTCTGGCTGGTAAAGGACCCAAAAAAGAGGATGGATCTTATATAACCGGAAAGTTAGGTTCAGATCTTTCAGTAGAACAAGGGTATGAAGCAGCCAGATATACAGCTATAGAACAGCTAAGATCTATAAAAGCCGAGGTTGGAGATCTTAATAATGTAGTAAGAATAGTAAAGGTTCATGGTATGGTAAATGCAGGTCCGGATTTTGTTGATCACCCTTCAGTAATTAACGGTTTTAGCGATCTCATGGTTGAGGTTTTTGGTGAAAGGGGGAAACATGCAAGGGCTGCAGTAGGGATGGGATCTTTACCATCTAATATTGCAGTTGAAATTGAGGTGGTAGTCGAAGTAAGAGATTAATTTATAATATCGATTTTAAATGATAGTTCCCTTGGGAAAAAGCATTTTTGATTATTACAAGGTTGATACTTAAGTTTTCCAAAGATCGAATTCTGATTTAATTTCCCGGAGTATATTAGTGGCACTTTTACGATCAGTTCGTTGCTAAATACCAGAGTTTTGAAATTTCCCACATAAAAATATTCAGGTTCAGGAAATGCAGGGCTGCCAAACGATAGGTTATTAGTTTCCTGCAAATATAATTCTGTTGGGATCAATAGGTCATCTTCAGGTTTATGTGACTGAATATGGAAGCCCTGATTTATTGTAAAAAATAATACCAGAGTATCGGGATTAACTTGTGGCGACAATATGGATTTTTGGTAACTGACCCAATTATTGTCCTGAATGTTACCACAAGTTAAACCTGATAGAATTATCAGAAAGCTAGTGTTCCTGAAGAAGTTCATTTAACCTTTTTTGTAAAGAAATCAGTTTTGCGTCGAAATTCTTTGAGTCTAACAATGACATAAACTGAATATTTCCCTCGGGATCTACGATTAAATTAGAGGCCAGCATAACTTCATCTCTTGCAAGATCAGGTAAAACGTTATCCGGAGCAAAAGAGGCAGCAACTTTACCGTCAGAATCGAGTAACACCGGGAAAGTAAAGTTAAATCTGTCTTGTAATTTAGCCTTGACTAATTCCTTAGGCTCTTTGACATCAATTATCAGTACATTTACGTTCTTAGACTGGTATTTTTCATATAATGCTTGTAGATATGGAGCTTCTGCATTGCAGAAAGGACACCATGTAGTAGCAATATGAATCACAAGGAATTCACCTTTGTACTCATTCATAGAAATTTCATTTCCACTGAGATCACTTAAATTGAAATCAGGAGCTTTTTGTAAAGGGGCATCGTTGGCATTTTTCTGAGAATACGAGGTGAAAGAAAGATTAAAAAACAGAAAAGTAATCAACAAAACCCAATTTAATTTGAAATGGGTCATTGTATTAAACTGTTTTGTGGTCTATAAATTTACTTAAAATAATCTTCACTAAGATTAAAAACAGATTATTTATTACCAAAAGGGATTGTTACTCCAAGAATAGGAACTCCCACAATAAAACTTGGATAGGCAAAGTCCATAGCCAGAATAGCTCCATAGTTAAAACTAATGTTTTTCGACCCGGTCTTACCGCCAATAGTTAAAAGCATGCCCTCACCAAATTCCTGGTTTTCTATGGGATTAATTCCCGCAATAAAACCTTCTACGGTAAAATAGGTAGATTTTGAAATACGAACAGCACCGCTGATCTTACCGAGTGGATATTTTACCAAGCCATATCCTTGCTGATAGGGAACTCCTAAACCTAAGGTTAGATTTAAATTTTTATCGCCAAAAGTTGTGGCACCATATAATGCGCCAAGAACAGGCATGTCTACATTGAATAATTTCAGACCTGTAGCTCCTATAGAAAAATAAATGTTTTTTCCTTTATTAGGAAAACTGTATTTAGCAGAAAACCAAAATGGAAGAGCAATTCCATTTTGAAAATCAATTATAGGTAGTATACCTGTGCCTATAGAAAAGTTATCTGTAATCCCATAAGCCAAACTATTTGAGAATATCCAGATATTGTTGTAATATCCCTGACCTTTTTTAAGAGGAATTGCATTTCCGGTTAGTATATATTGAGAAGCATATATATGTTCATGCCAGATTTTCCCGTTTTTTATTGACTGTCCGTTGTCATGTTCAATTTCTCGAATGTCATCTCTATTAATTTTTAATTGACCAAATTTCTCTGTCTGAAGTGAAATCCTCTCATCTGATTGATTAGTTATTCTTCCTTTATAAACGGCTTTGTCTTTAGTGGATACATAAACAGTTTCTGTCGAGTCGAATTCTATCTTTTCCTGACCAGCCAGGTTTAAAGCAAGAAATGATAAAAATATCATGTAAATCATGGAGTAGACTCGCATCTCTTAAAGAAATATAGTTGATAAATTTTGATTCAAAAGAAAGGATTTTTTGTTAAAAATCATAATGCTGACTGATGTTTGTTTTGTGGTTATATCATCTCAGGCATTACATTAAGTAAGGATAAATAATGCTTTACTTATGGGAGAACATACAGTGAAATCCATATCTGATGGTCAATTAAGAGCTAAGTATATCAAGAGGTTGCTGGAAGATATTCAGATCCTCGATGAACTCATACAAAATAAAAGTTTCGAAGATGATGTTGTCAGGATAGGTGCTGAACAGGAATTTTGTTTAATAAATAAAAACTGGAAACCGGCAGATAATTCCCTTGAGGTTCTTAACGAAATTAATGACAGCCATTTTACAACTGAACTGGCAAAGTATAATCTTGAAATCAATCTCGATCCTTTACTTTTTGAAAAAGATTGTTTTTCAGTCTTGGAAACTACTTTATCCAGTTTTTTAGAAAAGGCTAAAAAGGCGTCCAAGAAACATGACAGTAAAGTGTTATTAACAGGGATTTTGCCGACAATCAGTAGAAAAGAACTCCAGCTTGACTACATGACTCCCATTCCACGTTACTTTCTGCTCAATGAGGTAGTAAAAGCCATTAGAGGGACAGATTTTAGTTTTCACATGATGGGTGTTGATGAACTTACTTTTATTCATGATTCAGTATTATTTGAGGCATGTAATACAAGTTTTCAGATGCATTTACAGGTTTCCTCAGATGACTTTGTTTCCGCTTATAACTGGTCACAAGCTATCTCCGGACCGGTATTGGGTATATGTGCTAATTCACCTTTGCTATTGGGAAGAGAGTTATGGTTTGAAACAAGGATCGCATTATTTATGCAAAGTGTTGATACCAGAATCAGCTCCTATGCATTGAAGGATCAGGAACCAAGAGTTTCCTTTGGAGATGAATGGGCAACTGGTACAGTTACAGATATTTTTAAAAAGAATATTTCTAAATACAAAGTGCTTCTCACTAAAGAACTCGAAGAGAATATTTATGATAAAATGAAAAGAAATATTTCTGAGATTCCGAAACTTGAAGCCTTGAGTTTGCACAATGGCACAATCTATCCATGGAATAGACCTTGTTATGGAGTGGGAGGGGGAAAACCACATTTGAGAATTGAAAACAGATATATTCCTTCAGGTCCAACTGTAATTGATGAAGTTGCGAATTTTGCTTTTTGGGCCGGTTTGATGAAAGGGCGTCCGACAAAATATAATGATATGGAAGGAAAAATGGACTTCAGAGATGCTAAGAGTAATTTTATCCGTGCAGCACGTACAGGTAAAGAGTCTGTTATGAGATGGGAGGGAGATTACAGTTCAGTAAGGCAATTGATAGCCAAAGAATTTTTACCTCTGGCCTATGAGGGGCTGAGAAAAATGAACGTGGATAAAAGTGATATAGAAAAATATCTTGGCATCATTGAACAACGGACCTGCGGAAAATCGTCTGCTCAGTGGATCATCAAAAATTTCCGAGAGTTAAAGAAGAATTTGAAAAGTGATGATGCCTTGATGGCATTGACGAAGTCGATGTACAAGCATCAGCAAAAAGGAAAACCTGTTCATGAATGGAAGACTTCCAAACCAATTACTGATATCCATGAATCTGCCAAGTTTGCCGGGCACATTATGTCTACACATTTATTTACTGTTAATGTGGATGATCCTGCTGAATTTGCATTTAAAATTATGGAATGGAACGATATCCATCATTTGCCTGTAGAGGACTTAAAAGGAGATCTGGTTGGTATATTAGGCGAAGGGTTTCTCAGCAAAGTCAAAAATGGCTTGCTTGATATTTCAAAATATAATGTCGGGGAGATTATGGAAAAGGATTTTCAAACTGTAGATATCCATCAATCAATTAAAGAAGTAGTCGATATTCTTAAAAATCATCACCTGACATGCCTTCCAGTGGTAGAGAAAAATCAGATGGTAGGAATAATCACAGAAAATGACCTTAAGTCGATGCAATATGGTGGAATTAACTGATCAATTTAGGGGACATAAGATCAAGGTAGGAAGACTGATCGGTAAAATCGAGGGCAAAAAGGAAGGCCCCAGCATGATATTTACAGGTGGTATACATGGAAATGAGCCTTCAGGTGTATTTGCTATTAGAGAAGTGATTGAGGAGATCTCCAGGAATAAAATAAAGGTCAGAGGAAACATTTATGGCATTAGTGGTAACCTAAAAGCCCTCGGTAAAGGGCATCGGTACGAAAAGTATGATTTAAACCGACTTTGGACCAAAAAAAAGATTGAAAGCTTACTTAACGATGTCCAAAAGGAACCGGCTCAGGATATTATTGAGCAAAAGGAGATACTTACTGAAATAAGAAAAATTTTAAATGAGGACAACGGTCCTTTTTATTTTTTTGATCTTCATACTACCTCTAGTGAAACTAATCCATTTTTGACTGTTAATGACTGTTTAGCAAATAGGAAATTCGCTGAATTATTCCCTGTTCCTATGATCCTGGGAATTGAAGAATATCTTGAAGGCCCATTGTTAAGCTATATAAATGAATTAGGGTATGTGGCCTTCGGGTTTGAAGGTGGGAGTCATGGTGATAAATCATCGGTAGATAACCATAAAGCTTTTATTTTGTTAGCTCTGGTCCATGCTGGCATGATCAAAAGAAAATCGTTTAATTATTACAAATATTACGATCAACTTGCAAAAACTTCTTTTGATTCACATGAAATATTTGAGATTTTTTACAGATTCCAGGTCTTTGATAATTCTAAATTTAAAATGAAGCCCGGGTTTGTAAATTTTCAGAAAATAAAGCAAGGGACTATTTTGGCTAAATATAACGGGGAGCGTATAAAAGCAGAAGAAAATGCACGCATATTTATGCCTTTATATCAAAATCAGGGTGATGATGGTTTTTTTCTTATCCGGAAGGTATCTCCATTTTTTCTAAAATTATCTGAAAAATTAAGAACCTTGAAAGTAGATAAGATTCTTCCGGTGTTACCTGGTGTGAAGTGGCATAATAAAGAAAAGGATACTTTAGAAGTAAATACTACCATAGCAAAATTTTTTGCAAAGAGATTTTTTCATCTCCTTGGATTTAGAGCAATAATTTTAGGGGAAAATAAATACCTCATGAAAAATCGTGAAAAAGCAGTTCGAAGCAAAGATTATAAGAATGAAAAATTTTTTCAATGACGAAATGGGGTATTATTATAATCAATTATTGAAGTGAGGTTTCGATTTTATAATTGTATTTTTCGAAGAATAATATTGAGAGTTGGTATTGGTGTAGCACGTTACCATTAATGGTTATTTTATATGGATTGATAGTTCTATTAGTATCATTAAATTAAATAATTCGGGAATAATTTAAATGGGTTTCATTTTTGATTTTGTAGTAAATCAATATTCAAAAATCCCCACTTTTATAATTGTATTTTAAGTGCTATTTTAGGGAGTAGTGAAAATTTGATGGACTCAAATATCATGAAATCCGTCGCTTCAAATTTATCAATTAGGGACCAGTTAATTGATGATTTCTATAAGCGCCTAACTATCAGAGAGTCAAAAAAGAGTTCCATAAATTAATAAATAATAAACACGCAGAAGGCTGGATAATTAGGCTGTCACTATTTATAATTGCAGCCATTTGAAAACCAATGCGCAATTAGATCTATTGAGGGAGCATGAAACAAAGTCTTATTTGGAAACATTACCACAAACCACTTCATAACTTTATTTTATTTAAGGTTAAAGATAAAGATCTTGCAGAGGATATAATTCAGGAAGTCTGGTTAGCATTACTTAGATCTATGCTGGAAAACCAGAATATTTCTAATTTAGTTGTTTGGTTATTCGATAAAGCTGCAAAAGAGGTAGCCAATTTTAATGAGAGAATAGAATATCAAAAGTGTTCATTAAAAGAGTTTAGAAATGAAGATCCTAAAAAATCAGTAATAAGCTATTTATATGAAATACAGGAAATGTCAATTCCTGAGATTTCTAAAGTAGTAGAGGAGTCTTCAGATGAAATTGTATCCTTAATTGAGGAAAATTCTAATAAGGCAGCAAACGTTAATAAGGCAGCAAACAATAGTAATGAGGACTATCTGATAATAAATTAACTAAAATTCCTTTTGTAAAGGAGTAATTTTAAATAACTCTATTAAACGGATTCGCGGGTCGCATCAATTTTAATACAAAGGTTATCCGGGTCATATAAATTTTCATCCCTATTGATCCGAATTTAAATCTGTTTTCCACACCTGGTTTAATTATTCAGTACCTTTTAACTGAATTTTAACAATTAATTTTACTAATATAATTTTTCATTTTCTAGTGGAATTTACCGATATTAAAATGGGTTTTTTTAAGTAATTACCCGATTTTATTGAATTAATCCGTCAAACCGATATACCATGAAAAATTATTTTAGAATTATACCTTTCCTTACAGGTATTTTATATTGTTTAAATGTTTATAGTCAGGTGGATGCCAGACTTTTTTATTTCCCGGATGTTTCATCCAGTCACATTACTTTTGCTTATGCAAATGACATTTGGATAGTTCCTAAAGAAGGAGGAACGGCCAACAGGCTTACAACAGCACAGGGGATTGAGATTTTTCCGAAGTTTTCTCCTGATGGAAATCATATAGCCTTTAGCGGTAATTATGAAGGAAGTGCTGATATATATGTTATACCGACAATGGGTGGTGTGCCTGACAGGTTAACATATCACGGTTCTGGAGACCGAATGCTGGACTGGCATCCTGATGGAAATAAAGTTCTTTTTGCATCTGCTCGTGAAAGTGGCAGGCAGAGGTATAACCAGTTTTATTTAATAGATAAGAATGGAGGTGAGGCTGAAAAATTACCAGTTCCGTATGGAGAAATGGCTTCCTTTTCTCCGAATGGTCAGAAATTAGCTTATACAGACAAATCGAGATTGAACAGAACCTGGAAACGCTATAGAGGAGGTATGGCTCCCGATATTACGATTTTCGATCTGAGCGATATGTCACATAAAAATATTGCTCAAAGTGATGCAAATGAAGAATTGCCAATGTGGTCAGGAAATAAAGTCTATTTTTTATCTGATCGCGGACCAGAAAAAAGATATAATCTCTGGGTTTATGATTTAGATTCTGACGAATCAACACAATTGACAGAGTTCGAAGATTTTGATGTCCATACTCCATCGATCGGACCAGAGGAAATAGTTTTTGAGGCGGATGGAAAATTACACCTTTATAGCTTATCTGACGGCTCAATCAAACCGGTCAATATTAATATCATTTCAGATCGATCAAACCTTTTACCCAAAACTGTAAAGACCCACAAACAAATGCAAAATGCATGGCTTTCTCATGATGGAAAACGTGCAGTAATTGAAGCTCGGGGAGATCTTTTCTCTGTACCAGCAAGTAAGGGGCCGGTGATCAATCTCACCAATACTTCCGGATCTGCAGAACGATTCCCTGCCTGGTCGCCTGATGGTAAAAAGATAGCCTATTGGAGTGATGAAAATGGTGAATATAATCTTCACGTGATGGATGTTGAGTCAGGAAATAAAACTCGATTAACAAATTATGATGAGGGATTTCGATATCAATTGTATTGGTCTCCGGATAGTAAGAAACTTGCATTTGTAGACCAGGCAATGGCAATTAATGTATTCAATACTGATAACAATCAAACAACAAAAATTGACGAAGGTCTATGGATGTATCAGGGTGCTTTGAATAATTTTTCAGTATCATGGTCTCCTGACAGTCGTTGGATGGTATACTCCAGAGGTGAACCCAATCGAAATAACTCTATTTTTATTTATGATCTTGAAAATGGTGAAAGAAAAAGAGTGACCAGCCAGTTCTATAGTGATTATTCACCGACGTTTGACCCTGATGGAAAATACTTATATTTCTTTACAAACCGGGCAATGAATCCTACTTACAGTGATTTTGATTGGAGTTTTATTTATTCAAAATCTGCCCAATTAGCGGTTCTTCCTCTTGAAAAGAGCACTAAAATACCTTTTGAACCAGAAAACGATGAGGTAGAGATCAAGAAATCAGAAGAAAAAGAGGAAGAAAGCAAGAAAAAGAAAAAGAAAAATGGTGATTCTGATACCGAAAAAGAAATGGAGAAAGAAGTAAATATTGATTTTGCAGATATAGAGAGTAGAATAGTTTTAATGCCTTTAGAACCGGGTAATTATGGAGATCTTTATGCTATTAAAGATAAACTTATCTATCATGACAGAACCGGAGCCCGTGGTCCTGCTCCTATAAAAATTTACGATCCAAAAGAAAACGAATCTAAGGAAGTCTTTGGAAAAGCAAATGGATTTAGAATGTCAGCAGATGGTAAGAAAATCCTTGTTCTCCAGGGTAATGACCTTGCTGTTATAAAAGCGGAGCCCGGCCAGAATATAGAAGATAAATTACCTTTGGGTGAAATGGAATCCAGGGTAGATCCTAAAAAGGAATGGAATCAGATATTCATGGATGCATGGAGATTCCAGAGAGACTATTTTTATGATGAAAATATGCATGGTGTTGATTGGCAGGCAGTAAAAGATTATTACAGTAATCTTGTTCAACAGGCAAATACCAGGCGCGACTTAAATTACATAATAGGAGAGATGATTGGCGAACTCAATGCTTCTCATACTTATCGTGGAGGGGGAGACACTGAAAATAATGAGTGGACCCAAGTTGGTTATCTGGGTGTAGACTGGAAAGCTGATAACGGATATTATAAAGTATCAGAAATTATAAAAGGAGCACCATGGGATGCGGAGGCTATAGCTCCAGTGGCTATGCCAGGAGTAAACATTAAAGAAGGTGATTATATTTTGGCAGTAAATGGAGTTCCTTTAACAGCTGATAAGGAACCGTATAGTGCCTTTTATGGTCTTAATGGAAAAACAGTTCAATTAACAGTTAATGATAAGCCTTCTATGGAAGGTGCCAGAAAAGAACTTGTTAAAACATTTAGTAGAAATGAGGATGCTCGATTGAGGCATCTAGCATGGATAGAAACAAATAGAAAACAAGTTGAGGAGGCAACGAACGGAAGAGTAGGATATATCTATGTGCGTAGTACAGGGTTAGATGGACAGGCAGAACTGGTGAGGCAGTTTGCAGGGCAATGGAATCTTGATGGGTTAATAATTGATGAACGATTTAATAGTGGTGGTCAGATACCTGATCGATTCATTGAATTATTAAACAGAAAGCCTTTTGCTTACTGGGATGTAAGAGATGGAGAGAACTGGCAATGGCCTCCGGTAGGTCATTTTGGACCAAAAGCAATGCTAATTAATGGATGGAGTGGTTCCGGTGGAGATGCTTTCCCCGATTACTTTAGAAAAGCAGGATTAGGGCCACTAATCGGATCCAGAACATGGGGAGGTTTAATCGGAATCACTGGTGCACCAGCTCTTATTGATGGTGGTCGAGTTACTGTCCCGACTTTTAGAATGTATAATCCTGATGGAACATGGTTTAAAGAAGGACATGGGGTTGAACCTGATATTAAAGTTCCTGAAAACCCTTCTGAGTTAGCGCAAGGAAATGATGTTCAGCTTCAGAAAGCCATAGAATATGTTATGACCGAACTCGAAAATAAAGATTTAGGTGTTCCTGAACACGAGGCTAAAGAAACGAGGTAGGAATATCATTATCTTTTATAGATATAAAGCTTAAACCGAAGGGGTAACCTCTTCGGTTTTTTTCTCTTAAATGTAAATCATATACCGGAGACCGTTGTCTAAAAACCTTTAAATGTATGCTAAAAAAATATCATTAAAGCTGATTATAATGTGATTTTAATTTGATATATTATATTAAATATTCAAAAAATCATATAAATCAAATTGACATGAAGAGAATACCACAATTGTTTGTCCTGTTATCAATAGGATTGATAATGGCCTGTGAGAGTAATGAGCAATCCTCTCTAGTTCAAATAGAAGTTCAACCAGAATTTAAAGATCTGGAAGCGCTGGGAATCAATGCGAGATCAGCTTCGGATATAGAAGGTTTACAGTTTGCGCTTTATAAAGCAGAATATCTCACAATCGGAGAAAATGGTGAGATGGGAAATACTGTATTCTTTATGGATACAGGAAATAAGCAACTAGATGCTGATTTTGTACCCGGTACCAGTATTGATGGTACAAATGACATTTCGTACTATATTGATGAAAACAGGCCATCTGCTGATTTGGATGTTAGTACAACAAGTGAAGCAATTGACAGGGCAATGAATACCTGGGACAACGTGCGTTGTAGCGATTTGAATGTTTTCAAGGTGCCTTCTAACTCAATGGCAAATACTGGTTTTATTTCGGCACTCTTTGGATTTGGTGGAAGTTTGGATTACTTCGGAGATGTAGTTCATTGTGGCTGGATGGGCCCTGATTTCTTTAATTTTCTCAGACCCGGAGGTGCCAATGGCATTTTGGGAGTCACTTTTACGATAATATTTGTGGATGAAAACGGTCCAACTGATATTGATAATAATGGAAAGAATGATGTGGCATTCAGGGAAATTTACTACAACGATAATTTCCCATGGTTTGATGGAGGAAACATCGATGTAGAAACTGTAGCCTTACATGAAGCGGGCCATGGTTTAAGCCAGGCACACTTTGGGAAAGCCTTCTTAGACAATGGTACAGGTAAGGTGCATTTTGCTCCACGAGCAGTGATGAATGCAACATACTCAGGAGTTCAAACAGATATTCTCAGAACTGATAATGCCGGTCATTGTTCAAATTGGGCTGATTGGGCAAATAACTAAAAGAAAGCATATTTTAAAGGGATCTATCTTATTCTAGAGATAGATCCTTTTTTATACAAAAATGAGTATTCGATTTTTTATAATATTGATTATCCTATTTATACCAGGGAAAATCTTCTCCCAGGAAACCCGGGATCAGCAATTTTCTGATTCTACCAAAACCGCATTACTTAAATTATATGAGAAAGAGCTGAATAAGATAAAGCAACGAAAACTCGAAGATTCATTGATGGAAATAATCATCCTTGATAGAATTTCGACGCTCAATTCAGATACCATTCAGGAAAAGGTTAGTGAAAATGAAAATCAGGTAATTCCAGATCCTATTAAAGAAGTGGAAATAGAAGATGGAGAGCCAGTAATTGGTGTATCAGGTGATACCCTATTTTATTTGTTCCAGCCAATAGGAACTTTAAGTATACCTCAAAGAGCTGAAAATCTGAATTTGAAATTAAAGGAACTTTTCAATGATGATACATTTTCACCAGATTCATTAAAAATTATTAATACAGGAAATGAAATTGAAATTTACTATCAGGATCAGCATTTGCTGACAGCCACTAATGAAGAAGCAAATTATTATCAACTAACCTTAGATCAGTTATCCCTGTTTTATCTAAATTCTCTAAAAAAGGATTTTGAGAAGTCGTATCGCGAAAAGAGCTTTTTTATAAATTTATTAAAAGCAGGAAAGGTACTATTAATCCTAATCGGATTATGGGTATTAATAAAGCTTATCAACTCAGGTAGTAATCGCTTATTTAAACTGGTTGAAAAACATAAAGATAATTGGTTAAGAGACCTTCAGTATAAAAACTACACCTTTTTATCAAAAAATCAGGAAATCGGATTGATAAAATTTTTGATTGGAGTAGGAAAATGGGTTCTTATAATTCTGGCGTTTTATATCTCCATACCATTAATTTTTAGTGTATTTGCCTTTACGAGAGGTTGGGCTGATAAGCTGTTTGACCTGGTGTGGTCACCGTTTTCTTCGATTGCTAACTCTATCTGGAATTTTCTTCCTAACATGTTTACAATAATTGCCATATTAGTGGTGATGAAATATTTCCTGAACTTCATCAAATATATTTTTCAGGAAATCAGAAGAGAAAAACTGAAAATACCGGGTTTTTACCCTGATTGGGCAAAACCAACTTATGGAATAATTAAATTTTTATTGATCGCATTTACTGTAGTCTTGGTTTTTCCATATTTGCCGGGGTCGGATTCTAAAATATTTCAAGGAGTTTCAGTTTTTGTTGGTGTCTTATTTTCTCTTGGTTCTACGAATGCTATTTCCAATATGGTCGCCGGTATAGTAATTACTTATATGAGGCCATTTAAGCGGGGAGATCGCGTACGAATAGGATCTATTACCGGTGATATTATAGAGAAAAACCTGTTGGTAACCAGAATAAATTCAATAAAGAATGAGGTGATCACGATACCCAATTCAACAATTCTTTCCGGAAATATTTTAAACTATAATTTGCTGGGTTCAGAAAGTGGGCTAATCATTTATACTACTGTTACGATTGGGTACGATGTACCATGGAAAAAAGTGTATAAAGCCTTAAAAGAGGCCGCAAGCCTGACTGAATTACTATTGAAAGATCCAGAGCCATATGTATTTCAAACGGAATTGTCTGATTTTTATGTTGCTTATCAATTAAACGCTTATACAAAAGAACCCAATAAACAGGCAGCTATTTATTCAGCTTTACATGCCCATATTCAGGATGTATTCAATGAAAATAATATCGAAATAATGTCACCACATTACCAGGCCAATAGAGACGGGAATAAATCTACAATACCTGGTGTTAAATCAGAAAACACAAAAATTAAAAAGAAAAGAAATCAGGAACAAACTGGGGAAGATGAACCCGTTTTAGGAGACAGAGGGCAGATCATCGAGGAGGAAATCGATGATGTAACTAAAAATAGTGATTCAACAGAGGATAAATCGACAAAAAATTCTGAAATTGAAGTCAAGGAAAAAGGTCAAAAGACTCATAGAAAAAATCAGGATGATAACAAAAAAGGTACAGATGATTCCCGGAAATCCTAAAAATAGAAATCCATATTATGTGGGTAAATTTTTAAGGATATTTATTTTCGTCTTTTTAGTACAATTAAATTACGATTCCTTTTCACAAGTCAAATTCGAAAGAGAATACAAAATAGGAGAAAATGAGGTTCCTGATAAAGCATTAAATTTCATAAATGAAAGTGAAGTTAATTCCCAAATAAACTGGTTTCGGGAAGAAAGCGAGGATGGTATATCTATCGAGGCAAAATTTAAGAATAATGGAAAATTATATAGTGTAGAGTTTTCAGAGTCAGGGGAAATTCAGGATATAGAAATCATTGCAAGAAAAAAAGAAATTCCAAAAGAGGTATGGGAAATACTGGACGAGAACCTCACTACAGAATTCGATAAATATGGAATAATGAAAATCCAAACCCAATTCACAGGGGAATCTGCCGGTTTACTAAAACTTTTAAAGGAAGGGGCGGAAGATCATGGTTGTATATTGAAATATGAAATCATCATCAAATCTGTAGTAGAAAAAGAGTGGAGTAAATATGAAATTTTAGCTGATGATGAAGGAAATATTTTACAAGTTAAAAAATTAATTGTCCGAAATACCGATAATCTTGAATACTAGAACATTTTTTATATTTCTTATTTCATTAAGTTCAAATTTATACTTGTTTTCTCAGTCTGATTATCAATTCGGAACATTACCTTCCATCAATGTTAATCACAAAATATCAGGAAACTGGACATTAAATGTGAAATGGGAGGGTAGGCAGGTTTATTCACAAGGTGAAATAAACACTGAGTTTGATGATCTACCCGTTTATGAGCGGAATGATATAGCTACATTAATAAGCTATAAAACAGACTTGCAACAAGTTATTGCTGTAGGTTATCTTATTCGATTTGAAATGGGTGAAATTTTCCATCGATCAATTCAGCAATACACATTTTTAGAATCCGGTTACTCATCACGCAGATCTCACCGGATATCAACAGACCAGACTTTTAGTGAAGTTGAAGATACAGAATTTAGATTTCGATACAGGTTTACCATTGAAAAACCATTGAGTGGAATTAAAGTTGACTCCAGGGAGTTTTACCTGAAATTTAATAATGAATATCTCAATGTTTTGCAGGGAGGAGAATACGATCTGGAAATTAGAATTGTTCCACTAGTGGGTTATAAATTTACAGAGGATTTTAAAACCGAAGCCGGGCTTGATTACAGGATCGAATCAATTATTAACAATACAACCTCTCATAATTATTGGGTATCTTTAGGAGTGTATTTATCCTTTTAAATATGAGATGGCTACCTGTATTTATATTTTCAATACTAGTTATTTCCAATTCTCTTGTTGGGCAGAGCTTTTCCGCCATGACTTATAATATTAAGTATGATAACCCATCAAGCGAATTGAATAGCTGGGATGATAGAAAAGAATCTTTAGTAGAATTGATAAAGTTTTACCATCCTGCCATTATTGGAACCCAGGAGGGATTATTCCATCAGCTCGAATATATTGATTCTGCCCTTGTTGATTATACCTATTTTGGAAAAGGCAGAGATGATGGGCAGAAGGAAGGAGAGTTTTCTGCAATATTCTACGATTCTACGAAATTCAATGTTAATAGTAAAAATACCTTCTGGCTATCTGAGAACATGAAGATTCCATCTTATGGCTGGGGAGCTAATTATCGAAGAATCTGTACATATGCTTTGTTTACATTCAAAGAGTCAGGGGAGGAATTTTGGGTTTTCAATGCTCATTATGATCACGAGAATAAATTATCGAGGGTCAATTCTTCTAAATTGATTTTAGAGGTGCTAAATAGCGTGAATAGAAATAACTTACCTGTTATTGTAATGGGCGATTTTAATAGCCAGAAGGTGGATGAGCCTATGAAGATATTGAGTTCAGTTCTATCAGATTCCTTCCAACAGTCAAAGGTTGTTTATGGACCATTCGGAACCTATAATGGATTTAATATTGAATCGCCATTAAATAGAAGAATTGATCATATTTTTATTCGAAAGATTGATGTTGATACTAGCTTAACAATAGATGATCGGAGGGATAATAATCTTTATATAAGCGATCATTTTCCAGTCTTTATTAAGGCAGATATAAAAAAAAGGTGAAGGTGTTGAAAACCTTCACCGGGTAGGAATTTCTAATATTTATTATCTTTTTAATTACTTCTTGACATACCTAGCTGCATGCTTGACCTTGCAATAAGGCTTTGGTATTCTTCCCAAATGGCTTTAGCAGAAGCGCCCTCATCCTTAGCTATTTTTTCCATAGCCTTTCTCCATTTTATATTGTCAGGACTTACTTCCCAGTTCATTTCATCTAGCCCGTCCTTCATTGACCAAACCACCATCATATCCCAGGGACCGGTTTTTAATTCGATCATTGTTTCAGGGAAGCTGGTTGCGGACATATCCGCGGCTTTCCTAAAGTAATCATTGATGATTTCCAGAGCTCTCCCCATTTTTCCAGGCTTGAAATCTACGAATACGACTTCTTTCCAGGTTGCGTTTTCTAATTTTTTAGGTTGCATTTCTTCCTGCGCCATGATATCACAAGGCATAAGAAAGTATACAAATATAAATGCTGTGGTAATTGTGGTAAGTATTTTCATTGGTGTGGTATTATTAGTTAATATTAGAATATTACTAATTAATATAAGAATAATTAATATGAATAGCAAGAGGTTTTTTTCGAAAAGGTTATTGCTTTAATATTGATTTTCAGTCTTTTGAAGACTGAATGTTCGACCATAAAATTTAAAAGACTTATGGTTACCAGGACTTCCAGATTTATTGATAAATATTATGAAGTATTAATTACAAGATTAGATATTATGAGGACCTTTAATTTTTACTAATCTTTATTTGATCATTCATAAATAAATTCAGGTTTTCCATCAATGCATACTATACCAGAAGGTTTAGCAGGCACTGAACAGTCTGAATATACTCGGTATTTTTTGTTAAATTCTATTTGTTCAGATTTATAGTCATCTACCAATTCAAGAAGTAGAGAAGTATCAGATTTTACTGAATACGGCAAATAGTGGGTTGGGCCACCACATGCCTTTGATCCTATCGGAGTGATTAGCCAATTTGAAGATTCTGTACAAGTTTCGCTGTAAGCTATTTCTTCTATTTTCTGATATATTTTTTCAATACGCTGGATTTCTTCTTCTTTCGAGATAGAATCTTCTAAGCATGCAACCGAGACCATTGCAGGAATTAATAACAGAATAAGTCTTTTCATATTGAAGGTTTTACTAAAAACACATCAAAAATCATTCCGTAAGTAACCTAGTACTAATGAAAAAACATAAAGTAATTATATTTTTGACTTTGAATTAGCCTACCTCCTTTAACTCTTCTTTCTCTAATAAATTCCTGATACTTTTTACTACAATTTCCAGATCCTTCACCTCTTTAACAAGCATAGGAATAATTATATCATAATCCTTATTCTCATTCTTATCATTCATCAGGTTCACCAAACCAATTACCCTGGCAAGAGGCCCTCTTATTTTGTGGGCATTCATGAATGAATATTTTAAGATTGTTTTATTTTGTGATTTAACTTTTTCAGTCCTCATCAACACCTCTTTTTCCAGATTAATATTCATTAATGATATTTCCTGGTAAGCCTTAATTAGTTTATTTGACTGTTCATCTAACTGTTCTTTCTGCTGAAGAATCTGACGATTGGATTTGGTCAATTCTAAATTTGCTTGTTTTCTTAACCTGTTAAATCTCATTAGGATTATCGATGCAATAATCAGAATTACAAGGCAGGATAAAGTAGCAATAATTATGATGGCTTGGTTTTGTATTACTGATTCCTGGAGTTCAGCTTCCTTTTTGAGCACCTCATTTTCATGTGATCGTTGAATGGACGCATAATTACTTTTTAGCTGTGAGATTTTGAAAGTATTTTCCCTGGTAATAAGGCTGTCTTTTAGAATAGAATGTTTTTCAAGAGCAGAAAGTGCTTTTTCCGAATTTTCGGTTTCTTTATAAAGCTTATAGAGTGATTTATATCCTATCTCTTCCACTCGCAGCATTTTCTTTTCAGAGGCAATTTCTATTCCCTTTAAAATATATTCTTCTGCAACACAAAAATTTCCGGAATTATAATGAGCTTTTCCAATACTGATTAAAATAGACGGTATCTGAACTTCATTCTTTAGTTTTTTATTTAAAGCTAATGCCCGGTCATAATAATCAAGTGATTTTTTAAACTCATTTTTATCCAGATACAAAGTCCCCAGGTTATGGTAAATAATAGCACATTCCCGCATATCTCCTTTATCTAATGATATTTCGAGTGCTTCATTATATGCTTCCAGAGCCTTTTTGAAATTTTCTTTTTTCCAATAGACAACTCCCAGATTCATGTAATAATTTCGCCAATTATCTACGTCGCCTTCTTTTAAAAATCTTTTGAGGTTCTTATAATTCTTTTCAGCATCATCGTATTGGTTCAGATACATATAAACCACTCCTATGTTGTTATATGCTTTAATTATTCCATCGTAATAATCAATTTTCTGAGCCAGGTTTAAGGAATTAATCGTTTGGTCAATTCCCTGTTCATACAAGCCGATATTAATATAAGAAATTCCCAGGCCTCTCAAAGAATTGGTAAGAAAGATATCATTCCCTGATTTTCTACTTATATCAATTGCTTTCTTGTTAATATCCAGTGCGAGTGAGGGGTCAGTATCATTTAATAATTCACCGTATAGCACTAATATTTCAGCTCTCTCTTCAATAGAAAGCGTTTTGTTCTCCAAAATGTTTGAGATACTATCTAGTTTTGGGTTAGCATCTAAAATTTCGAGGCACAAAAAAATGCCAAGAAATATAAGTGTTCTTTTCATTTTGGTGTATAGGTTGTGACCGATAATTGTTAGAAATAAGCAATACAGCATACTTATTTCTTCCGGTCACGAATATTGCACCTACAAATGATATTTCAAATTTATTTTATGATTTTTTTTAGAAAGAATTATCTGTTTAGAGTAATCCCGTCGGGTTCAATCGTTATTTTACGGTTTTTATACAGATCACCAAGTGCTTTTTTAAATGCTTTCTTACTTATTCCGAATTGATCGTAGATTGCTTCAGGTTTACTTTTGTCAGATAAAGGTAAAAATCCACCATTATTAATCAGGGTATTGTAAATGGTCTCAGCATTTTTATCATTGAAATTTTGATATCCAATTGGCTGCAGGGTTAGATCGATCTTTTTGTCTTCCCTGATTTTTTTGATATATCCTTTAGTTTTATCTCCGACATTAATATTTCTGAAAACTTCATCTTTATATATCAAGCCTCTGTGTTGACCATTAACAATTGCAGAATAGCCCATATCAGATATATGGTATATCAGTAATTCTACCTCTTCTCCTTCATTAACTGTCAATAATGCATTTTGCAGGTACTTGTCAATTTTATTAGATGCATATAATCTGTTTGTTTTTACATCAAAGTCCATATAAACAACATACCATCTGCCCGGTTGCATTTTTTGCCTTTGTTCTTTAAATGGGACCATTAACTCCTTCTCGAGCCCCCAATCCATAAAAGCCCCCACCGGGGTTACATCTGAAACTTGTAAGAAGCCAAATTCATCTAATTTTATTTTTGGTTCGAGTGTTGTGGCAACTTTTCTTTCTTCATGATCCAGGTATACAAAAACATCAAGATAGTCGTCTATTTTGTAATCTTCTGGAATATACTTATTAGGCAATAAGACTTCCTCTAAAGATTCACTTATCAAATAAAGTCCATGGTCTGTTTTACGGTTGATTCTTAGCTTATTATATTTACCGATCTCAATCATGCAGAATATTTTTTGTAAAGCTAATGCTAATATTGCAGTCGATGGTAAATTATGAGAATTAATTTATGATATTGAATGGTATCACTATAGATAATATTAAATAATGAAAAAGCACAACAGCTGTTGTGCTTTTCACCTTTATATAGTTACTGAACTTCAGTAAAATTTCCGTAGTAGCTTCCCGTCAGGGATTCGTCATCCGGATAGATAAGATTGAATGTTAAGTAGTAACGATTTTCCTCAATATTACTCTTTAATTCAATAGTACCGCTTACCGGTCTTATATCTACCTGGTTTTGATTTAGTACTAACCTGGCATCAAAGAAAAAAGTTGAATTTGCCACATCTTCCGGTGTGACCAGGCCTTCATCTCTAAACTCAAAGGTGTTATTTAAAAAATCACTTTCTTGTGGAGCATATAAATATATGTCAAGAATGATGTTTTCCAATCGATCCCCAATTTCAAAATTGTATAGATAGTGTGTAGGGTTAGAATTATTGTCTTCGTCAAATGGATCTGAAAACCCCTCTTTATAAACAAGGGATAATTCATTATCCATAAGGTAATTAGTGCCATTAAAATTAACCAGCCATTCTTGTCTTGCAACAATGGTGAAAACGGTAAAATGATCAACATCAGCCTGTATAGTTTTTGTTGATGCATTTACAATGGAAGGAAGCTCAATTAATGCTGAGTTTTCATAATATGCCATTGTAAGAAGCTCATCAGCACCTGAAATCGGTATATTGTCATTGCGATAATTATATGTCAAAACTGCAGGTATATCAAATTGCGTTCCATCAGGCCCCCAATCGTAAGCACTTTGGGCTAAAACTAATGTACCAGGAACGGGCTCCTCAGTCTGTTCAACAGTAATCGCTGTAGCTTCAGATAATGCCTCCGCAGGAACATTTAATTCCATTACTCCGTCTTGTGTTGCAACAGAACCACCTTCCTCATCAATGATATTTTCTTCTATTGGATTAGGGTTACTCTGATTATCATCATCGTCATCACAAGAAATTGTTATGATCATTACCATAGTAACTATTAAGAAAAGATTAAATTTCATAATCTGATGATTTTGGTTCAAGCCTTTATTCAACTCGGTGAGAACATATTAAAAATAACTCATTAGAATCTACTTATGAGAAATTTTCTACAAATCAAGATTAAGTATCGATGAAAGATTGTTAACGGTCAAGAGTATGTTGATTCAAACTTGAAAGCCATTACTCTTCTGTAAATAATCTGTTATAATTACCTTCTTCATTACTTCCCAGGTGATCAATTCTGCAAGGTACAAATTCAATTCCTTCAATGTTTTCATCACACCAATCACTAAATAAGTTAATAATAGGTACCAGGGATTTACCTTTATTTGTTAAGGAGTAATCAATATGGGGTTGTATATCATGAAATAATCTTTTTTCGATAATACCATCTTCTTCTAATTCCTTTAATTGAATTGTGAGCATTGCTTTGGATATCGCTGGTATACAATGCAACAATCCATCAAATTTTATCGGCTTATGTCCAATCACATGAATGATTATGATTTTCCATTTTCCTCCAATAATATTCATCAAATGTGTGATTGCACATTTTCTTGGGTTATTAATTATTTTTCTCGCCATTTTTTTAAGAGTAGGTATTAATTTACCAAAATTCAGAATAATAATTCCTAAAAAATGAAAAGATAATGATCAAAGTCTTGATAGATTGTATAGCAGGAAGTCTTGATTCCTGGAATTTTTCTGATTTGAAAGGAAAAAGGGAGCAAAAAACTCCACTTTTGATTTAATCTTCTTTTATAAACTTGAATTTGTCAACTATACCAGTCTGGTTAGTTATTATACCAATATAGTTTCCGTTTTTCAGGCTGCGTATATCTATTTTAACAGGATGGTTTATACTTATAGATCTGATAAATTGCCCCTGAATGTTATAGATGGTAAGGGTACCCTCTAAGGAATTGTTACTTTTAAAATTAAGATATTCCCTGGCTGGATTAGGGAAGGCTAAAAATTGGCTATTAAATTGATCGTCTAAAGACAGTATTGTATTCAGATCCTTATCAACATAATTATCGTTTGTAAAAACTGCAATAGTATGATCATCTAAAAATGAAGCAGATTTTTGAAAATCAGAATCCCATTTTGTTACCTCTGTTCTCAATGAAACTATGTAAGGCAAGTCTCTGCTAATTTGTTCTGCATTAGTAATGGTTATCTTGATTTTATGATATGTTGTGTCATTTACTGTTGAATTTTCGATGGTGTAACTAATATTATTTTCATATTGAAAAAGCTCCGAGATCAATTGAGTCTCAACCGTGCCTCCAATATATTCGATCAAAACTTCTTTAGTTTGTACTTCTCCTTCGCCTAAATGCATTTCAAACTGATTTATTTTACCATTATTTAAAATGACAGGCTCATTCTCTAGAGTTATTATATTAAAATCTCTGATAACATAACCAACGATATTATCAAATTGGTCAAATTGATAAACTTTTATTGCTGCTGAAAATTCTCTTTGATCAAGTAATCCCTGGGGTAGTAAGTCCTCCACATAGCCATTCCAGGATAGGTGTCCACTTACATGATTAATTTTTAAGCTATCTAAAAAATGATAATTTGGAACGGGAGAATTTTTTCCTTGTTTAGGTTCTACAAAAGAATAATATAGACGATAGTTATTCGGATCATAGCCACCCATCGATAGATTTAAATTTCCCGGGAAATAGTAAAAATTTGATTGATCTAAGTTAAATACCGGTGATTCATATCTCTGGCCGTGTATCAGGCTGAACATAGACTCTATATAAAATGGTATATCAACAGAATATCCTCCACTAATATTTTCCAGAAAATCATTTCTGTTTTGTTCAGTATAGGAGATTACATATTGACCATGATCGGGGAAGGTATGATAAACTGTTAATTCAACTTTTTGTAAAAAATCTATGTATGAGATATTGTTGATTTCAAATTCATTTGGCCTAGTTTCAATAACAGTTCCATCTCCAAAATCCAAAAAACCATAACCAAATTCGACACCTGATTCAGCATCTCTCCAACCCGTAAAAACAACTTTACATTCCAGACTATTTGGATCTTCCTGAATAATCCTGATTTCTCCGCCACGAATGTGAGTAGCCTGAGAATTAAAAAGTAATAAGAATTGTAATACTATTAAAAGTAAAAATTTATTATTCATTATTATAGTTGATAAATAAAAAATGAGACTCAAAAATAGTATTTAATACTATAAAATCAACAGTGGAATTAAATTAAAAAGGGAGCCTTTGAAGGCTCCCCTGTGTTAAATTTAAAGTACGATTTTATAATAATTCATAAACCTCTCTTTCGAGTGCTTCCTGATGATCAGGGTGAGCGATACTGATCAGGAGGTCAGTTCTTTCTTTCAGTGTTTTACCATAGACATTAACTGCTCCGTATTCGGTAACGATCCAATGAACGTGGGCCCTGGTTGTTACTACACTTGCTCCCGGAGTTAACCGGCATACAATTTTACTTTTACCGTTTCTTGTTTGAGACGGAAGAGCAATGATTGGTTTACCACCCTGCGATAGGGATGCACCTCTGATAAAATCCATTTGACCACCAACTCCTGAATATTGCCTGCTACCGATACTATCAGCACACACCTGACCGTAAAGATCTACCTCGAGCGCAGAATTGATTGCAATGACTTTAGGGTTCTGCCTGATCATTTTTGTATCGTTAATGAAGGAGGAATCTAGAAATTCAAAGGCCGGGTTATCATCAATAAAGTCATAAAGCTTCCTGGATCCTAAACAAAATCCGGATGTTACTTTACCTTTATAAATAGCTTTTTTATTGCCATTTATCACTCCCTTCTCCATCAGGTTCATTACGCCATCAGAAAACATTTCAGTATGCATACCCAGTTCTCGATGGTTTTCCAAAGCTAATAGAGCAGCATCTGGAATGGAGCCAATGCCGGTTTGAAGGGTAGAACCGTCTTCAATCAGATCTGCAATATGCTTTCCTATTTGTAGTTCGATATCACTTAATGGTTTTGTAGGATGTTCAAAAAGCGGATCATTAACAGCTATCATGTTGTCGATCTGGCTAATATGAATAGTTCCATCTCCAGAGGTCCGTGGTACGTTTGGATTAATCTGAGCAATAACCTTTTTTGCACAATTTACTGCTGCATAAGTGACATCAACAGAAATACCCAGACTGCAATATCCATGTTTATTGGGTGGTGATACCTGGATCAAGGCCACATCGACCGGGATAATTCCATTCCTAATAGCAAGAGGTATTTCACTTAAAAACATTGGAATATAACTTGCTCTACCTGCCTGGACATGCCTTCTGATGTTGGCCCCGACAAACATTGCTTTCACATTAAAACTATCGGAATATTGTTCTTCTGCATAGGGTGCATCCCCTTCAGTATGAATACTATAAATTGTTACATCTTTTAATTCATTGTGCCGTGCTGTCATTGCATTTACTAACTGTTGAGGAGTAGAAGCAGCAGAGTGAAGAAAGACATTATCACCAGATTTTATAATTTCAACTGCCTGGGCAGCTGTATCACAGACCTTCATGTTTTTTTTCTTAAAGGTCGCTGGTTAGAGATAAAAATTAGATAAGAATGGTCTGCTTATTCTATGATGTAAATCATAAGCTAATAATTGAATAGAATTTTAGTTTTTTGGTTCTAATTATTATTCAGATTTATAAATTTTGTATTGAGAGATTCAGCGTATGGTTTTATGTTTTTAATTAGTGATTCCTCATCTTTATAACTTCCAAGGTGAACCTTTTTGTTATCAGAAAACCTGATGTATGCATCGAAATCGATTTTTCTTTTAGTTGATGAATTAGCCGTGGAATAGTCTGACCTGGTTTCTAAAGTTGAGTTTATTTTGTAAAAAATACAGTCTATTTCTTCAAATGCATGCTTTTGTCCTATCTTAAATCCAAAGACTAAGGTGTAGTCATGATAGATGTTGTTTTTCAGATCAATTGAAAAACCATATTTAGTTGTTAATACGACAGCACTTAATAAGAGTAAAATTAACGAAAGAACTAAGTTGGCTTTAAGCAACGCCAGAATCCCAAATATCATTAGGATTATGAATATGACGATTCGTCCTTTGGAAAAATAATTGCCAATAATTAATGATTTCATTATACTTATTTCAGCTTATTTTCTCGCTCCCCAAACTAGGGAAATCATTCTGTAAAAATCACCCTTGTTAAAGGTATATTCATTTTCAGTATCTACCCGGTGAATTAACACCATTTTTGAAGCCGGATATACTGCCAGCATATGTATTCCTGTTCCCGTGTGGAAAAATGATCTGGAACTTCTGTTTTCTGTTTTCATTAATACATTCCATAGCATACCGTATGCTATACCATAACCGGGATCATATACTGAAATAGGTTGGGTACTGGCATCTATCCAATCTTCAGGTACAATTTGGTTCCCATTCCAGGTACCTTTATTCAAATAAAGCTGAGCATATCGAGCCATATCTCTTGATGACAATCTGAAATGGTAGGCCGGGTATTTTGATTTACTGTTTTCAAACATGTAAAAACCATCTGTATCTGGTATTTCCATGTTTTCTACCTCTCCATCGATTGAAACATAATTTGCTTTATAATGCTGCATACCCGTTGGAACAGCGATTTGTTCATAAAACAGATCATAAATTTTTTTGCCAGTTCTTTTTTCCAAAATATATCCTAGGACATTAAAATCCCAGTTGTTATAATAATAATGTTCCCCGGGTTTATGTGTGCCTCTGGGAGGCATCTTGGCCAGCATACCCTCTGAAACTGCTGCTGCATGGTGATAAATTCCGGATCGTGATTTTAATAGATCAGCTACAGTTGCCTGTAATTCGGTTTCTGTAAGCCCAGGATCTATATCATCTATTTCTAATTCTCCTAATGTCATGGTTGTATCAATGAGACCATCATCAATAGCAATCCCATAAAGAGAGTTTAACATTGCTTTTCGAATACTATGAATAGTATGAGGTTTTTTAGTATCACCGTATTCATAGACTATTTGGCCATCAACGAGGATCAATAGGGAAGAGGATCCTGCTTTTTCAAGGAATTGAGTCAGAGTATCTAGTCTTGATTTTGAAAAACCCTTACTTTCCGGATTGGCATATTCAAATTCAATAAATGATTGTGAATTTATACTTTCCACAGAACTGATAATGAGAAGGAAGGCGATTAAAAAATGATTGGTTTTCATATTAAATAATTAAAAAAATCCGTACCAAATATTTGCTACGGATAATGATAACTTATTTTATATTGTCTTAGTAACTATTTTTGATAAGTGGTGAAAACTAGGCTATAAAATCCTTCATATATTCAAATTCAATTTTCTTATCATTCTTCAATCAATCGGAAGTTTTCTATTTTCATTCCTTCTAATTGTTTGTTCCATTTATCTAACAAAGGTTTCTCCAGGCTAAACTCCCTGTATTCATCCGGATTCATTATAGGAATGCCACGGACAATAGGATAGATTCTTCTGCATTCTTTGCAGGTGAAAAAACCTTCAAGTATATTCTCAGTTGTGTCCTTAGTGACCACAGTCAAGTCAAGATCATTTTTATCAAATGGACAGCAAAGTTTATCTATCGTATCTCTTTTCATTTCTTTTTTAGCTTCTTTTTATAATTTCTCAATGCATCAAGTGGGTCTTCTGAACTCATTATTCCCGATACTATTGCTATTCCGTAATAGGGTAGATCATCTAGATCTTTCATGTTTTTTGTAGTGATTCCACCAGATAAAAATATCGGAATATCCGTTAACTCGGCAGCTTTTTAACAATCTTTGGATCGACCAGTTCACAACTATTATTGGTCTCACTCGGGAAAACCGTACAAAAGGATAAATAATCAAATCCGTAATCAATGGCCTCCTTAATTATATCAAGGTCATTATTTACAGTCAATCCAAAAATTCTATTATTAGGGACATTGGATTTGATCCGATCGAAGTCACGGGGTATTTCATCGAAGTGAATACCATCGAGTGCAAGTTCAGCAAATAATTTTTTTGATTATTTATCAATACAGGTGTGTCGAAATCTTTACACACTTTCTTGATTTCTTTAATATAATTTTTGAGATCGGGTGTTTTTTTAAAATTATCCCAAATCTGAACTGCTGCTAATCCTTCTTCCAGAAGATCATTTAATATATCAATGGTCTCTTGCAATGGCTCTGAAGGGTCAATAACAAGGTAGATGCCGCTATTAATTCTACTTTTTTTCATTATTTCCATCCTGATTTTAAAGCATTGAAAAATGCCGACCAATAAGGGTCTTCTTCAAAATAGATAATATCTTCCGAAATACCATTAGTGGTGACTTTTATTCCTTCATTTTCATCAGTCAATTCGCCAACTTCGGAACATCTGATCCCGTTTTCGTTAAGATGAGCACTAATCTTCTCTGAAGCTTCAGGAGTACAGCAAATGATCATTGAACCGGCACCGATGACATATCGTGAATCTAAATCAAAGACTGAACATACTTGCTCGATATTTTGATTCTTAGGAATTTTCTCATTATCGACTAAAACTCCATTTCCGGAGGCAATAGCTAATTCATAGATTGCTCCAAGTACGCCACCTTCAGTCACATCGTGCATAGCAGAGATATCTGAATTTTCAATTTCCGGAGTTGTTACTGCTGTAAGTGCATCCTGAAGAGATGAAGTCTGGAAAAATAATTCTTCTGTTTGTAATTGAACTTCTTTTCCAAGTTCACCTGTTAATTTATCCGGAAAGCTTTTCGCAAGAATCGCTGCCGAACTCATTGCGCAGGCTTTTGTTACCAGAATTTTATGACCTTTCTTGGCATTGTGAGATAATTTAACTTTCTCTTTTTCAGCAATAGTGGTTAAGGTTCCACCTCCAGAGATTGTCGAATTCTGTCCTTCAATAAAACCGGTATGACCTCCGGTTATTGCAGTACCTATTTCATCACAAAATTTATGTATGTAATTCCAATAAGTATCAAAATCTTCTTTAGTAAAACCAGCTGGTAGATTTAGAACAAACTGGCCAAACTGAGGAGCAAAGCCTGTGGTAGCCATATCATTAGCCATAAGATGAACCGATAACCAGGCCGATTCTTCCAGTCCTAACGATGGAATGAGAGATAAAGGGTCACTAGTCATTGCCAATGCCAGATTTCCGGGTATATCAACCAGCGATACATCTACTCCGAAACCGGGGCCTGTAATTACGTCCGGCCTATTATGACCGGAGTACTTTTTGATCTTATTGATCATTTTATGATCTGCTTTTCCTAGTATTTCACTCATTATTCAAGATCGTTAAGTTGAACATAAAGGCCGAAGAAGTCACCGATCGGAACACTCCATTGTTGTACAGGAAACCATTTTGGTAATCCTGTACACGACCACTCGATCGTGTAGTCCCTTCCCTGGAGCGCTTCATCAATTATTTTGGTAAGCATTTTAGGAGTATAAAAAGTAGCCGTTACGTAAAATGGATTTTTACCAAATAATTGCTGAACCCTTCTTCGAGCCACTTTTGGGGAATTTCTATTCATCATTCCCATGGCGATACCATGTTTAGCTACTCTGGCTGCTTCCCTGATCACTTTAACAGGGTCTTTATAATACTCGAAAGTGGTAATAAAAGCAAGAGCGTCAAAGGTGTTATCTTTAAATGGCATATGATGAGAATCAGCCATTACAAGGTCTCCCTCAAATAAGTGAATAGCCTGTGATAACATTAGTGGAGAGATATCTCCTCCTGTGGCTTCGATACCGATTTCCTTCCACCACCGTGTAAATCTCGTAGTTCCACAGCCAAATTCAAGTAATGTTTTAACTCGCTTATCTTTACTGACGAGTTGTTCCATTACTTTTTTCTGCCAGACTTCTGCTCTTTTATAACGTCCTTCGTACCACAGTTCATAAGTGTCAGTATGTTCACGGTTAAAAAACCATTCCGGTCTGCCTTGCCAGTTAGGTTGTTGTTCTGGTATCAGAACAGTTGAATTTTTTTTATCTATTTCCATTTTCAAGATGTTTAAAAACTAAAAATCCATCCTTTGGCCTGATACCAACAGAATGGATACAAAATGGAAATAATAGTTTTTGCTATCCCTACGTTGGCATTATCCAAATCAGGTTGCGGGTATGATCTCAGCCAAGTTGGCACCCCGTGCATTAATAATTACGTGAAGCTAAGACAATTGTTATTGTTGAGCAACAATTATAAGGTTCTGTTGAATCAAATTATTGCTATTCTGAAGTAAGAAAGTATCCAGCCTTATTCATCTTGTAACTACCAAAGTATAGAGTGTCTCTCGTTTGGACTGCGCTGGTAATATCATGATAAAGCCCTGATTTATCCTGAAGATTATATACGACATTTCCAAGCGTATCATACCCTATAATCATACCGTAAGGAGGAGGCATTTCTGGTGGAAATACAGAAGATACCCTGTAGGCTATTTTACGAAGCATTGGTTTAGTATATAAAGGCTCGAGGGTTCCTGTTCGAACAGATGGAAATGCTACCCAGAATATACCCTTTTCAGTATAAGTTATATTATCAGGGTACCCGGGAAGGTTATCCTGAAAATATTCTACATCACCTTTTTTAGGACCTTTTAACCAAAGCTTTTTGATTCTCATCCCGACAGTTTCATTCACCAGTACGTATTTATCATCAGGGCCTAGAGCGACTCCATTTGCAAATCGCAAACTATCCATTTCGACAATGGTTGATTTAGTGGCGGGGTTGTATTTCAAAAGCCGGCCGGTTGGTTGCAGCTCCCAAAATTCCATTAGCACCTCATCAGCGTGGTGTCTTTGGCTGGCATCGCTAAACCAAATTGTTCCATCCGAAGAAATATCCAGATCATCAGCTAACTTAATTTTAGTACCTTCAACACTATCAGCCAGTACCTCCATCTTACCGGTACTATTTATAGAAATCAGCCCTTTATATTCGTCTGCAATAATCAGGTTCCCTTGTTGGTTAAACTTCATACCCAGTGGTCTGCCTCCTGTGTTAGCAAACTCTTCTATATTGATTCCACCATGATCGAATCTAATAATTCGACCATCTTTTAAACCTGTATATAGACGGTTATCCGGTCCAAGTGCTATGGCTTCAGGTTGTGGGTAGCCTTCAAGAATTGGAGTGGCATTTCTTAATTCATTGTTGGGAGCAAGGTCTTCGACAAGTCCCGGGTTTTCCATTTGATGCCAGCTTACCGGTTCAAATGGCACTGGATAGAGTAGGAGGTAAAGAAATAAAAACAGAACAATCACTCCGAAACCTATGACAATTTTCTTAAGCATATCAGGTTATTTGGTGTGATTTCAATAAAAATAAAAACGGATTAAAAAGCAAAAACAACCAGATGATTATAATACTGGATATTTCTATTTAATAAGGTTGGATTTGTTGAATAGGTATTTTAGGGATAATAAACTCCATTCAGATCTGAGGCTAAATAGTCAGGATCTGGTAATCCTAAATAATAGGAAGTGAGAAGGATTATTCCTCCTCATGGTTGGAAAGAAGTGCCCATGTAGCAATTCCTGCAACTGTTACCACTGCTCCTACGGCTAATGCTAGGTTAAGATTTCTTTGTATACGTTGTGCTTTAGTTAGATAATTAGAACCCACTCCTTTTTTGGCTATGTAATCTTCAATCTCGTGAATTCTTTTCTCTAATTCGTCTTTAGCTTTATTTTTAATATCCATATTATTTTTATGTTAATTTACTTCCTTAAACGAATTATAAGTCATAATGTTTATTAACACTGCTTATTTCATTAGATATCACTTATTTATAAAATAATACTCATGACTTTTTAGTATTAAATTTTCATTTAACATTCAGTTTGATAAGCTGTGAATTAAATATTAAATTAAATCTAATTGACGGCTTAGATCATTTTAAATAAGAACAGCAAATGACAGAAGAACATTTACCCGAACATCTATTTAATCTTGGTCAGTATAATTATAAGTATGCTTTCGCAACTTTTCCTTCTGTAAAACTATACAGGTACTCAGACAGCGATGAATGGAGAAATCACCTGCTTTTCGGAGACATGATAAATATTATCGACACTGAAATTACAAATGAACGGGTCAGGGTAAGATGTCGAAATAATGCAGGATGGGTAAAAGTAAGTGATATTCAGAAAGACCGAGTCCTCGAAATGAATTTTATTGACGGTGGGGAAGGAGATGGCTGTCATATAATTACTCCCGATGAAAAAAATATATTGATAGATGCCGGGAATTCTGCCAATATGAATCATTATTTATTCTGGCGATTTGACCTATACAGAAAAGAAAAAATTCAACAAGCATTTTCAGCAGTTGTTACAAGAAATGACCGGAATTATTTCGGTGGATTTAAACACATATTTAATAACAAAGAACTGCCATTTGACAATCTGTACTTTAATGGTTTCCTGGCTAAGAAAGGTAATGGAGAAAGCTTTGAATTTGTAGCTGATCAACACAAATTGTCAGATAGAATAAAAACTGAAGGAACATCACTAATAAAGATTTTTAGAAATGCCTTAGATCATAATGAAAATTTAAAGTTCTACCCGATTAATAATAAGACTGAATTCTTAAATGGTTATGACAGTGAAAATATAATAAATGATAAAAAGTTTAATATCCGGGTGCTTTCTCCTCTTGCAGATAATTCTATGAGGCTTAACCAGGCCATCAGGCTGAAGGTAAGTTATGGAAATGCAGAAATTTTATTAGGAGGTGAATCAGATAAGGAAGATTCCCGGGAATTTATTGATTATTATTCTGATAATAAAAAATCCAAATGCTTGAAGGCGGATGTAATTAGTGCGGGACCATTAAATAAGAAGTTATTTGATCAAGGTTTAATCGAGGCTGCAGACAGTCGGGTAATAATCTTTTCAACAGGTGGAGATGAAAGCGATTTTAATTCAGTTAATGATATAACTGAAGCCCTGGGTGAAAAGATCAAAGATTTAAATGTACCGGTTGTAACCACTGATCTTGCACATGCAAAAGCAGAATTCAATAAAGAAAAAAAGAAGTATATATTCGATCGCCTGGAAAAGATAAAACAGGTAGAAGATGAAATGAAAAGTGAGGATAATCAGGAAAAACTTAAAACTTTTGAAGCGATAAAAATTAAAGCCAGAAAGGAAATTGATTCCATGATCACCAAATATGGAATGATCAATTTACGTACAGATGGAGAAAAGCTGGTGGTAGCCAGGGAACTCGATAAACCTGAAAAAGATACTAAGTGGAAAATACACTCGCTGGAGTATTCTGATTCCTCAAAAAGATTTGAAATTATAAAATAAAAATAACCAAAATGAAAAAAATTCTACCTTACATACTTGGAATAATAATGATACTAGGTGGAGTAAATCACCTAATCAATCCGGAAATTTACATTGAAATGATTCCGCCATTTATTGCAAATAATCTGGCAAATATTGGTGCTGGTGTAGTTGAGATTTTGATTGGTATTCTATTTTTTATACCAACCTTCAGGGGAATTGCCGGACTTGCTTTTGCTGGCCTGATGCTTGCCTTTTTGCCTTTACACATTTGGGATGTTTTTAGAGCAGATCCGGTAACCGGGAATACTTTAATTGCAATAATGAGATTAGGACTGCAAATATTATTAATTTATGCGGGCTGGTGGGTGTATAAGAACGAAAGATAGAATCTAATCGGTTATTCATATTTATTTATAATACCGAAATCAAACGGTGTCCAGACACAGGCTCTTAACCCACTGTTTTTTAACACCTTGTTTGTCCAGGAATTACAAGTGTTGAACAGGTTATAGCTACCTGTAGCTTTGTAAAAATTATCATTCGAATGGTATCCTGCTCCTTCAAGAAGCTGGACTTTGCCGTTATCGTATTCAAATGAACTGACTATCTGAGATTTTAATTTTCCTAATTGCTGATGATTTATATTTGTTTTTACCCAATGATCAGAAACGTTTGAATATTTTGTAAGATGGATAAGGGTAGGGCTATCGACAAATAAAGCAGTGATTGCATTTTTTACTGTCAGGTCTGCCCAGGTAGTAGTGTTCAAATAAAAGTTTTCATCTCCCCATCCAAAAGACAAGTATTCCACGGTTGGATTTGTATCTAATTGATTTATAAATGCTGAATCAAAATAATCTATAGGAATAATAATATCAGCGTGAACACCATTCGTACTTAGATAAATCTGATTTTCACCGGCAGATGAATCAAAATCATTATTTACCGGTATCCATGTAAGGATAATGGCGATTAAAAAATATATCAATGGAAGTAAAAGTAAAGAAAAGATTACTTTAAAAAATAATTTCAAATATTTCATACGATTATTTCAAAAGTACAAAATAGCAAATGGATAGTTTATTTCAATTTTTTTAACGAAATACTCGATTTTTTAAGGTATTTATCACTCACAATATTGCAGATATTCAATCAGGATACTTTAATGGTAGTGGGAGGGTAGATTTTCATTCTTTTTTTCACGGGCAGATCTTTTTTTGTATAAAATAATTTTTCCTCGATATTATATGGGTCAATAAAAACCCATAGAAGAATTACGCTAAATGTTAATTCCCATAATTCCCATTTTTTTGAATCATCGATAGACATCACTAAAGCTGTAATACCCAATAGAACAGCTGTTTGAGATGCTTTAGGAATAGGGATACCAAATTCATTAATTATTTTTCTTAGCGAAGTGTTTTTGCGATAGATTATATACCCAAATAAAAAGTAGATCCCGAAAATAACAGTTAACATTTTACCAAATATTAATTTGTTGATTCCGATTCCTAATACTTCAAGGTTGTGAAGATTAGTTTCCTGCTGTTTATTATTTTCCAGGAAAAATTCACTTGATTCAATTGAGAAAATTCTCTGACCCCAGGATATTTCTTCGCCAAAAACAAAGAATAATGCGAATATCATCATCAAATTAAAAAGCTTCCATTTTGCTTTTTTTTCCCTTGAGACTTTGATATATCTTGATAATAAAAGGAGTGAAAAAATCAGGCAGGTTATAGCAGTAAGATTTTCGACCAAACCGTCTTCTTTGGCTAACCTGAGAAATAATTCTAAGTCTACAAAATAGATGACACTGCAAACAATATTAATAATAAGCAGTATGGTAATAGTTATTTTTAGAGTTTTGTTCATGGTTTTAAGGACAATAAATTTGAAATGTTTATTTTCATTAAAACCGGCGAGATACGATCTGTAAATAAATTACCTAATTATTAATTAAAATTTTAGTTTTTTGAGTCTAAATTTGAATAGTCTAAAATAAAAAATGGACCTGGCATTACCAGGTCCATTTTTATTTTTTATTAGCTTTGAGATTAAGCGTTTTCTAATGTAGTGTTGGATAGGGCAAGCCAATCGCGGGCGTTTTCTAGTGAATCAAAATGGTTCATCATTTTGTTTTCAGTCTTTTTATTAATGCTACCAACATATACCTGCTTGAAAATGTCAGAATCCATTACCACAGCTATTCTTGACAATCCATACCCGATAGCTTTAGGTATTGCTTCGTCTTGTAACCATCTCGAGGACGAGGGCCCTACAACTCCTTCTTTTCTTATGTCAGATAACCATCCAGTTGCTCCGAAATCTTTCAGAAATTCGATTCCTTTTGTGAATAATAATTTATAGGTATCAGCATCCTGATATTTTTTCCAGATAAGTTCTATAGAATTGGTTTCCTGGTTAAAGTAAAGGTCTGCTTTGTCGTGTTCAAAAAGTAATTTCATATTAAAGGAATAATTGAGTTAAAAAATTTACCGCAATTTCCAGAATAACTGATTTATTCGCCATATAATGTAAGATGAGTTACTATATATGTAGGCTTTCATAAGACAGAAATCCATAAGAAAACAAGAAGGCAGATAACTTACAATTGATTTAAATCAAATAGCCTGTAAAACTCATTATTTAATACTATTTTAAATAATTATAATCAATGTTAGTATCCAGGCATTTTCGACTTTATAGCAACATTACGTTAATGTAACATTTTTCTGTTTACAGGATAGTTATTTTTAATAAGTGAGTAATTATTTAAGGAAGTTTTCCTTGGTAAAAGCAGGTTCAGGATAATTGTAAATTCCTTCACCTACAATCAACCCCATTTTCTCCTTCTTGATGAAATTTTCATAAATGAATTTTACCCGCCTGGCTGAAGCATCAGAATTTTCTTGGTTATCGATCAATTTACAAACATCGTATACTGTTTTCATACCAATCATATCCATAATTGCAGCAGGACCTAATGGGCCACCCATTCCAATCATCCAGGTTTTATCAATATCCTCAGCTGAGGCAATATCGTTTGCCATAAGATCAATAGCTGCAACTAAAAAGGAACAAGTAAAGAATTAATGACATAACCAGAATGTTCTTTCTTGATTACTATTGGCACCATTCCAATATCCCTGGCAAATTGCACTACGGTATCAAAAATTTCAGGATCTGTTTCTTTATGTCCCATCACCTCACCAATGTTTGCTTTCCAGATTTGATTGGCAAAATGCAATGCAAGAAACATATCAGGTCTTCCTGTTTCCCGTGCATACATACTCGGTATGGTGGTTGAAGAATTGGTTGTAAAAATGGTTTTTTCCGGTGCTACAATAGCCAGTTCTTTGTAAAAAGCAGTTTTGATTTCCGGGTCTTCAGGGATAGATTCGTTGATAAGGTCGGCATCTTTTACAGCTTCTGCCAAATTAGTAGTGTAGGTAAGTCTTTCATGTGTTTCTTTAATTTGCTGATCCGAAGCATTCATTTCATTTTTATAGATTTTTCCGTACCGGTTATGAAGATCTTTACAATGCTCAATTCCTTTTTCAAAAGCATCATAAACGGTAACATTAAACCCACTAAAAGCTACTTGAAAAGAAATTTGTGATCCGAGAGTTCCCCTCCTGCAATGGTGATATTTTTTATAGACATAGATAAGTTGGTTGATTGGTTTCTATTTAATTTAGCTAATAAAATATAAACAGCTAATTGAATAGATTCCTAATTTTTGATTTAAGGCTAAATTAAAGGGTACAACATAAAAACAGCCGGTAAGACTACCGGCTGTTACATATTGGTTAATTGAATTTTAGTTTACATCCCAAAAGATTCTCGTGTACTTTTCATCACCTCCAATAGCTTGTGATGCTGCTGCTACGTTGTCTCCGTTTAACTGATCTTCGATTAATGGATAAGTCAATCGTAACGGAACTGTTACTTCGGTGTCACCTTCAAGGGGTTTTAATGTGTCATGATTGAGTCTCTTCCATGAGTTCCATGATTCTACACCCATATCATATAGTGCGATCCAAAGTTGACGACCTATTTTATTTCTCCAATCACCATCAGCAGTGGCGTAAGCGACCTCTAGCTGAGAAATATAATCTTCATATCCATTGACTCCCCATTGATCAAACGATGCCTCTATACCTGCATTATAATGTTCTTCTGCCGTTCCTGATACATTGTATCCACCTCTTTCAACTGCTTCCGCAAGTAAAAACTCTACTTCTGAATAACTCATGATAGTTCCGGGAAGAGAAGGATCAGCATAAAGAGCAGGTCCTACCTTTGCATGAGTGACGAATGAATTATTTTCACCAATCAATCCACCCCTGAAAACTCTGGGGTTCAGGTTGGCATCCGAAGCCGAAATAGTGAATGTACCTTGCTGCCAGGATAATGAATCAGAACCATTGACAGCATCCCAGACAATAAAATAACCGGGAGAATCAACAATTGTCGAATCGAGTCTGTTATTATTGTCATCAGTTCGATACCCAAATGCCACAGGAGTTGCAAACGCAGTAATCCTCGGGTCCTGAAGGGAATTAAGAACATCTCCGACAGTTTCGGCAAGAATAAAGTCTTGTCTTCCGCTCAAGACAAGATCTTCATATACGGGATTGGTATTCGGTGCAGCACTCAGATATTCCAGCGATGCATTGTCAGCATTGCTTTCAAATATGCCAGCTGAAAGGGCTTCATTTACCAGCGATGTAGATCTGTTAGGATCAACATCTGCATATCGCATGCCTATTCTCAGCTTGAGAGTATTAGCAAATTTCATCCATTTACTCAGGTCATCATGATACAGGATGTCCTGTGTAGCTCCAAATGCCGGCTGTGATTCATCAAGATTGCTCAAAGCCGTATTTATTTTCATTATGATTTCATCGTAAATGGCCTGAGCATCATCATAGACCGGTGTAATATTATCTGGATCCAAAGCCTCTGAGTATGGTACATTTCCAAATACATCTACCAAAGTATGATATAAATACGCTTCGAAAATGTTTATTATCGCTATTTGATTAGTGAGCTCTTCCGGATTTGTCGGTTCATTCTCCAGATCTGAATTAATCAGATTTTTTGCTTCATTCAGATCAGAAAGAGCATCAACGTAAATTGAAAACCAGAAATTTTCCGGAATGGTTCTGGAAGTTAAATTATATCTGGTTTCTTCCGGGTACGTGGTCGTTGTAAAGTATTGAACATATAAATTAAAAACATTTTCATTTACATTTATACTATTCAGGATATCGAATCCATTTTTTAGTCCATTACTAAACAAAGAGGAGGCAGGAACCTGGGCAGGATTTTTTTTGTCCGTATTAAGTTCATCCAGCCTGTCATCACAACCAAAGGCGATGACTGAAATTATGATTATGGATATTATCTTTTTCATGACTAATTTAAATTTAACTGATTAAAAAGTTGCATCGACTTTAAACCCAAAGGTTCGTACTGTGGGGTATGCCCCGGTAATAAATCCCTGGCTTACACCTGCTCCAAGTCCGGATTCAGGATCTGCATAAGGAAGGTTTTTATCGATGATCCAAAGATTTCTTCCTACAAATGATAGACTCAGTTTTTCAAGGACATTATCAAATAGACTTCTGGGGAAAGTATAGGTCAGTGATAATTCTCTTAGTCTTACGAATCCGGCATCATAAACTGTCATTGTGTTGGGGTTATAATCATCATTACCCCAGTAAAATGCTCCATTATAGGCCATAGCTTCTCCGTAAGTAGTATTCGGTTCACCAGCTTCAGTTACACCTTCATATAGGAATCCACCTCCATCAGCAACCGGAGATCTTATCGGATTACCTTTATCGTTTAAACCTGCAGTTTCAGGATATAAACCTGTTCCCCGACCATAGTGCATATCAAGAGAGTATATGTCGCCTCCTTTTTGGATATCAATGAGGAAACCAAGGGAAAGTGATTTATAACTGAAGGTGTTATTTATACCCATAGTCCAATCCGGGTTTGGATCACCAATGATCTGATCTGTTACTGCCACGGGGTAGCCATCTGAATTAATTACTCGTTGGCCATCTATATATTGGTATCCGGTTCCTTTGAGCACGCCAAAAGGCTGACCAACCTGGGCATTTGATGTTACACCACTCTGATAGGAGGCAAAAACGTAGGTTTGGACATCACCGATCAATGATTTTACCTCACTGCGATTTCGGGTGAAGTTAACGGTCGTATTAAATCTGAAATCATTATTTTTGATCCAGTCACCACCAATCATTAGTTCTATACCCTTATTTTCAATTTCGCCGGCATTAATAAATGTTGCATCATATCCGGTTGCTTGTGATACTTTAACAGCCATTAACTGGTTGTCCGTTGTCCGGTTATAATAGGCTAAATCAAAATTGAATCTTTGCTTGAAAAGGGTAAGTGCCAGACCAACTTCCCATTCCCGTGTTAATTCAGGTTTTAGCTGATCATTGTTTTTTTCGTCTGGTAAAGAGGTTAATACAGCACCACCAAAATTATTAATCCGTTCATATGTTTGTTTTACTCTTAGTGGCCTGGTGTCATTACCAACTGTACCATAACTGGCTCGGAATTTTCCAAAATCCATCCAGTCAATACTGAACATTTCAGAGAATACATAACCAAGACCTATAGACCAGTAATCGTATTGATTATTTTCTACAGGTAAAGTTGAAGTAACATCGATACGATAATTACCATCCAGGTAGAAAGTATTTTGCCAGCCAATATTAACATTACCAAAATAGCCATATACTTCTCTTTGCCAGAGCCTTTCATCAGGAAATGGGTTTGGGAATAAAGAGTTGCTTAAGCTGTAAAGATCCGGAACTGCCAATCCTCCGCTGGTTGATTCCCATATGAAATCATAATTTTCCCTTCTTAAGTTAAAGCCTAAAAGACCTGCTATATTCAAATCGTCAGTGATTTGTTTATTAGCATTAAGTAATGCATTGTAATTAAATTCCTCACTGTCAATGGTATATTTCTGGTAACCTGAGGGTACTTCCAACCTGTTCACAGTAAATTCAGCAGGAACACTTCCTACAGCTCTTCTTTCTTCTCTGAGCCAGTTATACATGTCGCCTGAAAATCTCAGGTTCAGACTTAACCAATCGAGAATCTGGTAATTAACACCGACTTTCATAATAAAGCGATCTCTAAGGTCTGAATTAAAGTTTTTGAACCTTGTCCAATAAGGGTTATCCCAGTAAATCGGTCTTGTAGGGTCAGAAGTAGGGTCAGCAGCATTCCAGGTATAATTTTTACCTGTTCTGTGAAATATTTCCTCCTGTGCTTTAATGTCTACATTGGTTTGCCACCATTGCCTGTATTGGGACATTAGATTATCTGAATATCCGGTACTGTAACGACCTATTACATCATTACGATTATATTGAAAGAAAATATCTGTGGTAAGCTTTTTATTTAGTTTAGCACTTCCATTAAAGTTTATGGTATTTTTTGTCATTTCAGAATTGGGTAGTATACCATTTTGATTCACATTGGTATAACTCACTCTATAGGAGAGATTCTCATTTCCGCCAAAAAGAGCAATGGTGTTATCCCAGATAGTTTGTGTTTCAAAAAACTCTACCGGATCGTTTGCTCCTGCTACCCATGGTCTGGAAGTTCTGTAAAATTCAGATTCAGGAACAAAGGCATCCCAGTGATATACGTTTAGTGAAGGATCGAAAGCACCACCAAAAGAGGCATCTTCGGTAGTAGGTACTACAAGATCATCTATTCCATCACCATCAACATCTAAATCATTAAAATATCCTGTAGAGCCATAATAGGCTCCATAACCGGCTCCATATTCTTTTTGATATTCTGCAAAAGTAGACTTATCAATAGTACCAACGGTAAACCCTGAGCTTACGCTTATTCCTAATCCTTGCCTGTTCTGTCCTTTTTTGGTCGTAATTAAGATCACTCCATTCTGACCCCTTGAACCATACAGAGCAGTAGCTGCTGCGCCTTTTAATATTGACATTGATTCAATGTCTTCGGGATTTATATCGGCAGCCGGGTTGCCGTAATCGTAACCGTTACGACCATTTATCTGCCCTTCTTCATTTTCAGTAGCATTATTTATTGGTGTGCCATCTATAACAAATAAAGGCTGGTTGTTTGTGAAAGAAGAGTTACCACGAATAATTATATTCGTTGATCCTCCCATGGTATTATTCTGCCTGACATTTACACCAGCAGCTTTTCCGGAAAGAGAATTGATGAAGTTGGTTTCTTTTACTTTGCTTACAGCATCTGAGTCCAGCGTTTGTTGTGAGTAACCTAATGAAGCTTTTTCCCTGGAAATGTTCATTGCTGTCACTACTACTTCACTGAGCTGTTGAATGTCTTCTCGTAAAACAACATCGATAGTGCTTTTCGAACCAACTGGAATTTCCTGGGAAACATAACCAATAGATGAATAAACAAGAATGGATTCAGACGAAGGCACGTTTATAGAATACTTACCTTCTATGTCTGTAACTACACCTGTACTGGTACCTTTTATCAGTACATTTACACCGGGTATGCCATTACCGCCCTGGTCAGTAACATAGCCGGATACGTTTTTATCCTGCCCGATTGCGATAAAGCTAACCAGGCAGAATGCCATTAAGTAAATTTTTAACATAAGAGTGTGGTTTGGTTTAATAAAATTAACCGAGGTAAGATTTAACGAGTATTATAAATTTACTTAATAATATTTATAAATAAAATAATGTTAATTGCTTTAAAATGGATTTTTATTAAATTTAAATTGTATTATTTCTATATTTTTAAAATACCATGGAATGGGGGTTTTACGTATTTTATCCATAGATTACCTGGAAAGGTATAACCCTGCATTTATTTTAGTATTCAACAATTCGCTTTTATTAAATTATTGATAAATATGAGGAGAAAATAAAAAGAAATTCAATTAATGATGATTCACCGGCTGGAAAATATCATTCATTTTGGGGGATTAAATTGAATATTTAAATGCTGCTATTTTCAATTAAAATAAGCCTTATAGCTTTTGTATTAATGGCTATATTTTTTGAATTAGTATTATTTCTAGTTGAAAGGAATAAAAAATATTATTCATTTTATGCTTTACAAGTTCTGGACTAATTATAATATGTACTGAAGTCCTATGTTCAGACCTATTTGGCTAAAATCTTGTCTGATATCACTTTCAGTAATCTCATAATTAGCTGAATTGTCCTTTTGGCCATCAATTTTTCGATCTAAAAGTTGACCTTCGGTATAATGGAAAGAAATATTTATTATTGATATAGAAGAAACTAAACTAAGGTTATCATTTAAATCATAATTAAGTTCTATACCAGATTTTATCCCCAAATTCATTTTTGAGGTGAGGCTTCTTTTAATTTCATGATTTTCATATGTATCAAAATAGAAGTCGTAATAACTATAGCTTTGCCGTTGATATTGTTTAGAAAAGGCCATAGTGGCTCCGAAACTAAAAGCAAATTCAATTTGTTCATTTAAAGGGTGATAAATTTTTAATAGTGGAGAAATATAATATGAATTATTATAAAACTTGTTTGATCCATAGCTACCCATTATCATGAAACTGTTACAATCGCAGTTAAAATATTCAGAGACATCATTGAAGTATTCATGTCCAGTAAAAAGTTGAGTTTTAGCATCAATTGCCACTGATAATGTTGTATTTAATCGATACTCAATTTTTAAACCAATATTCATCCCTCTACCGTTGGGAACTTTAGAGGGCTTATTTTGAGCCACAGAATCTATCATCCCTGTGATTCCAAATTGTTCTTCCGGATTCATTGAAAGAGAATAGCCAGAATAAATTTCCATTGAAACCTGGGCAATAGTAGTTTTGCCACTGAAAATTAACAGGGAAACGAATAAGAGCAAGAATTTATTCATCTTCATTTTTATTAAAAGTAAAACGAATTCCTAATTCTATTGTGAGAGAATTAAGGACAAGCTGTTGTTCCGGAATATTATATTGATATTCATTTGACGGATCTATTATTGGATCTTTTCCGTAAGAGTTAAATCCAGTGATAGGGTAGAATTCTTTATTTGTGTATTTAATATAATACAGAGAGGGATCAAGGTCATACTTTTCTGCTTGCTTACTATATTTGAGATATCCTTTTTTGGGAGTATAAAATTGATTTTGAATACCAATTGAAAAATATAGTTCGGTTTGATTTTTTAAAGGATAAGTTGTATTCAGACCCATGGTATAGCCTAAAGAAAAAGACCTGCCAGTTTCATAAATTCTATAATATTCTCCGTCAAGTTCTTGTTCATGTCTGATTTTAGCTAAACCAAGCAGTAATCCTCCGTAAAAATTCATTTGAATTTCACCAACTTTGTTATTCAAGAGAACACTTGGAATAAAATTAATTGCGTTTACATCCCATGAAAGACTTATTCTATCATATAAATTACGATTGTAATTGTAGTTAGTGAAATACTGAAATTGCGTTTCCAGGGAAATTTGATCCGATATTTGCTTGCCTGCTGATAAATTGAATGATATTCCTTTTGATAAAGAGTAATCTGTTTCTCGCAGATGATCAGGCACAATAAACGCATCACGATTAGAGAAATTGCTTCGAGGATCATAGCCTGAATAGAAAGGGGTGAAACCAGAGAAATAATCTAAATCTTGAGCGTAATTAAGGGCAAAATGATTTTTCACACCAACACCAATATAAAAATTATTTTGAGCTGATAATTGAAGACTTGCAATAGTACTCAGTAACAAAATGAGAATACGAAAATACATAGTTGATAATAGATAAATCGCTTAAAGATAAATCCCTCTATCGGCATTTCAAAATGAAAAATAATATGGATTTTATGTCCAGTATTTTATACTGCTGATTTTGGATGAGTCCTAAATAGGTAACCAAATGATATAGCGAAAAGGAAATAAATAACAGAAGCAATTAGAAAGATCAATTCTGTTGTTTTTAAATAAAATTTTAGTATTAATATTCCTCCAATCATGAAATGAGATAAGTTTCCAATCACTATTGCTCTGCCATAAATTCCCCCAAGAATAGAGTTTTTTGATGTCCAGTTTGACATGGCAAATCCAAAATAAAGGGCTCCGATAACTTGAAGAATTATTGAATACTGGTTATTTCCTGATAGTTTATGCATAATCTCATCTGGAAAAAATAACAATGATATTCCCGATATGCCCAGAGTCAAAGCACTTAGAGTCATAATAATCTTTGAAGGAGATTTTAATATTTCGCTATTGCTCATTTTTTGATTTGATAAAGATTGTGGTTCAGTAAATTAAATATCGATGATAGTGATTGAAATTCATTTAATCATGTCAGCACTTACCTGTTAAACAGTTTGCTTAACTTCACTACATATTTTTTTGAGAAAATAAGAAAAATTGAAATAACTCCTACACTGATAAACGCGATGGTGCCCAGTTTACCCCCAAAACCTTTAAGAATTCCCTGTGAGTAGTAAAAGATAAGTCCGCTTAAACCACCTGCAAAAGCAATAGCTGCGAGTGGCATTAGATTAACACTGCTCATACCAACAAAAGACCCACAGAACATGGCAGCTGCAAACGCAGAATGTGAAGTATATTGACTCAAAAGCCCAGCGATTAAGCCAATAATAGCTGAGGAAAGTATCGCATTCAGTCCTGCCTTTTGTAGTGAAAAAGTAATTGTAGAACCGATAACTCCGGCGATTATTAAAAGTAAAGACTGGTGCATACCTTTTTAAACGTATTTAAAGTGAATGCGAATTTAGAAGTTTTAAAAAGAAATAAAAACAAAGAGGCACCTACAATAGGTGCCCCTCAACGGTTGATCCCTCAACAATAAACCCAAACCTTCAGGATCACTCTCCATTCTTTACGATCTCATATACACGAACGTAATCTACTATCATTTTTTGTGGCCAGACTGAATCGTCAATTCCATGTTTTCCGCCCCAGTTTCCTCCTACAGCTACATTAAGGATCAAATGAAATTCCTGGTCGAATGGCCATGTCTCAGACCCGTTATTTTCATTTTCAAAAGTATTGTATACTTTACCGTCGACCATAAACTCAATTTTCTCAGGGCCCCATTTTACCGCATAATCATGAAACTCATTTGAGACAGTTTCGACTAGTAAAGAATCCCCTCTTTGAGTACCCTTATTGTGGTTATATGCGGTTGTATGAACTGTACCGTGAACATTGCCATGGTCATAACCGACGTGTTCCATAATGTCGATCTCACCACTAGCAGGCCAGTTTCCGTATTTCCAGTTAGTCGGTAACATCCAGATTGCCGGCCATGTTCCTTTACCCCTGGGAAGCTTCGCTCGAACTTCTATCATACCATACTTCCAGTCACCTTTATTTTTGGTTTTTATCCTGGCAGAAGAATATTTCACCTTTTCATCATCTCTGTTTTTATGCACTTCAATGATCAAATTGTCATCTTCAACCCTTACATTTTCCTTATTCTTCGTATAGTATTGCAGTTCACTGTTTCCCCATCCGCAAAGGGTTGGACAACCATCTCCCAGGTCATAATCCCATTTTTCAGGGTCAGGACTTCCGGTATAATCAAATTCATCATGCCAAACCAGCTGCTTTTGGTCCTGAGAAGGTTCTGAACTTCCATTTCCACATGAAATAGCCAGGGCAGTAATGAAAAGGATTATTACATTATTGGTTATCTGTTTCATTTGGTATTAGTTTAAAGTTGGCGGATTTTAATTCGCCGGAATTTGGTCCTGTCATCACCTGAAATTCACCAGGCTCTGCTTCGTAATCAAAGTCCCTTGTATAGTAAGCCAGATCTTCAGTAGTCAATTCAAATTGAATCTCTTTTGATTCTCCTGCTTTTATAGCGACTTTTTTAAAGCCTTTAAGCTGCTTTACCGGCCTGGTAATGCTGCCAGTAATATCTCTTGTATAAAGTTGGACGATCTCTTCTCCATCAACATCACTTGTGTTTTTTACAGTTAATTTGATCTGTAACTTGTCATTCATTCCCAACTCATTTTTAGATATCTCAGGTTCGCTGTATTCAAATTCCGAGTAGCTAAGTCCATAACCAAACGGATATAATGGACTTGGATCTATATCATTATGATGAGTGTAGAACACCTGGTTCGGACCTGATGAAGGTCGTCCGGTCATTTTATGATCATAATAGATCGGAACCTGGCCAACAGATCGAGGGAAAGTCATCGTTAACTTTCCTGATGGATTGAATTTACCTGTAAGAACATCTGCAATGGCATTTCCTGCCTCGTGACCAAGATGCCAGGCTTCAACAATTGCAGGAATGTTTTCGTCTTCCCAGCTTATTGCTAATGGCCTTCCGTTCATAAGAACTAAAACTATGTTATCATTAACCTTCTTTAGTTCTTTCAACAACTCAGGTTGTAATCCAGGTAGATCAAGAGTAGATCTGCTTCGACCTTCACCGGACATGTAAGCGGTTTCACCCATAGCAACAATGACTACATCAGAGTTTTTAGCAACCTGGATAGCTTTAGCAAAACCTGATTTATCTTCTTCTTCAATAATTACCTGGTTGAAGAAGTTATTAGGGCCAATTGAAAGCTTAACTCCTTCGGCATATTCAATATCTGCATTTGGGAAGTTTTTTACGATCCCCTCGTATAGTGATACTGCAGTACCTTTATCCGCTGCTCCTCTCCAGTTACCCAGAGGACTGTCTTTATCCTTCATTAAAGGACCAATCAAGCCTATTGAGAGTTCTTTTTCTTTGATAGGCAGCAGGTCATTTTCATTTTTCAGAAGTACAATCGATTTTAATGCAGCCTCATAGGCGAGTTCCAGATGTTCTTCATGAAAAAGGGTTTTTTCCTCTCTTTCTGTATCAAAATATTTATACGGATCATCAAACAGACCCAGGTCATATTTTAATTTCAGAACTCTTCGCACAGCATCATCGATATCTTTTTCTTCGACATCTCCGTTTTCAACAGCTTGTTTAAGATTGTCAATGTATGCAGTTGCTTCCATATCAATATCACTACCGGCATTTAGAGCCATTACTGCAGCTTCGTATTTATCTGCAGCTACACCATGGGTAACAATTTCACCGATTGAGTTCCAGTCAGAAACGACGACACCATCATAATCCCATTCTCCTTTTAACAGTTCTCTCAATAAGAATTCATTAGCAGTAGAAGGGATGCCATCAATATCATTAAAGGCATTCATAAAAGTGGCAACATTCGCATCAGCTGCCGCCTCGAAAGGCGGCAGAATAGTGTTCAATAGCTGATGCTTACCTAAATAAACATTATTATAATCTTTACCGCTTTCTACGAACCCGTATCCTGCAAAATGTTTTGCACAAGCGGCGATAGTATTTATATCACTCAGGTCATTTCCCTGGAATCCATTAACTCTTGCTACAGCGATTTCGCTACCGAGGTAAGCGTCTTCACCGGCTCCTTCCATCACTCGTCCCCATCTGGCATCCCGGCTAATGTCAACCATTGGAGCAAAAGTCCACTGTATTCCTGCAGCTGCGGCTTCTTTAGCGGCAATTGCTGCAGTTCTTTCCATTAGGTCAAGATCCCAGGAAGAACTTTCAGCCAGTGGAAGAGGGAACATAGTTTTATAACCATGAACCACATCAAAGGCAAAAATTAAGGGAATACCCAGTCTCGTGTTTTCAACCACGAATTTCTGAGTCTCGTATGCTTGTTCAGCACCCAGTAAGTTCAATACAGAACCTACCTGTCCTGATTTAAGTTGCTCATATCTGATTTGCTGATTGCCTTCTTTGGCTCCTGGGCCTGTTAGGTCAGGGCCTATAGAATATTGATTTAATTGACCGATCTTTTCTTCGAGGGTCATCAAATTCAGCAAACTGTCTATTTTTTTATTTGCAATACTATCTTTTTCCGAGTCCTCAGTTGTGAGATAAGTCATTGCCACAATACCGACTACAATAAAAGCCAGTATAAGTATATGTTTGTATTTCATTTGTCTCTTGGTAATCAGTTAGCCTGAAAAACGCGTACGTAGTCTACAATCATTTGCTGTGGGAAAGTGGTAGAAGCGTCCGGATTACCCGGCCAGTTTCCACCAACAGCCACGTTAAAAATGAAGAAGAAATTTTCATGGAATTCACTTAGTTGAGCAGGTGTGATATCTGCTTCGTGATATTTGGTATCATCAATATACCATTTAATTGATGTCTCGTCCCATATGATACTGAACACATGAAATTTATCAGCTAAAGTGCCAGATGTAAGAGTTTTTGAACCAGAATAATCAGCTTTAGTACCATCATGATCCCAATGGATAGTGCCGTGAACAGTATTTTCAGAACCACCGACCATTTCCATGATGTCAATTTCTCCACAAGAGGGCCATCCCACAGTTGGAAAATTAGATCCGAGCATCCATAAAGCAGGCCAGATTCCCTGACCTTCCGGCATCAAAGCTCTGATGTCAATCCTTCCATACTGGAACGATTGATTACTCATTGTTACAATTCTGGAAGAAGTATAGTTTTGTCCACTAAAACTTTCTTCTCTGGCTTCAATAGTCAGGTAACCATCTGCAACTGTTGTGTTTTGGCTGCGGTAATATTGAAGTTCATTATTACCCCATCCATTAGATCCTGTTCCGATCTCATGAGTCCAGTCTGAAGATAATGTCGTTCCATCAAACTCATCCTGCCATACTAGGGTATATCCATCATAGGAAAGGGGAGTAGTGTAACCGTCGTCTGGTATTACAACATCACCTTTTTCTATTGTAATTTCTTCCGTATGATTAATATAAACTGAAGAGGTAGCATTTGCTCTTACCTCAAGTGTATAGGTTCCATTTTCGGCATATGTATGTGTTATTTTACCATCATCATCTCTTACCAGGCCATTTCCATCGCCGAAATCGAATTGGTAAAAATTAGCCATGTCAGCTGTTGCCTCAACGTTTATTACGCCATCTGTTATATTTGATTTATCAACAGTTACAACAAGATTTGATGGTGGCTGAGCAGAAGGTCCGTTACTATCTTCTTCACAAGCCAATAAAGTTACACTTACTAGTATCAGACTTAAAATTTTTCTCATGAGGTCAAGGATTATAACCGGCGGCTTTTACGCCACCGGTTTATTATTTAAAACTTCTTATTAACTACGATTTATTGCTGAGCAATATCATCGACATAGAATGTTCCCGCGTCAGCTACACCCCAGCCAGGGAAGATCACGATACGGGCATAAGGACCAGCAGGTGCTCCCGAAACATCAAAAGTCAATTCAACCCATTGATTAGCTGTATCAACTGAAGCATCAACCTCAATGAAATCGTCACTATTGGCAATATTCTCAAGCTTAAACCTGAACGTTCCTGTTGTAGGAGCCCAGACTTTTACTGTCATTGTTGTAGAAGCAGTTAAATCGATTGGATCAGATAGGTCAACAAATAGCCCTGCCCAGGTTTCGTTTCCATGAGTTGTTTCCAGTACTCTTGCACTGGTGTTTATACCTGAAGCATCAGGATTATCCACATATTGATATGTACTACCACCAAAAGTTACCCAGTTTGGCTCAGCACCTTCAAAAGTTAGTGGAAGAGTTGTTTTTTGTTTAATGTCATCGACATAAAAAGTACCCGCGTCTGCAACATTCCATCCCGGGAATATCACAATTCTTGCGTAAGATTTTCCTACAGCGGCAGATACATCGAAAGTAAGCTCAACCCATTCATTGGCAACAGGAACTTCCTGATCAATTTCAATGAAATCATCGCTATTGGCAATGTCTTCTAATTTAAATCTGAATGTTCCGGTTGCCGGAGCCCATACTTTTAGAGAGATCTCAGTTGACTGACTAAAGTCGATTGGCTCATCCAGGTCTACAAATAATCCAGCCCAAGGTTCATTTCCGTGCACAGTTTCTAAAACTCTTGCACTTGTATTAATACCTGATTGATCAGGGTTGTCTACATATTGATAGGTACTATTTCCAAATGTAGTAAATACTGGTTCAAATGTCTCAAATGATAGTGGAAGAGCAACCGGAGTGATTGAAACAACAATTTCTTGTGTTGAAACAGCCTCATCTGTTCCGTCGGTAGCAGTTAGAGTAACCGTATACGTGCCTTCAGCTGCATAAGTATGAACAGGATTTGTTTCAGTACTTGTATTTCCGTCACCAAAATCCCAGGTATAACCTGTAGCATTTTGTGATTCATTAGTAAATGCAACTTCTAAACCATTCGCAGAATAATTAAATACAGAAGAAATAGGTGTCACTCCTGCAGGAATTAATCTGTGATACCATCTTAAATCAGGATTAGTCGCATCCTTAAATCGAAGGAATAGTTCATTTTCACTGATAGAAACTATCTGATATGAATTAACACCCGTTGCGTACCCAATGAATCCACCATTATTAAAACTGATGTTAGTATATCCTTCCGGACCTTCGAAAATTGAGTAGTTGATGTTTTCAGGTGCTGTATAAGGAGCAGTGAAATCACCTACATCAGGATTTTCATATGCACCAGGGAAGTTAGACGCCTGCCCTGCATTAAGGTAGATATCACCATTGGTTTCCTGAATGAATACTGATTCGTTAAGAACAAAAGTATATTCATCATCATACATTCCACCACCCTCTTTTTCATTTGGTCCTGCAGCATACCACTCAGGAACATATGAAGTAGTTGGGCCAACACCAAAATGTCCACCTCTGGAGGCATCGATTACCCAGGTTTTTCCTTCAGGCATGTCGCATCCACCGGTAAGCAGTGATAATACCTCAACATTACAGATCTCAGGGTCTGTGTTTGCGATAGTAATCATTTGAGAAGAGGAAACAGACCCTCCTTTTTCATATACAGTCAGGGTAACCTCATATTCACCGGCAAATGGATAGTATGCCGTTACCTGGTCGCCTTCAGCACTAGAACCATTTCCGAAGTCCCAAACTTTTAGAAAAGCATCTGAAGAACTTGAAAAATTGATCCAGTTTTCACCTTGAGCATCTTGCTCCGCAGTAAATTGCGCATCTTGTTCTGTAGGAGGAGTACCTAAGCTGTACTCTTCCTCTTCACAACCACCCAATATTAACAGGGTGGCTACAAAGAAAATATTTAATAATTTTTTCATGATCTAAAAATATTTGGGTTTAATAATTTGGGTTTTGTTCCCATCCTGCACCTGCTAAATCGATCTCCACTTGTGGAATAGGGAATAATTCATGTTTACCCGGTGTGAAGCCATCAATTTCAGCTTCTGCCTGACCGGTTCTAACCAGGTCAAAGAATCTTAATCCTTCACCCGCAAATTCCCATCTTCTTTCCTGCCAGATATCATTGATCAGATCTTGTCCTGATGAAGAAACCGGATCAAGGTCAACTCTGGCTCTAACTTCATTTAAATAGTCAAGAGCAGTTGCTTCATCCGGAGATGCCTGTCTTGCCAGGGCTTCTGCAGCCATTAATAAAACATCTGCATATCTGATCACCTGGTGATTTAACGGACTTGTTAAATCGTCATCCGGAGCACCACGCTCATCTGCTCTCTTGATATATTTATTATTAAAATATCCTGTGTGCTGATATCCTTCTGCATAAGATACTCCGTCGTTATCAGCAGCAAAAGCCTCAATATCCAGAACAGAAGCATCTCTTCTGATATCTCCTACATTATAAGAATTATAAAGGTCTGCAGTTGGAACATTATAGCTGTTGCCATCTCCGTAAAGTGGGCCTTCATACTGTCTGATGCCGTGGAATCCTGGAGCTGCAAAGCCTTCAAGACATACAAAACATCCGTAGCTACCACCTTCAATGCCTACATATTGAATACTGAAAACTGTTTCGATGTTATCCTCATTTTCAAGGAAGAACATGGTAGAGTAATCATCAAAAAGATCATAAGGCCCCTCGTCGATCACACGTTGCAAAACTGTAGCAGCTTGTTCAAATTTATCCTGGTAAAGGTAAGCACGTCCAAGAAGCGCCAGAGCAGCACCTTTAGTGATTCTTCCTTTCACAGGATTCGTCCAAGGCAGTACTTCTGCAGCGGCCTGTAGATCAGATTCAATTTGACTATACATGTCCTCAATTGATGATCTCTGAATTGTACTAATCTCATTGATACCCAATCTTCGATCTATTATCAAAGGCATTCCACCAAAGAACTTTGTTAATTCAAAGTAGTAATATGCTCTCAGGAAATGTGCCTGAGCAAGGATTTGATCTTTTCCTTCGAACTCAATATTATCCTGATTCTCGAAAATATAATTTACCCGAGTGATTCCAGCGTAATTATATCGCATGATATCCCTCAGTTCGGCATTTACTCCACCGTGATTCATATTATCAATTTGGTGCAGACCTTCAGTATCAGTTGGGCTTTCGCCTCCTGCCAGTGAATTGTCTGATGCGATTTCTCCGATCCAGATACTTAAATAGGAAGTCTGAAGAAGATCATAAGCAGCAGTTAATGCTTGTTCATAATCCTGCGGGCTTCTGAAAAAGTTTTCAGTGTCTTGTACCCCAGTAGGTTCTACATCTATGTAATCCTCACAACCTACTGATATTGTAAGTATCGTGAGAAAAATCAATGTTAATTTATTAAAGGTTTTCATTTTTTTAGAAATTTAGGTTTACTCCAAACATGTAAGTTCTTGCTTGCGGATAGAAACCGTAATCAATACCTGCAGCTACAGGGTTAGGAGAATTCACATCCGGATCATATCCCATGTAATCAGTAAGAGTAAATAAATTATTTGCTGATACGTAAAATCTCACTCTCTCAAAACCGATGTTTTCAATAATTCTATTAGGTAAAGAATAACCGATCTGGATGTTTTTTAATCTTAAGTAAGATCCATCCTCTAAGTAAAAATCAGATATTACATTATTCCTGTTAGGTCCATTTGTTAATCTAGGCTGATCTGAAGAACCTTCTCCAGTCCATCTGTCGATACGGTATGACATGAGGTTTGCAAGAGGAGTTTGTCTTTCGTAGTTTCTCAAGATCTCGTTTCCGACCTGAGCATAAAGAAATGCAGAAAAATCAAAACCATATAGTTCAGCACCTAATGTAAGACCCATTGTGAAATCAGGAAGAGGTGAGCCAATAAACGTTTTATCTGTATTTCCACTAAAATCGATTACACCATCACCATTAACGTCCTTAAATCTAAGATCACCTGGTTGTGCACCTTCTTGCGTAGGAGCGTTGGCAATTTCTTCCTGGTTTTGGAATACTCCTTCTGTTTGATATCCGAAGAAATATCCAAGAGGGAATCCTACCTCCATTCTACTTGGGTTAACTCCACCTACTCCGAATGCTCCACTAGGGATAAAATCAACACCTTCTGGTAGAGCCGTTACCTCATTATCATTTGTGGAAAGGTTATAATTAACATTAATCCGAACATCATCAGTAATCATTTTTCTATAATTCAATGCTAACTCAAAACCTTTATTAACAATTTCTCCAGCGTTTATAAATGGAGGAGCACTTCCTGCACCATAGGCTCCACTAATTGCTGATACATCTGGTTGGAAGATCAGGTCGTTAGTTGTTTTGACATAATAGTCTAATGATACCGAAAGGTCTCCTTTTAATATGTCAAAATCTAAACCAATGTCTAATTGTGAGGTTGACTCCCATTTCAAATCAGGGTTTGCTAAAGTACCAAAAGCTCTTCCAGATACCAATTGATCGTTAAATGGATAAACACCTTCACCATTTAATAAACCTCTATAGGCAAAAGCAGATTGAGACCTATCATTACCTGCTGTTCCGTAAGAAGCTCTTAATTTCATGAAATCAAAGAAGTTATTATTAAAGAAATCTTCTTCCGAAATCACCCATGCAGCAGAAAAGGTCGGGAAATAACCTATTTGTGTATTAGTACCAAATTTAGATGAACCATCACGTCTGAAAAGTGCAGATATTAGATACTTTTCATCATAACCATACTCTCCTCGAATGAAATAGGATAGTAAAGATGTTTGTTCCTGATAACCACCTGTGTTGTTTAAAAGGTTAGTTTGGTCAGCAGCGGAAATATACGCAAACTCCCATGAATTGTAAGGAACATCATATGCTGTGCCTGTTAAAAATTTATATGTAATACCCTGTAAAGATCCCCCTGCAGTTCCTTTTACTTTATGAACATCATTGAATGTTTCTTCATAATTAAGGAAAGCATCAAAATTGTAGTTAAAAAAAGTTGATTCTGATTGTGTTACACTGTTTGGAATGGGAATTGAGGTTCCCGGAGCAATTTCTGTAGTATTAGGCTCCAAATCAGCATTAAGAGCTGTATTCTGTGCTTTTCCTGCTCCGTAATATACTAATGGACTGAAGCCTCTGAATTTTACATCTGCATAATTATATGCTGCTCTTCCAGTTACGCTGAATGCATCATTAATATCCCAGTTTAATGCTAATTTACCAGTAACCTTATTAGTATTAGATTCATTAAATGTATTAGACATTTGAGCAATCGGGTTGATCACGTCTCCAATACCGTCCGCATAGGTAAAGTTTCCGTTTTCATCATATACATCGAAGATGGGGCTGTTATTTAGCGCATTAAATAGTACAGATCCGATTACATTCTCAGGAAGTGTTTTCCTCTCTTCATTTGTATAAAGAAGAATGTTATCCAATGTTACGTTATCAGCAAGGTCAGTAGAAAAGTTTATACGACCATTATATCTGGTGAAGGAAGATTTATCACCTCCTACAATACCTTTCTGATCAAAATATGTACCACCGATTGAGTAAGTACTTTTACTTGTACCTCCTCTAACGCTCATTGTATAGCTTTGGATCGGAGCTGTTTCAAAGACCTCATCCTGCCAATCAGTGCCTTCTCCAAGATTGGTATTATTAAATGGAGGAGTGTCTCCGGCTGCAGCAGCTGCCTCATTTTTAAGAATAGCGTATTCAGTAGCATTTAATACGTCAATCTTATTAGAAGTTTCCTGCACACCATAATATGCATCAAATGATACCCGGGCTGCCTGGTTTTTCTCACCTTTTTTAGTGGTGATCATAATCACACCGTTTGCCGCCTGAACACCATAAATACCTGCGGTAGCATCTTTGAGAACATCGATAGATTCGATATCAGAAGGGTTTAAAGCTGATAGCCCACCATCGTAGATAATTCCGTCAACTACAACTAAGGGAGCAGCGTTACCATTGGTAGATGCACCACGAATATTAATGTTTTGAGCTCCACCCGGCGAACCTGAGTTAGAAGTAATGTTTACACCGGCAAATTGACCCTGCAGTGCATTTTCAATTCGGGGCGCATTTAGTTTCTCAAGGTTTTCACCTTTAACGGATGCTACAGCACCTGTCAGTTCTTTCTTGGTAGTAGTACCATAACCAACGACAACTACTTCATTTAAAGCAGTTATGTCTTCCATCATGGTAATATCGATAGTGCTTCGGTTCTGAACCGGCACCTCCTGTGGGGTAAAACCGATATATGTGTAGGTCAAAACTGCATCAGAAGGTAAAGTTAAACTGTAATTACCTTCAACATCGGTTACAGTTCCGTTATTCGTTCCTTTTTCAAGGACGTTAACACCAGGGATCGGAAACCCGTCGCTGTCAGTTACAGTTCCGCTTACTGTCTGCTGTGCATACGATGATACAGCCAGCAGCATAAACAGCAACTGAATGAGTAGTGTTTTTTTCATAAGTTTATTAGGGTTTGATTTTAAATCGTTAAAGCAAATCGTTTTTTGCAATCGTTTGAAATAACTCTTTATTATTACGGAATCAAAAAATTGTGATACAACAAGACTACATCATTGATCAAAAGTGTATTTCACAATTATTCATCATTTCAAGTGTAAATGTTTGTTTATTACATTTAAAAGCCTTTTTTTGGGTTCAAACTTTTTCAATTTTAATCAGTTTAAATACATCAATGAATATTATTGAATTTAATTTCATGATATCTGATGTGACCAGCTGATATTGATTGTTTTCAAAATGAGAAGCCTGTTTTTAATATTATTTTTATTTTCTTTCAACGCAATTGCTCAAAATGCGGAAGGACTACCTTTTACCAGGTACTTCTCAACTCAGGATTATGAAGGGGGAATACAAAACTGGTCAATCACTCAAAATAATGAGGGACTTATATATGTAGCTAATAATTTCGGGCTGTTGGAATATGATGCCAATTCATGGAATCGCTATGTCGTACCCGGTGGAACTAAAATGAGAGATGTGACCATTGGTCCCGGAGGTGAAATTTATGTTGCCATCCAGGGAGATTTTGGTTACATAATCCCATCTAATCCGGAAGGCGAACGATATATTTCTCTAGCTGACAGTCTTCCTGAAAAATATCGGAATTTTGATGAAGCCTGGCGAATATTTCACGATGGTGAGAATTTATATTTTTGCACCTTCAGGCAAATTTTTCTTTTTAATGGAAAAGGACAATTAATCGATGTGATAGAACCAACCTATCCTCCTGAGAATTTTCATTTTGTCAATAACCGCTTATTTGTTAATGAACTCGAATATGGATTGACTTATTTGGATAATGGAAAACTTAAACTTTTTGAAAAGGGAGAGTTTTTTAAGGGAAAGGCTGTCACTTCCATTATCCCTATAGCAAATAACCACTTGCTTATTTTTACTAACAGCCACGGAGTATATACCTGGGATGGGACAAAATATAAAATATGGAATGAAAATAATCATGAAATATTTTCTTCCGCCTCTGTGAATACAGCAATTAGATTGTCATCCGGAAATATGGCAATAGGAACTCAAAACAAGGGTTTGTATATCACTGATTCGAATGGTGAAATACTATTTTACCTGAATAAAGGAAATGGATTAAATAACAGAACTGTTCTTTCACTTTTTGAAGATATATATGGAAACCTGTGGGTAGGGCATAATAACGGAATTTCTGTCATTGAATTAACCGTTCCCTTTACTCTTATCAGTGAGCAATCAAATCTTCCAGGAACAGGCTATGACGGCATGGCCGTTGATGACATAATTTATCTTGGTACCAATAATGGTCTTTATTCAAAAAATATCACAGATCCCACGATTCAAAATTATACTTTCGTTGAAAATTCACGAGGTCAGGTTTACTCTATAAAAGAAATTGACGATTATCTTTTAATGGGCCATCACCTGGGTACGTTTTTGATTAATGATAGAAAAGTTGAGCAGATATCTGATGTTTTGGGAGCCTGGACCTTTGTTGAATTGCCTGATCACCCAGAATATATCATTTGTGGAACTTATAAGGGATTACTTCTGTTCAAACGGGAGGGGAAGTCACTAAAGTTTGTTAGAAAACTAAAAGGATTTGATGAATCTTCCAGGGTAATGGAGGTTGATGACTCTGGTTATATCTGGATGACTCATGGTTACAAAGGAGTTTACAGATTACACATTCATGATGAGCTTGATTCTGTACAGGTCAAATTTTATGGAATAGAGCAGGGTTTACCATCAAATTACCTGGTGAATGTATGGAAAATAAATGGGCGGTTGATCTTCTCAACAGAAACCACTATTTATTCATATAATGAAAAAACTGATCGATTCGCTCCTGATGAATATTTCTCCGAATTTTTTGACGAGAATTCGAATATTAGCTTTATGGAACAGGACCCGATGGGTAATATTTACTATTTATCTTCTACTGAAATCGGAGTTCTTCTCAGGCAATCTAATGGTACTTTTGAAAAAAACACTAAAATTTTCAACAGGCTAAAAGGTTTGTTAAATGATGATTTGCAAAATTTATCCATATTAAATTCCAACCAGGTACTCTACGGAGCAAAGGAAGGTTTTATTATGTATACAAAGCAGGGAGGGGATCCGTCTGATGCTTCTTTCGATGCACTAATCAGGAAGGTTTACAATACCAGTACGTTAAAAGACAGCGTAATTTATTCCGGATATTATTACAATGGTGAAAACCTTTTGTCCGATATTCCCGAAGAAAAAATTCCTGAATATCATTATTCTAAAAATTCGATCAAATTTGAATATAGTGCCCCGTTTTATCAAGGTTCAAAATATACCAGGTACCAGTATAAACTAGAAAATTATGACGAGGACTGGAGTAGCTGGTCAGAAACTAATGTTAAGGAATACACTAATTTGCGGGAAGGGTCATATACCTTTAAAGTGAGGGCAATAAATATTTATGATCAGATAAGTGAGGTTGATTCATATAGTTTTGTGATAGTTGCTCCCTGGTACAGGACCACTTTAGCATATATAGGAGGGGCATTTTTACTTTTGTTTATCATTGCCAGTACCTTTTATTTTGTCGATAGCAGGCATAAAAAAGAAAAGCGCTTAATGGAATTAACCCAGGAAAGGGAAATAAACCAGAAAGAATCCCAACTGCGTTCTTCTGAAGAAATGTTAGAGAAATTGAAAAGTGAAAAATTAAAGGCGGAGGTAGAAAGTAAAAATCAGGAACTGGCTACTTCTACCATGCACCTTCTCAACAAGAATAGCTTTATAAATAGTATTAAGCATAATATCAGTTCCATAATAAAGCGGAGCAAAAACCAGGAGGTAAAGAAAGAACTCAATAAGATTATGGTCAATATTGAAAAAAATATTGCTTCAGATGATGATTGGGAACATTTCGCAATACATTTTGACCAGGTCCACGGCGATTTTACAAAGAGATTAAAAGATAACTATCCAAAGTTAACACCACAGGAAATGAAGCTTAGTGCCTATTTGAGAATGAACCTTTCCACAAAAGAAATAGCACATTTATTAAATATTTCAGTTAGAGGTGTTGAGATAGCAAGATATCGTTTAAGGAAAAAACTTACCCTGGAACGTTCGGAAAATCTGCAGGAGTTTATTTTGAAATACTAACAGATAACTTAATTATAAAACCAATTTATTGTCTTATAGGTGTAAATTATTTAACTTTTAATTAACCAAACAACTAAACACTTATGACTAAAAATATATTGACTTTGATGCTGGTGGCGTTATTTGCTATTAGTTGCGGAAGCAGTGAATCATCTGACGAAGATTCGGATGATATGATTAACGAAGATGTTCCCATGGAGACCATGCCTGATCCTCCAATGACTGAAGAACCACTATCCGAACCTCATACGGAAGAAGATGTAGATCCAATGGAAAGCGCCAATGCAGATGGGTCTGTTGCTAATGTTGGAGATCCACAATTGGTTAATAAGGAAGATTCCGACTACTACACTAATGAAGATGGAATGGTTATTCATAATGTGATGGATATCAAACCAACGTATATGGGAGGTGAAGAAGAAATGGATAAATGGATAGCTAAGAACATTACTTACCCTTCTTCAGCAAGAAGAGATAATGTTGAAGGAACCATGGTTGTTTCTTTTATAATTGATAAAGAGGGAAATATAGTTAATCCTGTGATTGAAAGTGGACCTGAAAATGAAGCATTAAGAGAGGAAGCGAAAAGAGTGATTAGCGAGATGCCCAAGTGGCAGGCCGGTATGAAAAACGGAGATCCGGTGAATGCTAAATATAAACTTCCAATTACTTTTAAACTTCAATAATAATCTAATTCAGAAGTTATTTCAGATATAATACCCGGTAGAATCCGGGTATTATATTATAATATTAACTTATTTTAACATCCACTCCGTATTTAATTACGTTAAATTTATAGTGGTCTTTATTAGAAAGATATCTTCGATTTTAAGACTTCATCTATAAAACTGTTCGAAATATGGATCGCATTCTAAGTCTTGCATTAGTGATTTTTACCATTCTTTCCTGTTCAGGTCAGGAATCGGATGATAATAATACCACCCGGACGCTTATTGGAAATTGTGAAGGATGCGAAGCTGTTTTTGAATTTAATGGCAGACCATTAAATGCGACAGATACACTTCCGGGGTTTGAAAATGAAGGAACCAAGATTAAAATTTCAGGTACGATTTATGAACAAGACGGAGAAACACCGGCAAGCGATGTAGTAATGTATGTATATCATACCAATCAGAAAGGAATTTATGAACCAAAACCAAGTTCTGAAGGCTGGGAAAAAAGACATGGCTATATCCGTGGCTGGGTTAAGACTGATAGTGAAGGGCATTATGAATTTTATACGTTAAAACCAGGCCATTATCCAAACAGGAAAACACCTGCTCACATCCATCCGATAATTCTGGAACCAGACGGAAAGTATTACTGGGTTGGATCTTATTTTTTCTCCGATGATCCTCATTTAACTTCCGAAATGAAAAACAATAAAAATCCAAGGTGCGGGTCAGACGGCATATTGCAATTAACTGATGCTGATCAGGATGGCATTTTGGAAGGGCATCGCGATTTTGTTCTCGGTAAAAACATATCAGAATATCCAAATTAATTCCTTACAGGTTCATTTCCAGAATTTTAACCTTTGATATTATTTGCACTATATGGCATTTATTTTGTATTTTAAAAATAAGGCCAGACTAAATCCGACTGTAAAGGAAATTTTAACTAAATAATATCTATCAATGTCATTTTATCGACCCAATAGTAAATCCAGGAGGGATTTTTTAATAAAGTTGTCTTCTGGAATTACAGCATTTACCACATTTTCGATGGTTCCTTTTAATTTAGAAGCTGAATCATCTATTAAGGGACGAACCACATCACCAAAAAAAGTTATTATTATAGGTGCCGGATTATCCGGATTAGCTGCTGCCAGGGAATTAAATAAAGCTGGCCATGACGTTACTGTTCTGGAAGCCAGATCAGTTTCCGGAGGTAGAGTAAAAACTCTCAGACAACCATTTGCTGACGGATTAAATGCAGAAGCAGGAGGATATATGTTTTCTGAGGCATATTCCACCGCTAACCAATTAATTTCAGAGCTGGGATTAAAGAAGGAACCAGTTCAATTCCCTGTTGGAGGAACTGCTTATTACCTGGCCGGTAAACGAATGGTTTCAAGTGATAACCTGGAGGTGTTGCCCTTTGATATCAGGCCCGAAGAAGCTGAATTAGGAGCTATGGGTTTAGTAAAGAAATATATAATTGATACACTTCCGCCAGATATAAATAACCCGAATAACTGGAGTGATCCTGAAGTGATAGCCCTCGATAAAATATCCGTAGAACAATACCTTAAGAAACAAGGAGCTAGTAAAGGGGCTATTGATCTGTTAAAAACAACACAATATTATGCCACAGCTCCAGAAAAAACATCTATGCTGGCTGTTGCCAAGTCAGATTTTGGACTGTTTATGCAGGGAGCCCCTTTCATAATAAATGGAGGAAACGATGTATTGCCAGGAAAAATGGCTGCAGATCTTAGTGGTAAGATCCACTATGGTGTTGAAGTAAAGAAAATCGCTTATAATAATGATGGTGTTACAGTAGAAGGAATGAGACATAATAATTCGATGTCATTTGATGGTCATCATGTTATTTGTACCCTGCCTTGTCCGGTGATGCAGAAAGTGAATTTTGAACCGGGACTATCAGCGGGCAAGAAAAATGCTATTGAAAATTATCCTTATCTGAAAGTTACCAGGGGATATGCCCAGGTAGGTAGTGCTTATTGGAAATCAGAAGGACTGGGTAGTATGGCTTATACTGATAAATCTACTTTTGTATATACCCATCCGACATATAAGTCATTTGGAGCGAATGACAGGTGCATTATGGAAGCTTATATGGACGGTGATGAATCAATTAAGTGGGGTAAAAAGGATAAAGAGGAAATAATTAATCATACAATTAATACGCTTAATGCAGTTCACCCCGGATTAAAGAATCATTATGAAGGCGGTGCAGTGAAAGACTGGACTTATGACCCTTACTCTTTAGGAGGACCTTCATGGGCCGGTCCGGGTGATATATCTAAATATCTCGCTGATCTTCAAAAACCTGAAGGCAGGATCCATTTTGCCGGAGAGCATACCACAGTTCTTAGAAGTACTATGGAAGGTGCTCTGAGATCTGGAATAAGAGCTGCAAAAGCGGTAGATAAGGCTTAAGAAATAATTAACCAGCTAGTAAAAAACCCGGCAAGCGCCGGGTTTTTAATTTTAACTAATTCATTTTCTATCTGTCTCTCATATTAATAATGTTCGCAGTATATGCCGGATTTCCTGTTTGCCATAAACTGAAACTAAGGATATCAGCCATCTCTCTTATTTGCTGACTTTTAGTATCTCCGACACCATGGCCTCCTTCGAAATCAACTGTAAATAATATCGGATTATTAGAGGAATTATATGACTGAAGTTTGGCTGCATACTTAGCCGGTTGCCATACCGCTACTCTGGGATCGTTATATCCAGCAGTTATTAATGTGGCAGGATAGGCTCTGCCATCTTCCAGGTGATGGTAGGCGTCCATTTCCAGCAAGGCTTTATATTCCTCAGGATTTTCAGTGCTACCAAATTCAGGTATATTAACCGGGCCATTTGGTGAATTTTCCATTCTGACAGGGTTCATACAACCAACAACCGGGATTGCAGCTGCAAAAAGATCCGGTCTTTCAGTCATCGCTCTACCGATCAATATACCACCGGCACTTCCTCCGAAAATGGCTGTTTTTTGTGGTGAAGAATAATTTTCTGAATGCAGATATTCTGCACAGGCAATGAAATCTTTCCAGGTATTGGGTTTTGTAGATTTATAGCCTGCACGGTGCCATTTCTCTCCAAGTTCACCACCACCACGGACATGGGCTACGGCAAATATTCCGTCTTCGGCTGTCCACATTAAGGCTTTAGGATTGAAAAATGGGTTAATAGACGCACCATAAGATCCGTATCCTAACATCAATACCGGATTATCTCCATTTCTTTCCAGTCCTCTTTTATAGATTAAAGAAAGTGGCACCATCGTTCCATCATGGGACGGAACCATCACCTCTTCTACTACTAAATTTGCAAACTCCGGATATTCGGGTCTTTCGGTTAGTTCTTCAACCTTAAATGAATTATCATCCGGGTTATATTTAAATCTTCTGTAATCTGAAGTCCAGCCATTCAATCTTACCCAAATGTCATCATAGTTATGGCCCTTAGTCATAACATTGACATTTCCGGCAATAAACGGTAAATCAATATGATTTGGGTTTTCACTATTTTCAGATATATGATAAAGCTTTGACTGTACTCCATTTTTTCTCGTGGTATAGAAAATGCCCTTATTAGATAAGTCAAAATCTTTTAATACCTCATTTTTATTTTCAGGAATTACTGTTTTGGCTGTTGCAAAATCAGGGTTATTTACCGGCATCCTCATTACCTTATAATTAGGAGCATCTTTTGAGGTCGTGAAATAGATGAATTGTTCATCGGTTTCAAAATCCATTACCTCGTGTTCCTTATCAAAAATCTTTTGCCAGTTGATGTTTTCGTTAGTTAGTTCGTCAGCATCGGCCATATACATAGTAAGATATTTGTCAACAGTAACGGTTAACCCATACAATTTGTCAGAATGCTTATCGTAATAGACTAAAGGAAATTCCTCTGCCTTTATTCCAAGATCCGGATTGTTTTCAGTTGATAATATTTGTTTATCCTCATTTGGATCTGTTCCTACTTTATGTAAAAAGTTTTTGCTGTTAAGTTCTCTTTCTTCATCATTCAGATCGGATGAGTTAAGCCTGTTGTATAGAAAATGATTTGCATCGGGTAGCCATGATACAGTTGCAAACCATACCCTGTCGATCAATTCCGAATGAATGTTTTTTGAATCAACATCCATAATGAGTAGGTGTGCATTTTCTGATCCATTAGGAGCGACTTCAAAAGCAACTTTCTCAGCATTATCGCTTGGATAAACCCCGGTAATAACATAATTTTTGTTTTCTGCCGCCTGGTAGTTTTGCGGGTCAAATAGTAGTTGTTCGGTACCGGATATGTTATCTCGCATATAGAGCTTTCCGATTTCTTCATCTGCTGTTCTTTTTACATAAAAATATTTATCGTTTTCAGTAATGTTTACGTACGATAACCGAGCTTTTTGCCTGTTTTCAAGTTCCATTAACTTATTTTGTAAGTCATTTCTACCTGATATGGAGTTTAAAACGTTCCTGGCATAGGTATTTTGAGCTTTTAACCATTCTACAAACTCAGGTTTATCGGTTTTTTCCATATAGTGATATGGATCCTCAAGTTTATCTCCGTGATACTTGTGTGTATGGTTTTTAACCGGAGCTTCGGGGGCTGTGCATTCATGAAACTTATAGCGAATATTGCTACAAGAAAGGGGAGAAGTCTCACTGCTTTCATAACTGGTAGTTTTGATAATGATTGATAATTAATATAACTGGATATCGAGGTTGGGTAAGCTTTGTTTGCTTATCTTATTCTTTAAATGGTGTTATATAAATTATAAAATTTATTCTATAAGTACAATTTAAAAAGAATAGATTTTTGCTTTATTGTATTAATTGCTAAACATTTAATTCAGATTAGATAATTGATTTTTCTTTTTTAATATCTAGCTTTGTATTCATTCGGATTTTTAATCAAAATCCGGTGAGGGAATTTATTTATATCACAACTATTTTTTTAAGTTATGAAATGGAAATTAATCACTATCACTTTATTGATAGCATTTTTTAACACATACAGCCAAAATACAGAAATAGCTGATGTGCAATGGGGAACATCTTCAAAGGTTAAGAGAGGATTGGCTTACAGAGGGGTAATAGGTTATGAAGGAGAAAACATGATCGCCATAATGTCTAATATGTCGATTAAAGAAACAAAACAGGTTTATTTTCCCAGTTCTAAATATACAATTGTCAAAGTTGATTCTAAATTAAGAACGATCAAGGAAGAGGAAGTAAAATTAAAAGTTGAAAAATATCGTTCAGATTTAAAGAAAATCATTCAGCTTGGTGACGATATTTATTTTTTCTTAAGTTATGAAAACACCAAAACTGACAAACAAGTTCTGGTAGCTAAGAAATTGAATAAGAGTACCTTAGTTCCTCAACCCGAAGGTAAAGTACTTGCGGAGGTAGATTTTAATAGCAGTAGTTGGGACAGAACAGAGTTTCATGTAGAAATATCTGATGATAGTTCCAAAGTCCTGGTTTACAATAAAGTTCTGTCAGAGGATAAAGAAGCTAACGAGTTTATCCTATCGGTTTATAATAAGGATTTAAATGAATTATGGTCTGAGAAAATTGAATTGCCATATGACCCGGATCTCTACCAGGTAGAAAGTGTAAAGTTAGATAACTCTGGCAATGCACATGTGCTTGGAAAGTTATATGATTCTAAAAACTGGATGGGCAAGGCAAAAGGGAAAAAGAATGGAAAAGTAAATTATGGCTTCAAGCTATTAAGCTTTTACCAAAGAGGTAAAATAAAGAAAGAATATAATATTGAATTAAAAGATAAGTTTTTGAATAACCTGACTATCAGGTTTGACGAGAATGAAAATATTCTTTGTGCAGGTTTTTATTCTGAAGAAGAGGAAGTGAATGTAAAGGGTATATACTTCTTAAGAGTTGATTCTAAGACCAAAAAAGTAGAAGTAAAATCATATGAAGACTTCATAGTTCAGCATCTGAAAGAAATTTCAAGTGAAAAAGGGCAAAAAAGAATAGATCGAAAAATTGCCAAAGGTAAAAATATCGAGCTGGATAATTTTTATATAGATCATATGATGGTCAAAAATGACGGAAGTATCTTGCTGGTAGCTGAAGAATTTTATGCCACCCAAACCTATGAACCTGGTATGAACGGAGGTTCAACCACTCGAACTGAGTATAATTTTGGAAACATATTACTGGTTAACATAGATCCTGAGGGAAATATAAATTGGACTGATCATATTTTTAAGCTGAAAACAGGATTTTTCTATTCATCTTATGACATGGCTAGTGTAAATGGTAAAGTATTCTTTATTTACAATACAGCATGTGATCGTTTGGATGCCGGTCAGGAAGAAAGCCCCAAATTGCTGTTTAGTAATAATCAATGTGCTGCGCTAATAGAATATGATACGGATGGAAATAAAACTGAGCATATTTTATATCGATCAAAAGAAGTTGATATGATGTTGGTCCCTAATGGATGCCAGCAAATAAGTGAAAATGAAATGATGATTAGTAATTACCTTGGTAGGAAAGCGGCATTGGCAAGGATTAAATTTCAAAACGACAACAGAAGCGAAAGAAGTAACAGCCCTAATCAGTAGAGTTCTTGATATATTAAAGAAAATACAAAGGTAAATTAATGTAAAAAAAGGCCAGCGATTTAATCGCTAGCCTTTTTTATAATAAAGAATGAAATCAATAATTATTGTTTTATTATCTTTTTCTGAGTGATTATCATTCCTGATTCTGAAATCAACCTTAGTATATAAATTCCCGGTCTTAAAGTTTCAACACTCAAAGCGTTGGTTCTGTTACCTGAAATATTGCTAAGATCTGAAGTCAGAACATTCTCACCATTTAGATTATATATTTCTGTATGGTATCTTTCGCCAGTTCCTTTGAAGTTTAATTTGATAAAGTTTTGTGCCGGAACAGGATAAACTCTGATATCAAAATCTTCTTCATTAGTAACCAGGTTTTCAGCATCCTCGAGCTTAACTATAAGCTGTTCTCTGGCATCAGCAGATAATTTGTTGATTACTATAATGCCATCCAGATCGTAGCCGTCAGCATTTCCACCTCTGAAATCTGCAGCGTCCGAAATGTCTGTGATACGAATGTAGCTTGCTCTTTCGAGTCCACCATCAGCGAGATCAACAGCTCCATCTTTGCATATTTCTTCTGCAACAACGAACCAGTCAATTCCGTTTTCTGATGCTTCGATCCTGGCTTTTTCAGGATAACTCGAGCATGCTGAATTACTATCTCTGAAAGAAGTTTCAACGATCAGCAAATCATCTCCTTCCCGATCCATTACTTCACATCCCAGTGCAATTTCTATCGATCCACCAAATCCTAGAGAAACGAAATTGAAATTGTCATTTTCCTGTGGTTCTCCCAAAGCTTGCTCTGGATTAGATCTCGATTCTGGTAAATCTCTGCCATTTTTCCTTTGCCCTGGATTATAAGATAAAACAGATTCACCATAACATTCGGAAGAATTGTTATTGATAACTTCAAAGTTAACAGTAAGTGGCATCCCTTTAAATCCATTGCCGTTTCTTTGAGTAAATGGTGTGGCTGTAACTGTATTTATACCTAATGGGAATTCCACCGGGTAAAATTTATTGCCGTTACTAAAATCACCATTCAAAGAATACGGAGCAAAATTTTCTGTTTGGAAGGCATCCTGATCATTAAAATCAAATACTACACTTCCCACATTTTCGCCGTTTACTTCCGCGACAATACTGAATTTATTTTTACGGAAATTATCCAGGTTAAGAACATCTCCCTCAGACAGAGGACCGATTTCTTCTTGTAAATCAGCGTTGATCAAAGTAAAGCTGATTACCTCCGGAATAGGTAAAACGGTCAATGCAACAGGAATAGTTTCAATTGGAGTTATCGGATCATTACTTCTTACAGTTATATCTCCGAAATAAGTTGAGTCAGCTTCCAATTCATCTGTGAAGAATGTTACTGATACTTCATCCGTTTCACCGGGCTGTACTGTTCCGCCAACGGGAGGTGTAAATGTAACAGCCAGTTCATTAGTTAAATATTCATTATTAAATATCACTTGAAGACCGTTCATACCCATTGGTCCTTCTATGCCAACTGTACTACTTGTGGCAATGGTCGATTCAACATTTTTGTATTGAAATTTAAACGAACCATCAGGGAATAGAATTACCTGGAAGCTAACCGGATCAGGAATTGGTAAAAACGGAGGGAATCCAAATCCGGGAACTTCTTCATACTGCACGATAAAGTATTCAGAAGTTCCATGATAGAACACTCCCGTTCCATTTTGTGGCTCAAGATCATCCCATAATGGTGCAATAAAATTATTTGGATTAGTTACATCCGGAATTTGCTGATTTGTGAAATTGTTTCCAACAATTGGTCCGAAAGTAAGAAATCCGTTTGCCCCGATTGTTACTTCACTTTGATCATTTCCGAAGAAATTAAAATCAAAAGGAAGGGGAACGGTAACGTCTCCATCTCCGCCTACATCTGCAGGAGTACCGGTTGAAGAAATATCCATATAATCGTAAGCCGGTCCGCCACTGTTATTATCTACCCATGTATATCCAAATGTACCTGGTCCGCCACTTGCATTAAGGAAGGTTGGGCCTACACGTGTATCCTCAGATTCTTTACTAAGGATCTTTTCAAACTCAAGTTTTTCATAACCCTTTGAAACCAGGTCGTTTTCAGCTTTGCCAAACGGTGGTGTTGACAGGGTATAAGTTAATGGGAAATTACCTGCGTTTGAAACATTAACAGTCGAGCTGATCGAATCTGTTTTAAAAACTGATAAAGCTATCGAATCAGGATCCAGACTGATAACCGGTGGATCAACTCCTATTCCCGATAAATATACCGTTGACGTAGTATTGCCAAATGCATCATCACTTTCAATAATCACTTCATTAGCTATTAAACCAAATGATGTTGGAGTGAAAGTAACATTAACGATCCTCGATTCATCAGGCTGTAAAGAAATCGGGCCGGTTTCATCGATAACGAAATCACTATTTGAGTTTGTTAAACTAGCGACTTCCAGGGTTTTGCTTCCTGTGTTTGTAATCAGGAAAGATGCCTCACTGCTAAGACCAACAAATAGTGAATCGAAATTCAGGCTATCGGGCTCCAGAGAGATCTCCGGGAATCCAATTACTGTTAATTCGAATAATGCCGTATTGTTTTCTTCAGAAGGAGCATTGCTTGATAAGAACAATTCATCAAAATACACTCCATCATTTAGATCTGTCGCATCCAGGGTCACATCTATTTGTTTAGATCCTCCAGCCGGTACAACTCCGCTTAGTGGTGTAACATTTGAAATAAATGGCGTGAGAACTACATCTGGTTTTACAAATCTTAATGCGAGTCCATTTTCTACATAATCTGTATTAAAGGCCACTTGTGCCCCATCAGAACCATCTGCGTTTTCTATTCCTATGGTTGCGGTATTCACAAAAGATGCTGTTAAAACATCTTCATAGAACACATCGATATTTCCGTCATCATATAATACTATTTGGAATGTAACATATTCTTCAGCGGTGCCAAAAAATTCAGTTACCTGTGTCCACTGAACTATAAAGTGATCTCCAAAATCCTGGAAATGAACGGCTCCATCAAACTCCTGAGGTTCCAGATCATTCCAGAACCCTGCAATTACATTGTTTACATTATCATCAACAGGAATTTGGGTGTTTAACCACGTTGGAGCAGCAGGAGGGGTAAAAGCTAAAAATCCATTAGCATTGATAAAGACTGAATTCTGTTCTTCGCCATAAAATTCAAAAGGGAAAGACAAGGATACCTCAGTTGAGCCATCTCCTCCTAATGCATCAGTTATTTCTGTACCAGTGGAGGTAATGTCATTGAAGTTATACACTGGTCCTCCTGCCTCATCACTGTCGATCCACGAGTAGCCAAAACCATTGTCAGTACCCAGGCTC